>NZ_JBEZZR010000001.1:0-408172 GCF_040639325.1 Actinoplanes sp. NPDC023936 | reverse complement strand
ACAGACAGGCAACCACGCCGTTTAGCCTGCACCAGCTACGGCTCACGACCACGAGCCGTCGCCCAGACAGGCAACCACGCCGTTTAGCCTGCACCAGCTACGGCTCACGACCACGAGCCGTCGCCCAGACAGGCAACCACGCCGTTTAGCCTGCACCAGGTACGGCTCGGGCCCGCGAGCCGTCGCCCAGACAGGCAACCGCCGCACGGATAACCGGTCTCCGCTACGGCTCGCACAACCGAGCCGTAGCCCAAGCAGGTAACCACGGTCGACACCGAGAGCGATCCGTCACGATAAATACGATAAATACATACTGCCGCCCAACCGTGACAGGCCCGGCGGGGCACGACCGACCGGACCCGCCGTTCAGCGGACCAACCCGAGATCACCGTCAGGCCGCATGACATCGCACGTCAGCCGGCCACACCGGGTTCCTGCTCGTACCCCCGGCGCAGTTGGTAGAAGCGCCAGAAGTCGTTGTCGATGTCGAGGACGGCCGGGGACGGGAAGCCGGCCTCCCGAGCCCACCCCAGGAGCGTGGGCGCGCGCAGGATCGTGCCGTTGGCGATCACCGGGTTCTCGGCTCGGGTGGCGGGCAGGCAGTGCAGCACGCTGAACGCGTACTGCAACCGTTCCACCTCGCCGGCCGGGGCGGTGAACTCGTCGGCGACCCGTTCGTCGGCGATCAGGACGCTGCCGCCGGGGCGGAGCAGGGTGCGGGCGTTGCGCAGCACCCCCACCGGGTCGCCCATGTCGTGCAGCGCCTCGAAGAGGGTGATCAGGTCGTAGTCCCCGGTCACCGCCGCGGCGTCGGCGACGGTGAAGCTGACCCGGTCGGCGACGCCCGCGGCGGCGGCCACCTCGCGGGCTGCCGTGATCGAGTGTTCGTCGAGGTCGGCGCCGCGTACGGTGATCGACGGGTAGGCCAGTGCCAGCGCCACCGACGAGTACCCCATCCCGCAGCCGAGGTCGAGCACCCGAGCGCCCGGAGCGGCCTCCCGCAGACGGGATTCGATCTCCGGTACGGCCGGCAGCCACGCCGTGGTGAGCAGGTGCTCGAACATCGGCCGGTTGAAGCCCGCGATGCCGTGCCGGACATGCGCGTACGCGGAGTAGGGCACGCCCGCGCCGGTCCGGAACGCCTCGATCACCGACGGGGTCAGCAGGGCCACCCCGACGACGAACTGGCCGGCCGCGCCCGCGTAGGCGGTGCCACCCTCGTCGAGCAGCACCTCGGCGGCGCCCGGCCCGAGCGCGAAGCCGGGGGTCAGGAAACCGGCGGCGGCCTGCTGTTCCAGCCATTCCCGGGCGTACCGTTCGTCGATGCCGGCGGCCTTCGCCAGCTCCGCCGGGGTGAGCGGGCCGTCCCGCAGAGCGGCGTAGAGGCCGAGTTCCCGGCCGACCTCGACGGTGCAGAGTTCCAGGGCGCCGATCATGGCGCCGAACAGGCGTTCGCCCAGTGCTTCAGCAGTCATGCCCTCAGCGTGGAGAAGTCCGCGTGCAGAACGCTTGACCTCAACATGAGTTCAGCTTGCAGGGTGCTGACATGAGAGCTGTCGTCTTCGACCGGTACGGTCCGCCCGACGTTCTGCGCTTCGCCGACCTGCCCGATCCGGAGCCCGGGCCGGGCGAGGTCCTGATCAAGGTGCACGCCGCCGGGGTGCAGCCGTTCGACGTGGCGGCGCGGGCCGGCCAGATGCCGTGGATCCAGGCCCGATTTCCTCAGCAGATCGGCCAGGAATACGCAGGTGTGGTCATCAGCGGCGAGATAGCGCCGGGGACCCCGGTTCTCGGCTCGACCATGCTCAACGCCGTCGCCGAATACGTCACGGTCCCGGCCGAGAACGTCGTGCTCAAACCCGGCCACCTCGACTTCCCGGCCGCGGCCGGCCTGGTCGCGGCGTCGCAGACGGCGAGCGGCGCCCTGATCGAGCTCGCGGTCACGACGGGCGACGTGCTGCTCGTGCACGCGGCAGCCGGCAGCGTCGGCACGATCGCCACCCAGCTGGCCGTCCGGGCCGGCGCCACGGTGATCGGGACGGCCAGTCCGGGGAACCACGAGTATCTGCGTGAGCTCGGGGCCGTGCCGGTCCCGTACGGACCGGGCTTGATCGAAGCGGTTCGTGCCACCGGCCTGACGCCGACCGTCGCTCTCGACGCCGCAGGCGGCGAGGCGATCGCCCAGTCGGTGCGGCTGGGCGTCCTGCCGGATCGGGTCGGCACGATCGTGGACGACAAGGCCGCGGCCGAGCACGGTACGAGGGTGGTGCGGGCCGGCCGGTCGCCGCACCGGCTCGCCGAGGTGGTGGCACTGCCGGGCCTGCGGATGCCGATCCGGGCGTTCGGGTGGGAGCGGGTGGCGGAGGCGCACGCCGTGGTGGAGTCCCGGCACGGCCGGGGCAAAGTGGTCCTGACAGTCGACTGAAGAACCGGCGAGTAGCAGGCAGGTTTCCCGGGGTGCGGGTGGGGAGCACGCGCTCAGTGCCCGGCGGTGGACGTCGAATCGCCGGGCATGCGCCTGCTGAACCGCCTCATCGGCCACGGTCCCGCCCCGCTGTTCGCCGCCGCGGTGATGGCGGCCGGCATCGCCGTCTCCGCGCCGCAGGCGGCCAACCCACAGGCGGCCAACCCACAGGCGTCCAACCCACAGACGGCGGTGGCGGCCAATCCCGCGATGATCCCGGCGAGCGCCGTCCAGCAGACCATCCGGCAGGTCCCCGGCGCCCCGATCCGGATCATGCCGCTCGGCGACAGCCTCACCTTCGGCAAGGGTGACAAGTCCGAGAACGGTTACCGGGACTCGCTCTTCACCTGGCTCGCGCTCTCCGGTGTCCACGCCGACTTCGTCGGGTCGCAGAGCAACGGCTCCGGCGCGGACACCGGCCACGAGGGTCACCCCGGCTGGCGGATCGCGTGGCTGACCCGGCACGCGAGCTACTGGATGACGAAGTTCCGCCCGCAGGTCGTGCTCCTCGACATCGGCACCAACGACCTGCTGCGCCACCAGGCCGCCGGCGCCCCGAAGCGGCTGAACGACCTGATCGACCGCATGATCGCGGCCGACCCGGAGGTCCGGATCGTGCTGGCGAAGCTGCTCGTCGTGCGGGGCAAGCACGCGAAGGAGTTCCGCTCCTTCAACGCGGCGCTGACCAAGGCCGCGGCCCGCCGCCCGGGAAACGTCACGCTCGTCGACATGTCGGTGATCCCGGCGTCGGACACCGTGGACGGCGTGCACCCGGACGAGCTCGGCTACCGCAAGATGGCCTTCCAGTGGTACCAGGGCCTGCGCACGGTCCTGCCCACCGGCCGCTCCTGGGAGCGCGTGGAGAACCCGTTCACCTCAGGTAGGTGAGCCCGTCCAGCATCGCCGAGCCGGTCTCCACCACGACCTTCACGGTGTGTGTGCCGCTGTCCGGCCACATCCGGGTCCAGACCGCCTGCCGGTACCGCGCGGTCGCCGACCGCAGATCCACGACACCCTGGTCGCGCCCGTCGAGATAGACCCGGACGCGTCCCGAGGTGGCGGTGCGCCCGGCCATCAGCGCGGCCGACCGGCCGGTGAAAGTCCAGGTCAGCGCCGCGCCCCGGCCCGCTGAGGCGGCAGCTTCGCTGCCGAGGTGGCCGGCGTCGCGCAGGGTGCGCCAGGTTCCGGTCCGCTGGGCGCCGGCCTCCGGGACGACTACGAGGGTACGGGCGACCGAAGCGCTCCGGGTGTTCCCGGCACGGTCGGCCGCCGTGACGGTCCACGATCCGGCCTCCCCGAGAGTGGCCGCCGAGTCGAAACTCTCCGCATCCGCGCCCAGGACCCCGCGCCCGGTGCCGGTCACCCGCACCGACCGCAGCCCGTTGTCGTCGGCGGCCGCCCAGCTGAGCCGCACCGGCACGCCGGTTTCGGTCACCGCGCCGGTCCGCAGGGACACCTGGGGCTCGGCCGCGAATTCCGGCGGCACCGGGTCGGCGAGGATCCGTGCGCTGGTGATCGCGGTGCGCCCGGACAGGTGCACGCCCTTGACCGCGACGGTGTGCTCGCCGGCCGGCAGCTGGAGACGAGACAGCCGGTTCCCGGCGGGCGCGGCGGCGAAGAGCCGGCCGTCCAGCCACACCTCGAAGCGGTCCATCATCCGGCTGGGCGTGGAGAGCGTCCAGAGCGGCCGCACCAGGCCACGGGTGTAGAACTTCCCCGCGTACGCGCTGGCGCCGCCGAGCTCCTGGTACCGCAGCCCGATCGGGGCGCCCCCGGCGAGTGTCCGGATCGACGGCAGCTGGGCGTACAGGCCGTTGCCCGGGCACTCGGTGGATCCGGCGTCGCGGTGCCCGGAGATCCGGCTGAGGATCGCCGTCCGCCCGGCCGGGTACTTGTTGCTGCCACCGGAGACGTACGAGACCCGGCCCGCCGGTGGGCTCCCCCAGGCGCCCAGCTTGTACGCGGCGACCTGGGCCACCGAGGCTCGCGCCGCGGCCGGGACGCCGGTGGCACGGAAGTCGCCGATCACGGCGATCGCGCTGGCGTTGCTGTTGAAGCCGAGGGTGTGCGCGCCCAGCACGGACCGGTGCACCCCGCCCCGGCGTCCCTCGAAGATGCTGCCGCACTTGTCGACCAGGAAGTTGTAGCCGATGTCGTTCCAGCCCTTGCTCCGCACCTGGTACGCCTCGATGCCCCGGACGATGCTCGCCGACTGCCCGCAGGTGTAGCCGTTGCCGCTCGCGGTGTGGTGCACGAAGACGACCTCGATCCCGCCGGTGTAGGACGGCGTGCCTTTGACGATCGCCTCGTTGGCGCCCCAGCCCGCCCGGGTGACGATCCTCGGCACCGGCCGGGGCGGCAGCTTCGGGTTGCGCGCACCGGCCTCCAGGCCGGCTGTCTCCAGGCCAACTGTCTCCAGGCCAACTGTCTCCAGGCCAACTGTCTCCAGCACCGGCGCCTGCTGTTCCACCGTTGCGTCGGGGTTGATCAGGTCGACTCGCAGGCCGTCCGGGAGCCGCTTCCCGGCCATCCGCGCCTGCACCCCGTCGGACGGGCCGACCCAGAGGGGATCGCTGGCGCCCCGCGATCCCTCGGTCCCGCCGGACGCGTCCGGGTTGTCGGTCTCGAGGAGCTGCCACGGCGTCCACCGGTCCGTTCCCGCGGTTCGCGTCCGCACCTCGATCCGGCCGTCACCGGCCGCCCGGGGATCCGACCACGTCACGCCGACCAGGCTGAACGGCTCGGTGTGCCGGGGCGGCAGTTCCGCGTACCCCTGCCACCGGTTTTGTCCGGTCCTGCGGCTCGCCAGGCGCATGCCCTCGGTCATCGGGAACGTCTGCAGCACCGGGCCGTCAGGGTGAATCCGCGCCGGTGCCAGCCCCGGGAATGCCAGTCCCGGGAATGCCAGGCTTGAGACAGCCAGGCTTGAGACAGCCAGAGCTATCGCCGGGGTACCGGCGACCAGGGCCGTGAGCAGACGACAGACGGGCCGGTTGCGGCGCATGGAGACTCCCCCGGCCACCGGCGGAAGGGGTCATTTCGGGATGTACCGGTGACCATGTGCCACCTTGCCGGTGTGCCGAGTGACGCGTGGGGAGTTCTGTGAAAAAAGCTCGGCTTTTTACCTCGGAGGTGGGTCAGTTGGCCGACCAGATCGCGGCGTTCAGCGCCGTCGCGTAGGTGACCCAGAGCCAGTACGGCAGCAGCAGGCCGGCCGCGACAGTGGAGACCGGCCGGAACTTCCAGACCGTCACCCCGATCAGCACCCAGAGCACCGCGATGTCGATCAGGGCCAGGCCGTACTGCCCGGCGCCGAAGAAGATCGGCGTCCAGAGCGCGTTCAGCACGAGCTGCGCGGCATACCAGTTCAGCGCCGATGACCAGCCGGTACGACGCCACACCAGCCAGCCACTCACCGCGATCATCGCGTAGAGGACCGTCCAGACGGGGCCGAACACCGAGGACGGCGGCGCCCACGACGGGCGGTCGAGGCTCTGGTACTCACCGGCGGTCCCCGCCACGCCGAGGCCACCGATCAGGGCCGCCACCGCCACGGCCGCGCCGAAGCCGGCCAGCGCGAGCCAGGGGGAGACATGCCGTCCGGAGCGCACCACGTGACTGCTCATGCCGGCGGAGTACCCCGCGGCCCGCGCGACTGAACCTCACGACGGCCGTTGTTTAGCGCGCCTCGATGCGGGGGTAAGCGGACGCCGCCCCTAAATCCCCCACATCAAGGAGCAATCATGTCGATCCAGGGCCTTTTCTACATCATCGCCGTCATCCTTCTCGTCCTGGCGGCGCTTCCGATCGCCACGCGCGGCGTCAGCCTGGCGCTGCTCGGCGCGGCGTTCGCCCTGCTCGGATACTCCTGGGACACCATCACGGCCGGCTAGCGGGTGCGCTTGTAGACGAGGACCTGCCACGGGTCCAGGGTCAGGTCGGCCGGCGTGCCGGGCAGATTGTTGAGCACCAGCTCGGCCGCCGACCAGGCCTCCGCGTCGTCGATCTCGGCCCGGACCCGCTCGCCGGAGAAGTTGCCGATCACCAGGAGCTCGGTGCCGCCCAGGGCGCGGGTGAACGCGTACAGGCGCTCGTCGTTCGGCAGCAGCATGGTGAAGTCGCCGTCGGCCACGACCGGTTCGGTCTTCCGCAGCTGGATCAGCCGGCGGTACCAGTGGAACACCGAGTCCGGGTCGGCCTGCGCGGCCACGGCGTTGATCTCCCGGTGGTTGGGGTTGACCGCCAGCCACGGCGTCCCGGTCGTGAAGCCGGCGTGCGGCGAGTCGTCCCACTGCATCGGGGTACGCGCGTTGTCCCGCCCCCGCGCGCGCAGCACCGTCAGCACCTCCTCCGGGCTGCGGCCCTCCAGGTCAAGCGCCTGCCGGTACTGGCCGAGCGCCTCGATGTCGCGGAAGTCCTCGATCCCGGCGAACGGGAAGTTCGTCATGCCGAGCTCTTCGCCCTGGTAGACGTAGGGCGTGCCGCGGTGCAGGTGGAGCACCGCGCCGAGCATCTTGGCGGAGGCGACCCGGTACCGCGGGCTGTCGTCGCCGTACCGGGAGACCGCGCGCGGCTGGTCGTGGTTGTTCCAGTAGAGGCTGTTCCAGCCCAGGTCGGCGAGCCCGGCCTGCCAGCGGCCGAAGATCGCCTTGAGGTTGGTCAGCCGCAGCGGCACCAGGAGCCACGGATCCGGCCCCCGGTCGACCCACACGTGGTCGAACTGGAAGACCATGTCGACCTCGTGCCGTTCCGGGTCGGTGTGCAAGCGGGCCTGCTCCACGGTGACGCCGGGCGTCTCGGCGACGGTCAGCAGGCCCTCCCGGCCGGCGAACACCTCGCGGTGCATCTCCTGGAGGAACTCGTGCAGGCGGGGGCCGCCGACGAAGGAGTCGGAGCCGTCCGCGTACGCGGCGCCGACGCTCATCCGCCCGTCGGGCAGGGAGCCGTCCGGGCCGACCACCTTGGAGATCATGTTGATGACGTCCATCCGGAAGCCGTCCACACCCCGGTCCAGCCACCAGCGCATCATGGCGTAGACGGCCTGGCGCACCTCCGGGTTCTCCCAGTTGAGGTCGGGCTGCTTCCTGGAGAAGAGGTGCAGGTAGTACTCGCCGGTCTTCTCGTCGAACTCCCACGCCGGGCCGCCGAAGACGGAACCCCAGTTGGTCGGCTCGGCGCCCGGCGTGCCCGGCTCCATGCCGGGACGGGCGGGCCGCCACCAGTACCAGTCCCGCTTCGGGCTGTCCTTCGACGACCGGCTCTCCAGGAACCACTGGTGCTCGTCGGAGCTGTGGTTCACCACCAAGTCCATGATCAGCTTCATGCCCCGGGCGTGCGCGCCGGCCAGCAGCTCGTCGAAGGTGTCCAGGTCGCCGAAGAGCGGCTCGATGTTCTGGTAATCGCTGATGTCATACCCGTTGTCGTCCTGCGGCGACGGATAGATCGGTGACAGCCAGAGCACCCCGACGCCGAGGTCGGCCAGGTAGTCGAGGTGGTTGATGACGCCCCGCAGGTCGCCCATGCCGTCACCGTCGGAATCCGCGAAGCTCCGCGGATAGATCTGGTAGACGACAGCCTTCTTCCACCAGTCACTCTTCGACACCGAATCGCTCATGGCTCTTCTCTAACACGAGAACGAGGTTCATACCTGACGTGCATACTGACGACGTGGTTACGACCGGAAAACGCGATTTGTCATGAAGGTTGCCATGTTGGGGCCGATCGCCTGGCGCACGCCACCGCTGCACTACGGCCCCTGGGAGCTGATCACCAGCCTGCTCACCGAGGGCCTCGCCGCCCGCGGCGTGGACGTCACCCTCTTCGCCACGCTCGACTCGGTGACGAAGGCGACCCTCGACGGCGTGGTCCCGACCGGGTATGAGGAGAGCGACAGCATCGACGGCCGGGTGTGGGAGGCGATCCACGTCAGTCACGCGCTCGCCCGATCCGGCGAGTTCGACCTGATCCACAATCATCTGGACTGGCTGCCCCTCGCGTTCTCGGCGCACTGCCGGGCCCCGCTGCTCACCACCGTCCACGGCTTCTCCGGGCCGAACATCCTTCCGGCGTACCGGCGGGCCCAGGCTCGCCGGGACAACCCGGCACACTTCGTCTCCATCTCCGACAGCGACCGTTCTCCCGACCTGGAATACCTGGCGACCGTTCATCACGGCGTCGACCTCAGCGGATTGCCGTTCCATCCGGACGGCGGGCGGGATCTCATCCTCTTCGGCCGGATCCATCCCGACAAAGGAACCGATATCGCCATCGAGATCGCCCGGCGCGCCGGACGGCGACTGGTCATGTGCGGAATCGTGCAGGACCACGATTACTTCGCCGAAAGCGTGGAGCCCCTGATCGACGGTGAGCGGGTCGTCTATCTGGGTTCGGTGGGCCCGGAGGAGCGGGGCACGATCCTCGGTTCCGGTGCGGCGCTGTTGCATCCGATCCGGTTCGCCGAGCCCTTCGGCCTCTCGGTGGTGGAGTCGATGGCCTGCGGGACGCCCGTCGTCGCGTACCGGAAAGGGTCTATGCCCGAAGTGGTCGACGAGGGTGTCACGGGATTCCTCGTGGAGACGGTGGACGAGGCGGTGGCCGCTGTCGACCGGATCGCGGAGATCGATCGGGCGGCCTGCTCGGCGCGGGCGCGGCAGCGGTTCTCGGCCGAGCGCATGGTCGAGGAGTACCTGGCGATTTACCGAAAAATCGTCAGTTGAATACCAGACTCTTGTTAACGTCGCAATGTGAATTGCGCGTTAAACGGGCCCTTTTCCTGGCGGTTGGTGCCGGGGGTGGTATCGGCCCGGTCGGGGTCAGCGCAGTTCTCGCGCGGCGAACAAACGAACCGTGCCTGAACGGCACCGTGCCCGCGCGCGCTGAGTCCGTGCTGCGGGGAGGCAGCCGGCCGAGGAGAAAGGCCTGTCATGCCTGCGACATACGGGTTTTTGAGCACATATCCCCCAACCCAATGCGGTTTGGCGACGTTCAATGCGGCACTTGCGACCCACCTCGTCGCGGAGCCGAACTCCGGCTCCGGCGTCGTGCGGCTGCTCGCCAGTGACAACACCAGTGGCGGGATCGCACTCGACCGGTCCGCCCCCCGGGTGGTGCACACCTGGCACACCGACCGGCCCGGCGGGTGGGTGGCCGCCGCCACCGCCCTGAACCGGTTCGGCGTCGCGATCATCCAGCACGAGTACGGCATTTATCCCGGCGACGCCGGCGCGGAGATCCTGCCGGTGCTGCGCGCGCTGCGGATCCCGGCGATCGTCGTCCTGCACACCGTGCTGACCCAGCCGGACCAGCTGCAACGGACGGTTCTCGAGGAGATCGCCGGCACCGCCGACGCGGTGGTGACCATGACCGACACCGCACGCACCCGGCTGGTCGGCCGCTACGACGTGGACGCCCGCAAGGTGACAGTGATCCCGCACGGGGCGGGCAGCCACAACGCCGTCACCCCGGAGAGTACCGGCAACGAGCGGCCGCACCTGCTCACCTGGGGGCTGCTCGGTCCGGGCAAGGGCATCGAGTGGGCGATCCGGGCGCTCGCCTTCCTCGACGACATCGAACCCCGCCCGATCTACACGGTCGCCGGGCGTACCCATCCGAAGGTCCTCGAACAGCAGGGCGACCAGTACCGGGACTCGCTCAAGGCCCTCGCCGAGGAACGCGGCGTCGCGGACTGCGTCCGCTGGTCCGACGTCTATCTGAAACCCGACGACCTGTCCCGGCTGATCTGCTCGGCCGACGCTGTCGTGCTGCCCTACGACTCCACCGAGCAGGTCACCTCCGGCGTGCTCATCGAGGCGGTGGCGGCCGGGATCCCGGTGGTGGCGACGGAGTTCCCGCACGCGGTCGAGCTTCTCGCGGACGGTCCGGGCCTGCTCGTGCCGCATCAGGACCCGGAAGCGATGGCCATGGCCATCCGGCGGGTTCTGGCCGAGCCGGGCCTGCCCGGGCGGCTCACCGGCCTGGCCGGCGGCCCGACGCTGCGCTGGCCCGCCGTGGCCGCCCGATACCAGGCGCTCGCCGCACGCCTGCTCGCCGATCGGCGGCCATTCGCCGCCGGCCCGATCACCAGCGGGCCGATCACCACCGGGACGATGCCGGCCGGGAACATGCCGGCCGGGAACATGCCTGCGGGGAACGTGCCGGCCCGGACGATCTCGGCATGAGCGTGGCGTTGCGGCTGCTCCCGCCGCCCATCCAGCTCCGTGACGTGCCCGAACCTCGCTGGGACCACCTGTTCCGGCTCTCCGACGACACCGGCCTGCTCGAACACGCCCGCAACGCGATACCCCGGCGTGAGCACGGCTACTGCGTGGACGACGTGTCGCGCGGCCTGCTGGTGGCCGCGCGCGAACCCCGGCCGACGCCGGAACTGACCCGGCTGGCCGAGCGATACCTGACGTTCCTCACCCACGCCCAGGGCGCGGCCGGGGGCTTCCGCAACCGGATGAGCTACGACCGCCGATGGCAGGACGAGCCCTCGCTGGGCGACTGGTGGGGCCGGGCCCTCTGGGGACTCGGCACCGCGGCGGCCCGGGCCCGCAGCCCCTGGCTGCGGCGGGAGGCGGCGAACGCGTTCCGTCAGGGCGTGCGCTGCCGGTCGCCCTGGCCCCGGGCGATGGCGTTCGCCGGGCTCGGCGCCGCCGAGGTGCTGCGCGCCGATCCGCGCGACCGGGAGGCCGCCCAGTTGCTCGGCGACGCGGCCACGGTGATCGGGCTGCCCGGATCCGATCCGGGCTGGGTCTGGCCGGAACGGGAACTGACGTACGCGAACCCGGCCCTCGCCGAGGTGGCGATCGCCGCCGGTGATCTCCTCGGCGACGAGGGGCTGCTCACCGACGGCCTGCGGATGCTGGCCTGGCTCTGCCGGGCGCAGGAGCATCGCGGTCACCTCTCCACCGTCCCGGTCTGTGGCTGGCGTGCCGGGGAACACCGGAACCGGATCCCCGACGCCGCTCCGCAGCTGGTCTCCGACTCGCGCACGTCGGGCGCGCTCGATCAGCAGCCGGTCGAGGCGGCGGCCACCGCCGACGCCTGCGCCACCGCCGCGGCGGTCACCGGCGACGAAGGCTGGGACGCGCCGCTGTTCCAGGCGATCGCCTGGTTCCTCGGCGACAACGACACCGGAACGGTGATGTGGGACAGCGAGACTTCTGGTTGTTATGACGGATTGACGGTTGATGGTCCTAATCTGAACCAAGGAGCCGAATCAACCCTCGCGCTCGTCTCCACGCTGCAGCATGCTCGCAGGCTGACGAGCCGGAGCGCGACCCGACCGTCAGGCGGCCTAGCGTGACCGCAACCGTGAATACGCAAGACATCACCCGTCACAACATCACCATGGCGCCGGACGGCCGCCGTGTAGTGATCAAGCTGTTCGTCCCCGGCGAGGACGCGCACGCCACCCACAACCGCACCTCATGCCTGATCGAACGCGTGCTGCAACTCGACGAGAGCGACATCAACACGTTGCTGGACGACGTGCTGAACCGTTTCGCCGGGCGGCATCACGACATCCTCGCCACGTTCCAGCACCACTACGAGGTCGTGCAGCACCGCGTCCCACCGGAGATCGAGTTGTCACCGGCGGCGCGGACGCTGATCGGGGCGTACTTCAGCCACGAGTTCTCGGTCGAGGCCGCGGCCCTCTGCAACCCGTCGATCGTCCCGCACCCCGACCAGGCGGACCTCGCGCCCGGCGAGATGCGGGCGGCCCTCAGCCTCCGGCAGATCGGCGAGGGACACATCTCGTCCATCGGCTTCTGCAGCGTCATCCTCGGGCCGGGGGCGGCGATCCGGCTCGAGGAGCGGGACGGCCCGCTCGCGATCGGCCATCGGGTCGGCGCCAAACACATGAAACACCAGCTCTTCGCGGCGCTCGGCGACGGGGACATCGACAACGAGGCCTCCGCGTACGTCCTCGGCGCGCTCCCGGACCGATTCGACGACCAGGTTTTCGAGGACATTCTCAGCCACCTGCCGCCCGAGATCCTGGCCCGGCCGACCACCCCGAAGACGCTGGACCTGATCCGGCGGATCGTGACGGACGACTACGCCGTCACGTTCCCGGCCACGATGCCGCTGCACCAGCGGGTGCTGTGGCCGGCCACCCCGAGCGAGAGCCGGGGCATGGAGGACGCCCGGTTCGTCCAGGTGATCGATCCGGACGGGCGGCCGGCGTATCAGGCGACCTACACCGCGTACGACGGGTTCAACATCTCCGGGCGCGTGATCTACAGCCGGGACCTGCGGCACTTCGAGGTCACCGCGCTGCACGGCCCGGCCGCCCGGAACAAGGGCATGGCGCTGTTCCCGCGCTACATCAACGGCAGGAAGATGGCGCTCTGCCGGTCCGACGGCGAGACCCTCGGCCTGGCCGTCCGCGACGAGAAGCACCGCTGGCAGCCGGCCGGCCCGCTCCTCGTCCCGCACCGGGGCTGGGACCTGATCCAGGTCGGCAACTGCGGCTCACCGGTCGAGACCGAGGCCGGATGGCTGGTGCTCACGCACGGCGTCGGGCCGATGCGCCGGTACGCGATCGGCGCCATGCTGCTCGACCTGGAGGACCCGTCGCGCGTGCTCGCGGACCTGCCGCAGGGCCTGATCGACCCGGACGAGATCGAACGGGAGGGGTACGTGCCGAACGTGCTCTACTCCTGCGGCGGGCTCGTCCACGACGGGCGGTTCTGGATGCCTTACGCGTCGAGCGACGTGCGGATCGCGTTCGCCAGCTTGCCGCTGGACCGGCTCCTGCACCGCATGGTCCCCGTCAGCTGAATGGTCCCGATCAGCTGAAAGATCCCGAACAGCTGAAAGATCCCGAACAGCTGAAGATCTATCCCGGAACCGTCCCCGCCACCACCCAGATGGTGAGGACGGCCAGGAAAGTGCCGCTCGCCCCGGCCGCGTCGACGCACGCGAGCCATTCGTCACGCAGGCCGGGCGGGGTGGCCCAGCTCTCCTCCGGCACCCGCGGGTTGACCATCGGAAGCACCACGGCGGCCGACTCCGGGCTGGTGAACAGGCACGTCACCGGCGTCGCGGTGATGCCGGTCAACCCGTTCGCCACGAGACGGCGCCGCAGCGTACGCCCCAT
Source organism: Actinoplanes sp. NPDC023936 (assembly GCF_040639325.1). NCBI lineage: Bacteria > Bacillati > Actinomycetota > Actinomycetes > Micromonosporales > Micromonosporaceae > Actinoplanes > Actinoplanes sp. NPDC023936. The sequence continues at coordinate 394,601 of NZ_JBEZZR010000001.1, read as the reverse complement.
GTCGTGCTGTTTCGGCGTGAAGTTGCCCCGGACGTGGGCCATCACCACCTCGCCCAGGCCCGACGGCATCCCGTCGAAGGCGAGCGACGACCAGTCCGTGTCGATCAAGCAGATCCGCCCCCCGGGACGGGTCACCCGGATCAGCTCGGCGATCGCCCCCTCGGCGCTGTCGACGTGCTGGAGGACCCGCTCGCACCACACGCCGTCGAAGCTGTCCGACGGCAGGTCCATGGCGCAGACGTCGCCGGTCACGTAGCGCACGTCGCTGCCGTCGTGCCGGGAGACGGCGGCAGCGGTGATCGACGCGGAGTGGTCGAGGGCGACCACCCCACCCGTCGGCTGCGTCTCGCCGGCCGGCTGGCGGGCGACCTCGCCGGCCAGTTGGCGAGCGACCTCACCCGCGCCGGAGCCCGCGTCCAGCAGCCGCTGGCCCGGCTGCGGGCACAGCGCCTCGAACGCGACACGGCGAACCCGCCGGATCTCGGGATGACGGCCCATTTCGGTCAGCGCATCGAGAACCATCGCGGACATCGAGGCCGGCAAGCCGTCGATGTCGGCGAACGGGGTCCGTTCCTTCTGAGCGGGTTCCATGGGTTCGATTGAACATCGCCGAGAAGCCCGACTGGTCGTCCTCGTCATCCATCCGACAGGGCCGGACCTGCCGTTTCACTAGATCGCCGGGTGCGGTGTGCGCCATCCGTACAGCATCGTGCCGGGGAATCCGATACATCGGAGAGTAATGGGGCGTGCATCACACGTAACGACGAAGATCATGTGCAACAGGACGGCAACGGATGTGAAAAACTTCCGGACATGATCGAGCGGGTTAAGTTCGGGCTGGTCGGCTACGGCACCGGCGGACGGGTGTTCCACGCGCCTCTGATCGCCTCGGCGCAGAACATCGACTTCGTCGGCGTGGTGACGACCTCGGAGGAGCGCCGGGCGCAGATCGCCGAGCAGCTTCCGGGCGTTTCGGCGTACGACTCCATCGCCGCGCTGGCCGCCGACGGCGTCCAGGCCGTGGCGATCTCCACCCCGGCAGCGACCCACGCCGCCCTGGCCGCCGAGGCCATCGCGGCCGGCTTGGCCGTGGTCGTCGACAAGCCGTTCGCCCTGGACGCGGCCGCGGCCCGCAAGGTCGTCACGTCCGCCGAGGAGGCGGGCGTGCTTCTCACCGTCTACCAGAACCGGCGCTGGGACTCCGACCTGCTCACCATCCGCCGCCTGATCGAGAACGGCTCGCTCGGCGAGATCCGCCGCTTCGAGTCACGAATGGAGCGCTGGGCGCCGGACCGTGAGCCGCCCGCGGCCGGTGGCGGCACCCTGCTCGACTTCGGCTCGCACCTGGTGGACCAGGCGCTGCAGCTGCACGGCCCGGCCACCCGGGTGTACGCGGAGATGCGTGGCGAGCCCCGCGACGACGACTTCTTCGTGGCGCTGCACCACGCGAGCGGCGTCGAGTCGCACCTGTGGGGCAGCTGGCGGCAGGCCGGACCGGGTCCGCGCTTCCGGGTGACCGGCACGGCCGGCACCTTCATCTCGCCGGACCTGGACTACCAGGAGACCCTGCTGAAGGACGGCAAGTCCCCGGCGAAGCTGGGCGACCGCTGGGGCGTCGAGCCGGAGCACCGCTGGGGCCACCTGTTCCGCGGCTCGACCGGTGCGCCGGTGGAGAGCGCCCGGGGCCGCTGGGACACGTTCTACCCGGCGGTCGCCGCGGCGGTCCTCGGCGAGGGCCCGCTGCCGGTCGACCCGTGGGACTCGATCCGCGCCATGGAGGTCCTCGACGCGGCCCGCCAGAGCGCCACGACCGGAACAGCCGTGACGCTCTGACCACCGGCTCCAGCGGCCCGCTGTGCGCTCTCTAACGGGGGCGCACGGAGTCGTCGAGCACTCGCGCTGTCGCCAGGGAGTCGGGGAATGCTTCCGGGTCGAGGTTCAGGCCGCCCGGCACCCAGCTCAGCTCACTGCTGCCGCTTTCGGTCACGCTGCTGCCGCTTTCGGTCACGCTGCTGCCGCTTTCGGTCATGGCGGAGAGGATCGCGTGAGGATCCAAGCCCACCTCCCGGAGGGCGCGGATCTCACGAGTGTTGACGCCGGCGGGTAGTGGGCCGTTGCCGAGGTCGGTTCCGTAACGGACGGTTCCCCCGTACCCGATGAAGCGCCGCGCGTTGGCGACGGCGATCTCGCGCGCCGGGTCGGGGTCTCCCCATCCGTGGATGTCGAGCGTGCTGATCCAGCGCATGCGTGCGGCGCAGTCCCGCACCAGAGCGTCGTCGAGCAGCTCCGACCAGGGTGTATGCGCCAGCATGTCGGCTCCGGCGGCCAGGGCGGCGGCGACCGTTCCGGGGCCTTCGGCGTGCACGACGACCTCCAGGCCGGACTCGTGCGCGGCCTCGACCAGCGCCCGCATCTCCTCCGGCGGCAGCATCGGGCCTCCGGCGTGCGCGGTCACCTTGATCAGGCCGGCGCCGGACGACGCCGCCTCGGCCACGGCCACTGCCGCGTCCGCCGGTGAGGTGATCTCCCGCCAGCTGCCGGCGGGGGCCCACGAGCGGTCGCTCGGATAGCCGCCGGGGGCGATCAAAAACGGTCCGGCATAGCGGATCCGCGGCAGCTGGGACCCCGGCTGCCGGGCCCGTGCCGCGAGATCTCGCACTTCGGTGGGTACGCCGCCCAGGTCCCAGACCGACCCGATGCCACCGGCCCGGACCGCTCCGAGATCGACCAGCGCCGAGTGCGCGTGCGCGTCGACCAGGCCGGGAAGGAGTGTTCCGGGGAAGCGGCGCGTCCCGGCCAGTGGCGCGAGCTCGGCCGGAACGGGCTTGATCACTCCGTTCTCGGCGATGCGCAGCGCGGCGCCCTTCCGCAGCCGGCCACCCCACCAGATCGAGTCGGCCACCAGCCAGCGCACCACCGGCGTCCCGTCGCCCGGCGTCCCGTCGCCCGGCGCTGAGCAGGCGCTCCGCAGAGCCGCGGCAGCGCATCCGCCACCGGAAGCCCCGCCGCAGCAGCCGCCCGCACCGGCAGCCGCGCCCCCAGCGCCAGACACAGCCGTGCCGGGAGACGGTGCGTTGCTCACTGGTGCTTCTCCAGCAGGTCGCGCAGGACCGACAACCCCTGATGCACCTCGGTGAAGCTGGTGCTCAACGGCGCCGGACCGATGCGCAGGCCATCCGGGCGGCGGTAGTCCGGGATCACCCCGCTGTCCCACAACGGTTCCAGGAACTGCTCGAACCCGGGCCGCCTCAACGTCACGTGCCCACCTCGCCGCGCCGGGTCGCGCGGGCTGACCACCTCGACGCCGTGACCGGCGAGCAGCGCGTCCGCGAGGTCCAGCACATAACCGGTGAGCAGCAGCGACTTGGCGCGGACCGCCTCGATGCCGGCCTCGGCGAGCATGTCCAGGTTCGCGTGGAGCGGGACCATCGCGAGGATCGGCGGGGTGCCGCTGAGCAGTGCCCGTACCCCCGGGGCCGGCTCGTGGCCGTGCCCCATCTCGAAGGCCGCGCGGTGTCCCATCCAGCCCGTGATCGGCTGACGCAGCTCGTCCTGCAGCTCGCGCCGCAGGTAGGCGAAGGCCGGCGCGCCGGGCCCGCCGTTCAGGTACTTGTACGTGCACCCGACCGCGAGGTCCACGCCCCACTCGTCGAGCGAGACCGGCACCGAGCCGGCCGAATGACACAGGTCCCACATGGTCAGCGCGCCGGCCTCGTGGGCGATCCGGTTGATCTCCGGAATGTCGGCGAGCCAGCCCGACCGGTAGGCGACGTGGCTGAACAGCACCAGCGCGGTTCGCTCGTCGACCACCTCGGCGACCTGCGCCGGGTGCACGCCGGTGACCGGGTCCGTGGAGATCCAGACCAGTTCGAGGCCTCGTTCGGCGGCGATGCCCTCCAGGACGTACCGGTCGGTGGGGAAGTTGTCGGTGTCGAGCACGACCCGCCTGCGACCCGGCCGGGCGTCGACGGCGGCCCGCGCCAGCTTGTAGATCAGCACCGTGGTCGAGTCGGCGATCACGGTCTGCCCGGCCGCCGCGCCGAGGGCGATCGCCCCGAGACGGTCCCCGAGAGTCAGTGGCCAATCCAGCCAGCCGTCGGTCCAGCCGCGGATGAGCCGGCCGCCCCACTGCTCCCGGATGAACTCGTCCATCAGCCGGGCGGTCGCCTCCAGGGGCCGGCCCAGCGAGTTCCCGTCCAGGTAGGAGAGCAGGTCAGAGGCGGGCGCGGTGAGGAAGCGGTCCCGGAACGACGCGAGCGGGTCGGCCGCGTCCAGGGCCGCGGCGCGGGAGAGCAGATCGCTCAACGGGGGCTCCGATCTAGCGAACAGGAGAAAGATCTAGGAAGGGACGGCGGTTCAGGAGGGACGGCGGTTCAGGACGGGACGGCGGTTCAGGACGGGACGGCGATCTCGGTACGGACGGCGTAAAGCTCAGGGAAGAATGTCAAATCGAGAGCCGCCTTCAGGAACGAGACCCCGCTCGAACCACCGGTGCCGCGTTTGAACCCGATCGTCCGTTCCACCGTCTTGAGGTGCCGGAACCGCCAGAACTGGAAGTTCTCCTCCAGGTCGACGAGCTCCTCACACGCCTCGTAGACGTCCCAGTTCTGCTCGGCCTTCTCGTAGATCTCCTGGAAGACCGGCAGGAGCGTCGGCTGGTACTCCCAGGGTTCGGTGACATCCCGCCGCAGGACCTCGCCCGGCACCGGGTGGCCGCGCCGCGCCAGGAACTGCAGGAACTCGTCGTAGACGCTGGGCGTCGCGAGCGCGTCCTCCAGCAGGGCCCGCGCCTCCGGCTGGTCGTCGAAGATCTTCAGCATCCGGCGGTCCTTGTTGCCGAGCAGGAACTCGATCGCCCGGTACTGGTACGACTGGAAGCCCGAGGAGGTGCCGAGGAAGCTGCGGAACTCGGCGTACTCGCTCGGGGTCAGGGTGGCCAGCACCGACCACTGCTCGGTGAGGGTGCGCTGGATGTGCTTGACCCGGGCCAGCCCCTTGAGCGCCGGGCGCAGTTCGTCCTTGGCCAGTTGCTGCTGCACGGCACGCAGCTCGTGGATGACCAGTTTAAGCCAGAGCTCGGACGTCTGGTGCTGGATGATGAAGAGCAGCTCGTCGTGGTGCTCCGGGACGCTGACCAGGCGCTGTGCGGTGAGAACCGCGTCCAGGCGCAGGTACTCCCCGTACGAGAGGTTGACCTTGAAGTCCTGGACGATCCCGTCCTCGAGTGGCCTCTGAGCCGGCATGGTGCTCTCCTTTCCTGCCCCATTGCAGGAGATTGTGATCTACAGAGGCAGTGGGCCCCAGTAAACCCACTGTCCCTCGGAGCGCACGAATCGGCTCTTCTCCTGCATCACACCGGGCTTGCCGCCCTCGCGGTAGTGCGCGCGGAACTCGACGGTCCCCTCCGCGTCGAACATGCCACCGCCGGACGTGCCGAGCACCTCGAGGCGTACCCATCGCAGGCCGGGATCGTCGGCGAGCTCCGCCGGATCGCTCGGGCGTGTCTCCGGGTGCCAGGTGCGGACGACGTAGTCGGTGCGGCCCAGCGCATACGCGCTGAAGCGCGAGCGCATCAGAGCTTCCGGGTCCGCCGCCGGCTTCCCGTCATGGAGAGGACCACAACAACGGGGGTACGAGGTATTGCCGCACGGACACACGGAGGGTGAGACACGCCGTTTAGCCATGCCGACAAGTCTGCCGGATCGAAGATCCAGCGGTGCCCGACCCGGTGGCCGGGGCCGGATCGAAGATTCGGCGGTGCCCGCGCCTTGTGAGCAGATGCTAGGCAGAGCTCACCGTAAATCAGCCAGCCTGTTGTTCCACCACGATCCCGCTGATCACCTTCTGGCAGCGGTCCAGTTCCTCGATCAGGCCCTGCATCTCCTCGATCGCGGAGACCGCGTTCTGGGTGTCGCTGCGGATGCCGCCGACCTGGGTGCCGATCTCGCTCGTCGCGGTGGCCGTCTCGTTCGCCAGGTCCTTGACCTCGCTCGCCACCACGGCGAAGCCCCGTCCCGACTCGCCGGCGCGCGCCGCCTCGATCGTCGCGTTCAACGCCAGCAGGTTGGTCTGCTTCGCGATCGTCGCGATCAGCTGGACCACCTTGCCGATCTCGGTGCTGCTCGCCTCGAGCCGCTGGATGACCTGGACCGCGGTCTCCGCCGCGCGCACCGCGGCCTGCGTGGCCACTGCCATGTCGTTGCTGACGTTGGCGAGCCGGTGCACGGAGTCGCGCTGCCGGTCCTGCGCGTTCGCCGACCAGTCGTCCTGAGCTGCCGAAGCGGGTGACGACCAGTCCTGCGTCCCGCCGGACGATGTGTCCCCCGTCGTCCAGGTGTCGTCCTGCTGCCAGTCGGACATGTGGTGGCGGCCCCTTTCTACCCGTCGCCTCAAAACATCCCATCCCGCCCACCCTCCGGGAGGCGTTTTGCCTGATCCAGCGCGCCGTACATCACTCCGTGCCGGAACCCGCGACGCCGGACCTCACGGTGCCGGACCCGGTGCCGGACCCGGTGTGGGCTCGGTGCCGGCTCGGCGCCGGCTCGGTGCCGGGCTTGCAAGGAGTGGCAAGTCCTCTCCGTTCGAAGCGCTTGCCGCTGTTCATTTCTTGCAAGGATCTGACGTAGGATTCCGTCGTGACCAAACGTCTCGCCGAAGTGGCGAAGAAAGCCGGCGTCAGTGAGGCGACCGTCAGCCGGGTGCTCAACGGGCGCAGCGGCGTCTCCGAGGCCACCCGCACGTCGGTGCTCACCGCACTCGACGTGCTGGGCTACGAGCGGCCCACCAAGCTCCGCGGCGAACGCGCCCGCCTCGTCGGGCTGGTGCTGCCCGAGCTGCAGAACCCGATCTTCCCGGCCCTGGCCGAGGTGGTCACCGGTTCGCTCGCGCAGCGCGGCTTCACGCCTGCCCTCTGCGCCCGCACGATCGGCGGCGTGCCCGAGTCCGACTACGTGGAGATGCTGCTGGACCACCAGGTCTCCGGCGTCATCTTCGCCGGCGGGTCGTACGCGCTGACCGACGCCTCGCACGAGCACTACCGCCGATTGACCGAGCGCGGCCTGCCGGTCGTGCTGGTGAACGCGGGCGTCGACGATCTGGGCTTCCCGCGGGTGTCGACGGACGACGCGGTCGCGGTCGAGCAGGCGTGGGGCCACCTGCGCTCGCTGGGTCACGAGCGGATCGGCATGGTCCTCGGCCCGGAAGGCCACGTCCCGTCCAGCCGCAAGCTCGCCGCCCTGATCAACGTGGCCGGAGCCAAAGCAGCCGGGATCAACGCGGCTGGGATCAACACGGCGGGGATCAACGTGGCTGGGATTGAGGTCGCGGGAGGGGAGCCGCTTCACGTCGAGCGCTCCAGCTTCTCCATGGAGGGCGCCCGGGTCGCCGCCACCAAGCTGGTCGAACGGGGTGTCACCGGCATCATCTGCGCCAGCGACGTGCTCGCCCTCGGTGCGATCCGGGCCGCCCGCCGGCTGGGCCGTGCCGTGCCGGCCGACGTGTCGGTGATCGGGTTCGACGACTCGGCGTTCATGACGTGCACCGATCCGCCGCTGACCACGGTCCGGCAGCCGATCGAGACGATGGGGCAGGCCGCCGTGGACATCCTGGTCAGCCAGATCGAGGAGGCGCGCGTGCTCAGCGACGAGTTGCTCTTCGAGCCCGAGTTGGTGGTCCGCGGCTCCACGGGACCAGCGCCCGCCCGCTGACGAAAGGTTCCTGACCAGCCACGACACGGCAACGGCCGTCGACTGCTTCCAGCGGTCGACGGCCTTTTTTCGTACCCGATCCGGCCTTTGACCTCGGGGTCGAACTCACCGAACCCCGGCAAAACGTTGCGCTGTCGAAATCTGCCGCGCCGAAGTCGTGTCTTTGCAGAGCACTATCGAAACCTTGCCGACATAAGTTGGCCTCGTTACAGTGACTCCACTCACTCCCGCGCCGGGAAAGCCAGCCACCGGAAGCACCCGGGCGCGGTGACGAAACACGCAGATCAAGCGATGGCCGTGGATAAGACCCGTTCCCGAAGGGATGGACAGATGTCCGTACCGCAATACCGGAAGCTAGGAGCTGTGGCGCTCGTGGCCGGCCTGGGGCTCAGCCTCACGGCGTGCTCCACGAAGAGCGACGACGACGGGCCGGAGGCCGCCGGCAAGGTCACCATCACGGTCGACTGTCAGCCGGTCGGCGCCCAGAAGGAGCTGCTGGCGAACTGGAACGCGGACGTCGCCGCGTTCCAGCAGGCCAACCCCGACATCGTCATCAAGAGCGTCAGCGTCGGCGAGCAGTGCAACAACCCGCCGGACTTCACGGCCCGACTGGCCGGCGGCACCATGACGGACGTCTTCTACGGGTACATGACCGACCTCCAGCAGGTGCTGGACTCCGGTCAGGCCATGGACATCACCGAGTTCGCGACCAAGGAGAGCATCCCGACCTGGGACAGCGTCGACCCGACGCTCAAGGAGGTCTTCACGGACGGCGGCAGGCTCTACGCCGTACCCGTGGACAACTATTCGATGGGCCTGCTCTACAACAAGGTCCTGTTCCAGAAGGCCGGCCTGGACGTCAACAACCCGCCGAAGACCTGGCCGGAGGTCCGCGCCGCGGCCAAGAAGATCGCCGCGCTGGGTGACGGCATCGCCGGGTACTCGGAGTACAGCGCCGGCAACACCGGCGGCTGGCACTTCACCTCGCTGCTCTACTCGCAGGGCGGCCAGGTCCTCTCCGAGGACGGCAAGAAGGCCGCGTTCAACACCGCGGAGGGCAAGCAGGTCCTGCAGAACCTCAAGGACATGCGGTACGGGGACAACAGCATGGGCAGCCGCCAGTTGCTCCAGTGGGCGGACCTGCTGACAAACGCCGCCGCCGGCAAGGTCGGCATGTTCATCGGCGCCCCGGACGCCACCCAGGCGATCGTCAGCCAGTTCCAGGGCAAGTTCGAGGACTGGGCGATGGCGCCGATGCCCGGCCAGGACGGCGCCGCGAAGGGCACCCTCGGTGGCGGCGAGGGCTACTTCTTCAAGAAGGGCCTCACCCCGGAGCAGGTCAAGGCCGGTCTGAAGTGGGTCGCCTACCAGAAGCTGACGGTTGGCAAGGGCCAGCTCGACTACGTGCGGTTCAAGCCGCAGAACTACCCGGTCGGCCTGCCGCAGCCGCTGCTCTTCGCGAACGGCACCGAGGCGCAGAAGCAGGAGTTCGAGCTCCGCAAGGCGAACGCCAACCTGGACACCGCGAACTTCGCCCTCTTCGAGGCGACCCCGGTTCCGATCAAGGGTGAGCCGCGGAACGCGCAGGCCGTCTACGCGGTGCTCGACTCCGCGATGTCCGGTGTTCTGACCGACCCGAAGGCGAACATCGACGCGCTGCTCAAGACCGCCGAGGAGAAGGTCAACCAGCTGCAGGCCGCCGGCAGCTGACCTGACGGGTGCGGGGGCTCGTTCCCCCGCACCCGTTTCGAACTGGATTTCTCGAGCTGAAGCTTTTTCGGACCAGGAGCTCCCCTTGGCGACCCTCACCGCCCCCGCGCCGCCCCGGCAGGCAGTGGCCCCGCCCGCGTCGAGGAACCGGCGCAAGATCCGGGACAACCTCACCGGACATGCGTTCCTGATCGGAGCGCTGCTCTGCTTCGCCCTCTTCATGTGGTACCCGATGATCCGCGGCGTCGTGATGAGCTTCCAGCGCACCCGCCGCGGCGAGACCAGCTGGGTGGGCTGGGACAACTACATCCGGATCATCAACGACCCGAGCTTCTGGACCGCGTGGAAGAACACCGCCTACTTCACGGTCCTGGCGCTGGTGCTCGGTTTCGTGGGGCCGTTCCTGGTGGCGATCCTGCTCAACGAGTTCCGCCACGCCAAGGGCTATCTGCGGGTGCTGGTCTACCTGCCGGTGATGCTGCCCCCGGCCTCGGCCCTCTTCCTCTTCAAGTTCTATGCGTACGATCCGAGCGAGGCGGGCCTGTTCAACGCGGTCCTCGCCGGGCTGGGCCTGCCCACGTCGGAGTGGATGCAGTCACCCACGATGACGATGCCGGCCATGGTCATCGCGTCGACCTGGATGAACATGGGCGGCGCCGTCCTGATCTATCTGGCGGCCCTGCAGAACATCCCCGGCGAGTTGTACGAGGCCGCCGAGCTGGACGGCGCCGGGATCCTGAAGCGGATCTGGCACGTCACGATCCCGCAGACCAAGCTGATCCTGGCGTTGCTCGCGATGCTCCAGATCGTCGCGACCATGCAGCTCTTCATCGAGCCGCTGATCCTGGCCAACGGCGCCGGCACCCAGGACTCGGCCACCTCGGTCGTGTACCTCATCTACCAGCACGGCTTCTTCCAGAACGACCTCAACGGGGCCGCCGCCCTCGGCGTGATCATGCTCCTGGTCCTGGCCGTCTTCTCCGCCGTGTACGTGCGGCTGAGCACCCGTTCGTCCGAGGAGTGAGGAACTCGTGACCCGCACACTGATCTCCCCGGCGCAGTTGCGGCGCGGCCGCGGCCGGGTCCTCTACTGGCTCGTCCTGTCGGTCGTCGTCCTGGTGTTCACGCTGGTCTTCATCGGGCCGCTGTACTGGATGGTCACCGGCGCGTTCAAGAGCGGCCAGGAGATCGCCCAGACCCCGCCGACGATCTGGCCGCAGGACCCGCAGACGCAGAACTACGTCGACGCGTGGACCAACCTGGCCCTCGGCAAGCTGCTGTTCAACACGTTCTACTACGCGGCCGGCGCGGTGCTGTTCCAGCTGATCCTCGACACCGCCGCGGCGTACTCGCTGTCGAAGCTGCGGCCGGTGTTCGGCAACGCGATCCTCGGCCTGATGCTGGCGACGCTGATGATCCCGGCGATGGTGCTGATCGTCCCGCAGTACGTCACGGTGATCGACCTGCCGATCCTGCACATCAGCCTGCTCGACTCGCCGTTCGCGATCTGGCTGCCGATGGTCGCGAACGCGTTCAACATCTTCCTGCTCAAGCGGTTCTTCGACTCGATCCCGGACGACCTCATGGCGGCCGCGATGGTGGACGGCGCCACACCGCTGCGCACCCTGTGGTCGATCATCCTGCCGATGTCCCGGCCGATCCTCGGCGTGGTCTCGATCTTCGCGGTGACGGCGGTCTGGAAGGACTTCCTCTGGCCGAAGCTGGTCATGCCGCACCCGGACACCCGCACGGTCAGCGTCGGCATCTACGCGTTCGCCGGCGGCACCCCGCAGAACGTGGTGATCGCCGCGTCGGTGATCGCCGCGCTCCCGACGGTGATCATCTTCCTGATCTTCCAGCGCAACATCATGTCCGGCCTGACAACGGGCAGCCTCAAGGGTTAGACCCCCGAATCCTGATTACGGCGGACAACGACGTTCGCCTGGTTGAGCATGCCGAAAAGCATGCCGAAGAGACGCAGAAAGCAGGTGCTCGTGTCCGCTAATGAGGCCCCCGGCAAGGACGCCCCCGGGTGGTGGAAGAGCGCGGTGATCTACCAGGTCTACCCGCGGAGCTTCGCCGACTCGAACGGCGACGGCCTCGGCGACATCGGTGGCGTCCGGGCCCGCCTCGGACATCTGCGCGACCTCGGGGTCGATGCGATCTGGATGAGCCCCTGGTACCCGTCGCCGATGGCGGACGCCGGATACGACGTCGCCGACTTCCGCGACATCGACCCGGTCTTCGGCACCCTGGCCGAGGCGGAGGCGCTGATCGAGGAGGCGCACGCGGCCGGCATCCGCATGATCGTCGACATCGTCCCGAACCACGTCTCCAGCGAGCATCCCTGGTTCCAGGCGGCACTGGCGTCGCCGGACGCTCCGGAGCGGGACTACTTCTGGTTCCGGCCCGCTCACGGGGACCATATGGCCGGCGGGGACAATATGGCCGGCGGGGAGAACATGCCGACGAACTGGACCGGTGAGTTCGGTGGCACCACGTGGACGCAGGTGCCTGACGGGGACTGGTACCTGCACCTCTTCACCCCGCAACAGCCGGACCTGAACTGGGAGCATCCGGTGGTCCGGGCCGAGTTCGAGAGCATCCTGCGGTTCTGGTTCGACCGGGGCGTCGACGGCATCCGGATCGACTCGGCGGCGCTGCTCTTCAAGGACCCGGCGCTGCCCGAGGTGACCGACGGCGAACCGCACCCGTTCCACGACCTGGACGCGGTGCACGACGTCTACCGGTCGTGGCGCCGGGTGGCCGACGAATATCCGGACCGCGCGCTCATCGGCGAGGTGTGGATGCCGGACGTGGAGCGGTTCACGAACTATCTGCGCCCGGACGAGCTGCACGCGGCGTTCAACTTCGACTTCCTCGGTTGTGCCTGGGATCCGGCGCTCATGCGGGCGTGCATCGACCGTACCCTCGAAGCTCACGCAGCCGTCGGCGCGCCGCCGACCTGGGTCCTCTCCAACCATGACGTCACCCGGCACGTGACCCGGTACGGCCGCGCGGACACCACGTTCAGCTTCGACAACAACCTCGACCGCACCCCGGTCGACCTGGAGCTGGGCACCCGGCGGGCCCGGGCCGCCGCGCTGCTCTCGCTGTCGCTGCCCGGGTCGGCCTACGTCTACCAGGGCGAGGAGCTGGGCCTCTGGGAGAACGAGCACATCCCTGAAGACCGCATTCAGGATCCGATGTACGCGCGACGCGGCCACACCCGAGACGGATGCCGGGTGCCGCTGCCGTGGTCGGACGACGAGCCGCCGTTCGCGTTCACCGAGGGCGGGCCCTGGCTGGCCGAACCCTCGCTGGCCGAACCCTCGCTGGCCGAACCCTGGCTCCCGCAGCCGCGCGAGTGGAAGGACCGGACCGTCCAGGCGCAGACCGGGGATCCGAACTCGATGCTGGAGCTCTACCGGCGGGCGATACGTCTGCGGCGGGCCGAGCCGGGCCTGCACACACCGGAGATGAGCTGGCTCGATCATGGCCCGGACGTGCTCGCCTACACCCGCGGGCCAGATTTCGCCTGCGTGCTCAACCTGTCCGGCACGGCCGTCCCGCTGCCGGACCACGTCTCCCCGCTGCTGCTCAGCGGGCCGCTCGAGGACGGCGGTCTCCTCCCCCCGGACACCGCCGCCTGGCTGCGCCTGCGACAACCGCGCTCGACACAGCGCGAATGACACAGCGCGAATGAAAGACCGCGGATGACACAGCGCGGCTGAGTCGTCCGGGCGTCAGAGGTTCCACCGCCGCTGACGCCCGGCGTACCACCCCCGTATCCCGATCAGAGAGGCGCTCCCCGATGTCTCGATCAAGGATGTCTCGATCAAGATCGTTCCGACTGGGCGTGCTCGCGATAGCCGCGAGCGTCGTCGCCACCCTCGGTCACGCACCGGCCGCATCGGCGGCCGGCCCCAACCTGGCAGCCGGCCCCAATCTGGCAGCTGGCAGGGCGTTCACGGCCAGCAGCCAGTCCGACGTCTACGGACCGGGCAACGCCGGCGACGGCAACGCGAACAGCTACTGGGAGAGCGCGAACAGTGCTCCTCCGAACAGTTCTTTCCCGCAATGGTTGCAAGTCGATCTAGGCGCCGCTGTCGAGGTCAACCAGGCGGTGCTGAAGCTGCCGCCGGCGACCGCCTGGGCCACCCGCACGCAGACGCTCAGCATCTCCGGCAGCACGAACGGCTCGTCGTTCAGCGCGCTGAAGGCCGGCGCCGGTTACGTCTTCAATCCCTCGTCCGCGAACACGGTGACCGTCGACCTGACGGCCACGAGTGTGCGGTATCTGCGGCTCACGTTCACGGCCAACACCGGATGGCCCGCAGGGCAGCTCTCCGAGCTGGAGGTTTACGGCCCGGGCGGCGGTGGCAACCCGGATCCCGATCCGCCGGCCGGGACGAACCTCGCGGCCAAGAAGCCGATCGAGGCGTCGTCGACAGTGCACACGTTCGTCGCGACGAACGCCAACGACGAGGACGTCAGCACGTACTGGGAGGGTGGCGCCTACCCGGCCACGCTCACCACGAAGCTGGGCGCGAACGCGGCCCTGACCTCGGTGGTCGTCAAGCTCAACCCGAGCAGCGCGTGGGGCACCCGCACCCAGACGTTCGCGATCCTGGGCCGCGAGCAGTCGTCGTCCTCTTTCACGACGGTGAAGGCGAGTGCCACGTACAGTTTCAATCCCTCGTCGGGCAACCCCTCCTCGGGTAACGCCTCCTCGGGTAACACAGTGACCGTCCCGGTCAGCGCGACCGTCGCCGACCTGCGTCTCTCGTTCACCGCGAACTCCGGCGCTCCCAGTGGGCAGGTCGCTGAGCTGCAGGCCTACGGTTCCTGGGCGCCCAACCCGGACCTGACGATCACGTCCACCGGCTTCACGCCGTCCGCGCCGGTGGAGACCGACGCGATCACGGCGTCGGCCACGGTGCGCAACGCGGGCACGGCCGCGTCCGGGGCCTCCACCGTCAACTTCTACCTGGGTACGGGCTCGGCCGCCGCTGTCCGGGCCGGCACCGTGGCAGTCCCCGCACTGGCCGCCGGAGCTTCCACGACGGTCTCGGTGAGCATCGGGGCACGCGACGCCGGCAGCTACCAGCTGTCCGCCAGGGTCGACGAGGCGAACACGGTCGTGGAGACCAACGACGCGAACAACTTGTGGACCCACCCGTCGGCTCTGGTCGTCACCCCGGTGAGCAGCTCCGACCTGGTCGCCTCGGCGGTCTCCTGGTCGCCGGCCACGCCCGCGGCCGGCAACACCGTCACGTTCTCGGTGATTCTGCGGAACCAGGGCTCGGCCGCGTCGGCCGGGGGCGCGCACAACGTCACGCTGACCGTTCTCAACGGGACGACGGTGGTCCGCACGCTCACCGGCTCGTGGAGCGGCACGCTCGCCGCCGGAGCGTCCTCGCCGGCGATCAACCTGGGCACCTGGACCACACCTGCGGGGACCGGGGCGAACGGCCGCTACACGGTCCGGACCGTGATCGCGAACGACGGCAACGAGCTGCCGGTCAAGCAGGCGAACAACACCAGTGAGAAGCCGCTCTTCGTTGGGCCCTCTCTGATCAACCGCGGGGCGAACATGCCGTTCGACTTCTACGAGGCCGAGGACGGCCAGACCGGCGGGGGCGCCACGGTGGTCGGCCCCAACCGTACCGTCGGAGATCTTGCCGGTGAGGCGTCCGGGCGCAGGGCCGTGACGCTGAACGCGACGGGCGCCTACGTCCAGTGGACCACCCGGGCCGCGACCAACACGGTCGTGGCGCGGTTCTCGATCCCGGACGGCACGAACAGCTCTATCAACGTGTACGTCAACGGGTCGCTCAACAAGACGCTGCCGCTGACCTCGCGTTTCGCCTGGCTCTACGGCAACGAGGCGAACCCGCAGAACTCCGGGACCGGGCCGCGGCACATCTACGACGAGGCGAACATCATGCTGACCGGCTCGTTCCCGGCGGGCAGCACGATCAAGCTGCAGAAGGACGCCGTCAACGGTGACATTGAGAACCGTGGCCCGATCACGGTCGACTTCATCAACACCGAGCAGGTCGCGCCGGTCGCCAACCCGGACCCGGCCCGCTACGTGGTGCCGACCGGTTTCGACCAGCAGTCGGTGCAGAACGCGCTGGACGCCGCACGGCAGGACAGCACCAAGATCGGCGTCTACCTGCCGGCCGGTGACTACCAGACGTCCAACAAGTTCCAGGTCTACGGCAAGTCCATCCGGGTGGTCGGGGCCGGTCCCTGGTACACGAGGTTCTTCACCCCGGCGGCCCAGAGCGAGACGGACGCGGGCTTCCGGGCCGACGCCACCGCCAACGGCTCGACGTTCGCGAACTTCGCGTTCTTCGGCAATTACACGATCCGCATCGACGGCCCCGGCAAGGTGTTCGACTTCGCGAACGTCGCCGACATCACGATCGACAACATCTGGGCCGAGCACGTGGTCTGCCTCTACTGGGGCGCCAACACCGACCGCATGAAGATCACGAACTCGCGGATCCGGAACACGTTCGCCGACGGCGTCAACATGACCAACGGCAGCACCGACAACCTGGTCGACAACAACGAGGCCCGGGCCACCGGCGACGACAGCTTCGCGCTGTTCTCGGCGATCGACGCGGGCGGCTCCGACGAGATCAACAACGTCTACTCGAACCTCACGTCGATCCTGACCTGGCGCGCGGCCGGCATCGCGGTCTACGGCGGCTACGCCAACACGTTCAAGAACATCTACATCGCGGACACCCTCGTCTACTCGGGCATCACGATCAGCTCGCTGGACTTCGGGTACCCGATGAACGGGTTCGGCGCCTCGCCGCCGACCGTCTTCGACAACATCTCGATCGTCCGGGCCGGCGGCCATTTCTGGGGCAATCAGGTCTTCCCGGCGATCTGGCTGTTCAGCGCGTCGAAGGTGTTCCAGGGCATCCGGGTGAGCAACGTCGACATCGTCGACCCGACGTACTCCGGGATCATGTTCCAGACCAACTACGTGGGCGGTCAGCCGCAGAACATCATCAAGGACACCGTGTTCACCAACGTCACGATCACCGGTGCTCAGCGCAGCGGTGACGCCTATGACGCCAAGTCCGGGTACGGCATCTGGGCCAACCCGATGCCGGAGGCCGGTCAGGGCCCGGCGGTGGGGTCGGCGACCTTCACCAACCTGCGGATGAGCAACAACTACCGCGACATCGAGAACCCGACCAGCACGTTCACCATCATCCGCAACTGACCCAAATGCCAGCAGGGGCCCGCGCCGAGTCGGCGCGGGCCCCTACTGCTCTCTCCGTCGATGCGTCTCGGGCCGGGTCAGGCAGCTGCCCCGGTCAGGCGGTCGTCGTCCTCACGGTTGCCGCGGGAGGCGGGTCCCTGCGGGTCGTCCGGGTTACGGGGCTTCACCGGGTTGTCCGGGCTTCCCGCGCTCTCCGGCCTTCCCGCGCTCTCCGGGTTCGCGCTCTCGGAGTTCGCGGTCTCGGAGTTCGCGGTCTCGGAGTTCGCGGTCTCGGAGTTCGCGGTATCGGAGTTCGCGGTATCGGAGTTGGCCGTCCCCGGCATAGCGCCCGGGGCCGTCACCGGGCGCGCGCCCAGGTCGGGATCCACCTCGTACATGCGGGCCTCGGCCAGGTCGAAGTACATGCCGGTGAGGCGCAGCCGTCCGGCCGCCTCGGCGGCGCGAACCGTCGGGTACGTCCGCAGGTTCGCGAGCTGCTGCACCACGTTGTCGGTACAGCAGCGCTGCTCGTCACTGGAGTCGGAGAACCGTACCCCCGAAAGCGCGAGCCAGTCCCCCAAGGCCGACCCCCTCTCGGCGGCATTCCCCATGATCGCGCGCACCGCGCCGCAGCCGGAGTGGCCGCAGACGGTGATCGTGGTGACCCCGAGGACGTCGACGGCGTACTCGATCGCCGCGCCCACGGAGGAGTCCGGGCCAGCCTGTGCTGGGCCGGCCTGTGCTGGGCCGGCCTGTGCTGGGCCGGCCTGTGCTGGGCCGGTCTGTGCTGGGCCGGCGGCGTCCGGGTCGTGGGGCGGCACGATGTTGCCCACGTTCCGCACGCAGAACAGGTCGCCCGGACCACTCGCGGTGATCAGATTGGGTACGAGACGCGAGTCGGCGCAGGTGATGAAGAGCTGCTCCGGCCGTTGCCCGTCCCGAGCCAGATCGGCGAGATGCGGGCGGACCACCGGCGCGACCGCACGCTCGAACTCCGCGATCCCGGCCGCCATGGCGTCCCGGCGCTGGTGGTCCATGCCCTGCCAGCGCGACCACGAGCCGACCACGCCCGCGCGGGTCAGCCCGGGAGTGCGCTTGCCGCCGCCCAACCGGCCGGACGTGCCCTGATGGAACCAGGAGTCGTGCACCTCCCGGATCCGCACCCGGCCACCGGCGCGTTCATAGCCCTCACGCCAGTCCCGGACGGTCTCGAAGGCGCCGTGATCCAGGTAGTCCAGGTGCAGCTCCAGGTCGACCTCGGCGCCCGGCGGCAGCGCGCCCAGCTCACGGATGAGCCGTGCGGACTCGACGAACGACAGGGTTCCGCTGATCGTTACCTGCCACTGCCCCGGTCCCTGCTGGACCTTGCGGATCTCACATCGGGTGAGCCGCCACAGGATCATCACGGCTGCCGTGATCATGCCCAGCGCGACGCCGGTCAGCAGGTCGATGAGGACCACGCCCAGCAGCGTGACCAGGTAGGTCGGCAACTCCCGGTGCCGGGCGTAGGTCCGGATCTGGGCGAGGCTGACCAGGCGCAACCCGACCACGATGAGCACCGCGGCGAGCACCGCCATCGGGATCGTCTCCAGCAGACCGGCGAAGAACAGCACGAACGCCGCGATCCAGACACCGTGCATGATGGCCGAGGCCCGGGTACGCGCGCCGGCCGCCACGTTCGTC
The DNA here is from genome assembly GCF_040639325.1 of Actinoplanes sp. NPDC023936. Taxonomy (NCBI): domain Bacteria; kingdom Bacillati; phylum Actinomycetota; class Actinomycetes; order Micromonosporales; family Micromonosporaceae; genus Actinoplanes; species Actinoplanes sp. NPDC023936. Next base: position 376,271 of record NZ_JBEZZR010000001.1, on the reverse strand, counting down.
GAACTGCGCACGATCACCCCGGTGACCGGCAGGCCGCCGAGCAGGCCGGACACCGTGTTCGCGGCGCCCTGCCCGACCAGCTCCCGGTTCAGGTTGGCCCGCGGACCGTTGTGCATGCGGTCCACGGCCACCGCCGAGAGCAGTGACTCCACGCTTGCCACCAGCGCGATAGTCACCACCGCCACGAGGATCTCGCGCAGCGGCGCGTCCGGCCAGGCCGGCCGGATCAGCCCGGCGAGCGGCTCGTCCGGCAGGTTCACCCGCTCCACGTCCGCGCCGATCGCGGCGGCCAGCGCCGTCATCGACACCACGGCCACCAGGGCGGCGGGCAGCAGGGACAACTTCACGTGCAAGAGCTTTTCGAGTTTGGGCCAGAGGACCAGGATGGCCACGGTGAACACGCCCAGCATGGCCGCCACACCATGGTGCTCGGCGATCTGGACGGGTAGCTCCCGCAGGTTCTGCCAGGCGGAGCTCTGTGGAGCGCCGCCCAGCATGACGTGGATCTGGCTGAGCGCGATCACCAGGCCGATGCCGGCGAGCATGCCGTGCACGACCGCCGGTGAGAGGGCTAGAGCGGCGCGGCCCATCCGGGACGCGCCAAGGATGATCTGGATGAGCCCGGCAACCGCGACGATCGCGGCTGTGCCTGCGAAACCGAAGTTGGCCACGGTCCCGGCCACGATCACGGTCAGGCCGGCGGCGGGGCCGCTGACCTGTAACGGAGCGCCGCCGAGGGCGCCGGCGACGATGCCGCCGACAACCGCGGCGACCAACCCCGCCAAGAGCGGGGCCCCGGATGCCGCAGCGATACCGAGCGACAGCGGGATGGCGATCAGGAACACGACGATGGACGCCGGCAAGTCCCGGCGCAAGAGTTGCGTCAAGTCGGACATTTCAGCAAAATACCGAATAATGGTTAACGGGTCATTACGCAACTGGCCCTTACCTGCAAAACACAGCAAACTGACGCCTGGCACTCAGCCAGATCCCAGCAAACTATGGATCATGAGCAGTGGAGTCCGGGCGCGTCACTCCGGAGAATCTGCGCTCCCGGGGCAGCGAGACCGGAAGTCTTCCGCCCGCATGGGCGCACAACGCGCAGAAACAAAGCTGGCCCCCGTTGACACGGGAGCCAGCATGATCAAAAGATCAGACCTATCCAAAGGTCAGACCTATCCAAAGGTCAGAAGGTCAGGCCTTCCAGACATCCTTGTTCGACTCGTACATGTCGCGAAGGATCATCGGGACGTCGTACTTGACCTTCCAGTCCGGGTAGTGCTCCTCGAACCGGGCCGTGCTGCTGATCCACCACTGGTGGTCGCCGACCCGGTTCTCCGGGACGTACTCCGTCTTCGCCTCGACACCCGCGATCGACGAGGCGATCTGGAAGGCCTCCAGAACGCTGCAGTTCGACGTGCGGCCGCCACCCATGTTGTAGACCTCGGCGACCCGCGGCGCCCGGTGGAACGCCTCGAACGCGGAGACCAGGTCACTGGAGTGGATCGCGTCGCGGACCTGCTTGCCCTTGTATCCGAAGATCCGGTACAGGCGCTGCTCCATGACACAGCGCATCACGTACGCGAGGAAGCCGTGCAGTTCCGCCGCGGAGTGACCCGGCCCGGTCAGCGTGCCGCCCCGGAACACCGCGGTGGGCATGTCGAAGTAGCGGCCGTACTCCTGGACCATCACGTCCGCGGCGACCTTCGAGGCGCCGAAGACGGAGTGCAGGCACTGATCGATCGACATGGTCTCGTCGATGCCGTCGTACCACTTGTGGTCGGCGGGCAGTTCCCAGCGGGTGTCCTGCTCGATCAGGGGCAGCGAGTTCGGCAGGTCGCCGTAGACCTTGTTGGTCGAGGTGAAGATGAACGGCGCGTCGATCGCGTGCCGGCGGGTCGCCTCCAGCATGTTGATCGTGCCGACCGCGTTGACGTCGAAGTCGGTGAACGGCTCGCGGGCGGCCCAGTCGTGGCTCGGCTGCGCGGCCGCGTGGATCACCAGGCCGATGTTCCTGCCGAGGCCGGCGAAGAGCTTGTCGAGGCCGTCCCGGTCCCGGATGTCGACGACGTGGTGCGTGTACCGGGCGCCGACCTCCTTGGTGAGCCGCTCCAGGTTCCACTTGGTGGAGCCGTCGGCGCCGAAGAAGTAGCCCCGCATGTCGTTGTCGACGCCGACCACGTCCATGCCGAGCGCCGCGAAGTGCCGGACCGCCTCGGACCCGATCAGGCCGGCCGATCCGGTGATCACAACAACACTGCCGGTCGAACCAAGACTGCCCGAACCGCTGCTCATCAGGACCTCCGTTGGATGTGGGGCGCCACCGGCCGAGGTTACACAGGGCCGGCTGCTCGCGGACGAGCCGGTCGGTGATGACGCCCAGGGTAGTGACGGGCACGGCGGCCCGGTGTGCGACGAACGCGTGACGTAGTCGGCCGTGATGCTTGACCGGCGCGCGAAACGGGCACGTCACAGATTCGCTACATCAAATGGGAAAGCTCCGGCGGATACGAACCGTTTTGCCGGAACTCATGCGGAGGCGTCGATGACGGAGTCCCTTCAGGCAGCCACCCCCCAAGCTGCTGCTGGATCCCGAGAGACCGATAAGTCCGGAAAGAACACTTTCAACTCCGAGAAGAACACCCTCACCCTCGGCGTGGAGGAGGAACTTCACGTCGTCGACCTGGGGACGCGGGAGCTCGTACCGCAAGCTCCGGAGATCCTGGATCGCCTGGACACCGCGCACTTCTCCGCCGAGCTGCACCGGTCCGTCGTGGAGACCAACACGCCGGTGAGCGACACCCTGGACGGTCTGCGGGCCGGCATCACCGAGCGCCGGCGGTCGGCGATCGCCGTGGCCGAGTCGCTCGGGCTCGGCCTGGTCGCCGCCGGGACGGTGCCGCTGGTGGACCTGGACCGGTTGCCGGTGACACCGACGAGCCGGTACCAGCGGATGCTCCACGAGTACCAGATGCTCGTCCGGGAACAGCTGATCTGCGGCACCCAGGTGCACGTCGGCGTGCCGGACCGGGACGAGGCCGTCGCGGTCGCGCAGCGCGTCGCGCCGGTGCTGCCGGTGCTGCTCGCGCTCTCGGCCAGCTCGCCCTACTGGATGGGCGAGGACTCCGGGTACGCCAGTGTCCGCTCCCTGGTGTGGATGCGCTGGCCGACCGCCGGCGACAGCGGGCCGCTGCACTCCGCGGCCGAGCATGAAGAGCTGGTCAGCGACCTGATCGCGTCCGGGACGATCAGCGACCCGAAGATGGTCTACTTCGACGTCCGGCCGTCGGCGCACGTGCCGACCGTGGAGCTGCGGGTCACCGACGCCAGCCCGGACGTGGAGACGGTCGTGCTGATCGCCGGCCTGTTCCGTGCGCTGGTGTTGCGAGCGCAGCAGCAGCACAGGGCTTATCTGAGCGGCGCTCCTTCGAATGGCGCTCCTTCCAATGGCGCTTCTTTGAACGGCGCTCCTTTGAACGGTGGGCCTCTGAACGGTGGGCCTCTGAACGGCGGGCCTCTGAACGGCGGGCCTCTGAACGGTGCTGGCGGGCCGATACCGCCCGCTCGGCCGCCGCTGCACCGGGCCGCGATGTGGCGAGCCGCCCGGTCCGGGCTGGAGGGTGACCTGCTCGATCTGCCGCGCTCCCCCGTTCCGGTGCCGGCCGGAGTGGCGGTCGAGCGCCTGATCGGCGAGCTGCGGCCGCAGCTGGAGGAACTCGGCGACTGGGAGCAGGTCTTCGACCTGTCGCTGCGGGCGCTGAGCCGGGGAAGTTCGGCCGCGCGGCAGCGTCGTGCGCTGGCCCGTCGTGGCCGGCTCGCCGACGTGGTCGACATGCTGGTCAGCGAGACCCTCGGGGATACCTCCTGGAGCAGCGGTGTTTCCCCGACCGGTACTGGGCTGACCGGTGCTGGGCTCACCGGTACTGGGCTGACCGGTACTGGGCTGACGGGTGCTGGGCTGCCCGACGCGCCTCGGCTGGAGGCGTACGGGGCAGCCGGCGACGAGGCGTTCCCGGACGGACGGGTGCAACCGGCCTACGCGGGGATCCTGCCGGTGCTCACCGCGCTCGGGGCGAGCGGGCTGCGGCAGCGGGAGGACAAGCGGGACGACGAGCAGCGGGCCCGCGGGATCACGTTCAGCGTGGCCGGCGAGGCGGCCACCCGGCTGTTCCCGTTCGACCTGGTGCCGCGAATCGTCCCGGCCGCCGACTGGGGACACCTGCGGACCGGCCTCACCCAGCGGGTGCAGGCACTCGACGCGTTCCTCACCGACGTGTACGGCGAACGACAGATCGTGAGCGACGGCGTCATCCCGGAATGGGTGGTCACCGGGTCGCCGGAACTGCGGGCGAGCGGCGCGCTGATCCGGCGCCGCGCGGTGCGGACCCAGGTGGCCGGTGTCGACCTGGTGAAGGATTCGTCGACCGGTGAGTGGCGTGTTCTCGAGGACAACCTGCGGGTGCCGTCGGGAATCGCGTACGCGATGCAGAACCGCCGTCTGACCTGGAACGTCCTGCCCGAGCTGCCCCGCCCGGCCGGCCTGGTCTCCGTCGAGGAGACGCCCCAGCTGCTGAAGCGGGCGCTGCTCGAAGCCGCCGGCCCGGCCGCCGGCGACGATCCGCGTCTCGTGGTGCTCAGCCAGGGACCCGACGACTCGGCGTGGTTCGAGCACAAGATGCTCGCCGAGGCGATGGAGGTGCCGGTGGTCCGCAGCACCGAGCTCTTCGTCGACGAGGGGCGTGTGTGGCGGCTCAAGGACGGCCACCGGCACCCGGTTGACGTGATCTACCTGCGGATGGGTGAGGACAGCCTGGTGCACTCCCCCGGCGCGGACGGGATGCCGCTCGGGCCGAGCCTGGTGTCCGCGCTGCACGCCGACACCGTCGTGCTGGCGAACGCCCTGGGCAACGGCATCGCCGACGACAAGGCGGTGTACGCGTACGTGCCCCGGATGATCGAGTACTACCTGGGCGAGAAGCCGATCCTGGCCGACGTGCGGACCTACCTCTGCGGGCTGCCCGACCAGCGGGTGGAAGTCCTGTCCCGCCTGAACGAGCTGGTCTGCAAGCCGGTCGACGGGTACGGCGGCGACCGGATCGTGATCGGCCCGCACGCCACCGCCGACGAGCTGGACGCGCTGCGCCGGCAGATCCAGACCGCGCCGCACCGGTGGGTGGCCCAGGAGCTGGTGCAGCTCTCCACGCATCCGGTCTTCGACGGCCACCGGCTCGCCCCGCGGCACGTGGACCTGCGGGCGTTCGTGTTCACCGGCAAGCACTCGACCGTCGCGCCGGCGGCACTGACCCGGGTGGCCCCGGCCGGCAGCATGATCGTCAATTCCTCGCGGGGCGGCGGTTCGAAGGACACCTGGTTGCTGGGCTGAGCAGCCGTTCATGGGGCCGGTGTCCAAGTAGAGCAGGCGTTCAACAGAGCACGGATCGAACAAGCACGTATCTAGCAAGCACGTATCTAGCAAGCACGGATCCACCAAGACAGAGCAGGTATCCAACAGGGAGGTCAATTCATGTGCGGGATCGCCGGCGAGCTGGTTTTCGGCGACCGGGCCGCGGACACTGATGCGGTCCGCCGGATGCTGCCGTGCCTCGAGTCGCGAGGCCCGGACGGCGACGGGCTGTGGGCGCGCGGGAGGGTGGCGTTCGGCCACCGGCGGTTGAAGATCATCGACTTGTCCGAGAACGGCGCGCAGCCGATGACGGACGAGCGGCTCGGGCTCACCGTGGTCTTCAACGGGTGCATCTACAACTACCGGCAACTGCGCGAAGAGCTTCAGGGGTACGGCTACACGTTCTTCTCCACGTCGGACACCGAGGTGATCCTGAAGGCGTACCACCGCTGGGGCGCCGACTGTGTCACGCACTTCCTGGGCATGTTCGCGTTCGCGATCGCCGAGCACGAGAGCGGGACCGTGACGCTCGCCCGGGACCGCCTCGGGATCAAGCCGCTCTACCTGGCCGAGACGCCGGGCTCTTTTCATTCTCCGGCGCGGCTGCGGTTCGCGTCGACGCTGCCGGCCCTGCTCGCGGCCGGCCGGTCGGCACGGGGTGGGTCGGCACGGGGTGGGTCGGCAGGGGGTGGGTCAGCAGGGGGCGGGTCGGCAGGGGGCGGGTCGGCAGGGGATCAGATCGACACCAGCATCGACAAGGTGGCGCTGCATCACTACATGACGTTCCACTCGGTGGTCCCGGCCCCGAGGACCATCATCAACGGGGTGCGCAAGCTGCCGCCGGCGACCGTGCGGGTGATCCGCTCGGACGGGACGTCCACGGAGCGGGTGTACTGGGAGGCGAGCTTCACGCGTACCCCGTCGCTCAGCACCCCATCGCTCAGCATCCCGTCGCTCAGCACCCCGTCGCTCAGCACCCCGTCGCTCAGTAAGGGCGAGTGGGCTGAGGCGGTGCGTGACAAGCTCCGGCTCGCCGTGGAACGGCGGATGGTCGCCGATGTTCCCGTCGGCGTGCTGCTCTCCGGCGGCCTGGACTCCAGCCTCATCGTGGCGCTGCTCGCCGAGCAGGGGCAGACCGGGCTGACCACGTTCAGTATCGGGTTCGAGTCGGCCGGCGGGGAGAGCGGCGACGAGTTCGAATACTCGAACCTGATCGCGGCGAAGTTCGGCACCCAGCATCACCAGATCCGGATCGGGCAGGACCGTTTCCTGCCGGCCGTGGAGCGGACCGTGGCGGCGATGAGCGAACCCATGGTCAGCCACGACTGCATCGCCTTCAACCTTCTCAGTGAGGACGTGGCGAAGCAGGTCAAGGTCGTACAATCGGGACAGGGTGCGGACGAGATCTTCGCCGGTTACAGCTGGTATCCGCCTCTCGGCGGCGTGCCCCGGGACAGGGCCGTCGAGGCGTACGCGAAGGAGTTCTTCGACCGTCCCCACAGCGCGCTGGCAGGCCAGCTCAACCCCGAGTGGCTGGCCGAGAACGATCCCTCGCTGGCGTTCGTGCGGGCGAGCTTCGGGCGTCCGGGGGCGACCACGGCCGTCGATGCGGCACTGCGTCTCGACTCACAGGTGATGCTCGTCGACGACCCGGTCAAACGGGTGGACAACATGACTATGGCGTGGGGCCTGGAAGCGCGCGTACCGTTCCTGGATCACGAGTTGGTGGAACTCGCGGCGGCCTGCCCGCCCGAGCTGAAATTGGCGCAGGACGGCAAGGGGGTGCTCAAGGACGCGGCCCGCGGCCTCGTTCCCGACGAGGTCATCGACCGGCCGAAGGGCTACTTCCCGGTCCCCGGCATCCGGCATCTGGAAGGACCCATGCTGGAGAAGGTGCGCGACGCGCTGCACGCGCCGGCCGCGCGGGACCGGGCACTGTTCCGGAGCGAGTACGTGGACGCGCTGCTCGCGGACCCGAACACTCCGCGCACGACGCTCGGGGCGAACCAGTTGTGGCAGCTCGCGCTGCTGGAGATGTGGTTGCAGGAAAACGGGATTTAGGAGATTTCTTAGTGGGTGGTCAGCTCCGCCGTGCCGACGTGACCGTGCTGCCGGAAGGGTGGAGCGGGTCTTCCGGGTCCGGCCCTTCCTGGGACGTCTCGCCAGCTCAGTCTCAACAGCCCCGATCCCGGCAACCCAGGTCCGAACCGGTCCCACCTCCACCGGCCGAGTCGGAGATCGCCGGCAACTGGTCGCCGGCGCTCTCGCCGGACGGGCGGCACATGGCCTACGTCTCGGACCGCGGTGGCGTGCCGGCCGTCTGGGTGCAGCCGGTCGGCAGTGAGCTGACGTTCCGCGTCGACACCGGTCCGGAACCGGTCGCCGCGGTGCGCTGGTCCTCCGGCGGTGGCTGGCTGGCCTGCGAGATCACCCCCGGTGGCGCGCCACGGCACGAAGTGTGGCTGGTCCGGCCGGACGGCACCGATCTGCACCAGGTCGGCGGCTTCGGGACGGACACCGCGGACAACATGCGGTGGCTCCCCGGGCGGCCAATTCTCGCGCTGACCGAGAACCTCACCACGGCCGTGCTCATCGACGTGGTCGCGGAAACCCGGACGGTGATCGCTCAGGGCGACCTTCTCGCGCTTCTCGACGTGGACCCCGCGGGGCGCTTCGCGCTTCTCCGGTACGGGCCACGCGGCAGCCGGGACATCGTCCTGCGGGAACTGTCCAGTGGCATCGAGAAGCCGGTGACGCGCGGGGAGCGGGCGGTGTTCAGCCCTGGCGGGGGGTGTGTGTACGCGCTCAGCCAGGACGGGGAGCTGCCCGTGCTGCTCCGGGTCGACGGGGACGCGGTGGAGGCGTTGACCGGGGACGGGCCTGCGTCCGCGGTGAACGGGAGCCACGGGACGGGGTCCGGCGGGCTCGGGCTCAGCGGGACCGGGCTCAGCAGGGCCGGGGTCAGCGGGGCCGGGGTCAGCGGGGCCGGGGCCAGCGGAGCCGGGGCCAGCGGAGCCGGGGCCAGCGGAGCCGGGGCCAGCGGAGCCGGGGTCAGCGGGACCACCGACTCGGGCGGCGGCGTCAGGTCGGCCTTGCGCCGTGACCAGCCGGTCGGCACGTCTCTCGGGGAGGTCGAGAACTTCGTGGTGACGGCCGATGGCCGTACCTGCGCGGTTTTGTGGAACGTCCGCGGCGGCGAGTCGGAGGTCGCGCTGATCGGCCTGGACCACGACGGGGACCGCGTGCCGCGGCTGGTCTCGCCGCTACCGGGCCTGGTGATCGGGGAGCTCGCGTGGAGCTTCGACGGATCGACGCTGGCGTTCACGGCGGAGGGGCCCGGGCAGCCGCACGGTGTCTGGGTGTGGTCGCGGGAGACCGGTGAGGCGCAGGCGGTGTCCGCGGAGCCGGCCTCCCCTGACGCGGTGCGGCCGACGCTGGAGGTGTTTGCGGCGCACGACGGGGTGACGCTGACCGGGTGGCTGTTCCGTCCCAGAGTGTCCGATGGCCGTCCGGACGGGCTGGATCCGACCGGGTCCATCTCAACTGGGCCCAATCCGACTGGACCCAATCCGAGCGAGCCCTATCCGAGCGAGCCCTATCCGACTGAGCCCTATCCGACCGTGGTTTGGTTGCATGGCGGGCCTGAGGCTCAGGAACGGCCGGGGCACGGGCCGTTGTTCCAGTCGCTCGTCAACCGGGGCATCGCCGTCTTCGCGCCCAATGTGCGGGGATCGTCGGGGTTCGGGCGAAGCTTCGTCGACGCGGACAACGGGGACCGGCGTTATGCGGCAGTGGAAGACGTCCGGACCTGCGTGGAGCACCTGCGGAAGATCGGGGTGGCCGGGGCGGTCGGGTGCATGGGGCGGTCCTACGGCGGATACCTCACGCTGGCGGCGCTCACGACGTTCCCCTCGCTGTTCTCGGTCGGGGTGGATGTGTGCGGGATGTCTAACTTTGAGACGTTCTATGAGCACACGGAGCCGTGGATCGCGGCGGCGGCGGTCAGCAAGTACGGGGATCCGGTGCATGACGCGGATCTGCTGCGGGATCTGTCGCCGATCAACCGGATTGATCAGTTGCGGGCGCCGCTGCTCGTGGTTCACGGGGAGAACGACAGCAACGTTCCGGTGATCGAGGCCGAGCAGGTGGTGGCGGCGTTGGCGGCTCGCGGGGTGGAGCATCGCTATCTGCTCTTCCCGGACGAGGGGCACGAGTTGTTGCACCGGTCGTCGCGGGCGGAGTATCTGCGGGTGGTGCTGGAGTGGCTTGATGAGCACCTGGTTCGGGCGCCCGTCATGTGACCTCACAGTTCGCCGAGTAGTCAGTCCTTCGAGCAGTCAGTCCTTCGAGTAGTCAGCCCGCCGAGCCAGTTAGTCCGTTGAGCAGCCAGTCCGTTGAGCAGCCAGTCCGTTGAGCAGTGAACAAGCGCACGTTGCTGTGTGGCTGGTGGCGAGAAAGGCTTGACGGGCACGTGTCCCGTTACGGAAGGCGAATCATGCCCCTGCGTCCCGAAACCCGGGCCTGGGCGGTGTGGTCCGCCGGACTCGCCGCCTACGTCATCGCCGTTCTGCATCGCACCTCGCTCGGCGTGGCCGGACTGGATGCGCAGCACCGGTTCGACATCGGCGCCAGCGCGCTCGCCACTTTCGCGGTGTTGCAGCTGCTCGTCTACGCCGGCCTGCAGATTCCCGTCGGCATGCTGCTGGACCGGTTCGGATCACTGCGGCTGGTGCTGTCCGGCGCGCTGCTGATGGCGGCCGGGCAGTCCCTGATGGCCTTCACCGACGACATGACCGGCGCGGTCGTCGCACGAGTGCTGGTCGGCGCTGGCGACGCGATGACGTTCATCAGCGTGCTGCGTCTGGTGCCGCACTGGTTCCCCGCCCGGCGGGTGCCCGTTCTCACCCAGCTCACCGGCATCGTGGGACAGATCGGTCAGGTGCTTTCCGCCGTACCCCTCGCTGCCCTGCTCGCCGGCCCCGGCTGGACCACCGCGTTCGTGGGCGCCGCCGGCGCCGGCGTGTTCGTCGCGCTGGTCACGTTCGCCGCCCTGCACGACACGCCGGAGCGCCGGGTGAACAGCGGCAGCGCTGTCACGTGGCAACGGCTCGGCTCGGATCTGAGCAGCGCGTGGCGGCACCCCGGCACCCGGCTCGGGCTGTGGACGCATTTCACGACCCAATTCACCGGTACGGTCTTCGCGCTCATGTGGGGTGTGCCGTTCCTGATCGCCGGCGAAGGGCTGAGCCGTAGCGCCGCCAGCTCGCTGCTGATCCTGTTCGTGCTCACCGGCATGGCGTCCGGACCGGTGCTCGGCATGCTCACCCAGCGGTACCCGCTGCGCCGCTCGCTGCTGGTGCTCGCCATCGTCGCCGCGAACATGGGCGCCTGGGCGCTCGTCATCGCATGGCCTGGTCAGGCCCCGATGCCGCTGCTCGTGCTGCTCGTCGTCGCGCTCGGCCTCGGGGGTCCGGGTTCGATGATCGGCTTCGACTACGCGCGGACGTTCAACCCGCCGAGCCGCCTCGGCACCGCCACCGGTGTCGTGAACGTGGGCGGATTCGTAGCGTCGCTGCTCACCATCCTGTTGATCGGGTTGATCCTCGACGCTCGTACCGGCGGAAGTGCGGACTATCACATCGACGATTTCCGTGTGGCGATGTCGGTGCAGTTCGCTGTCGCGGCGATCGGTGTCCTGGGCATCCTGCGGACCCGCCGTCTGGCTCGCCGCAAGATGGAGCAGGAGGACGGGATCGTGATCCGGCCCCTGCTCAAGGTCCTTGCGGAGCGGCGGGAGCTCGCGCGTCAGCGCTGAGTGAGAGGTTCGGCGGCGGCCGGACTTCCCGGCCGGCAAGTGGGGACTGGTTGTCGACAGCGAGGCTGGGTGCCGGGCGGGCTGGCTGTCGGCGGGTGGCTGTCGGCGGGTGGCTGTCGGCGGGTGGCTGTCGGCGGGGGCGCGGTTTAGTCCGGGGACGGGCGGTAAAGGCCAGAAAGCTGGTCATGACACCTACCGTCCTCAGAGGAGGGAAATGGCGGACCGCACCCCCGTATCCGGCCCTGCCACCCTGGAGGAACGAACCTTCCTGGCAGCAGATCGAGACTCATCTTCGGACCGTGCTCAGCCCGCGGACTATGCCCAGCCCGGTAGCTGAGCGCCCGCCGTACATCAAAAGAGGGCCCGCCAATCAGGGGCGCCGGGCATCAGCACACGGACAATGTGATCGCCAGCAGCAGTTGGAACTCACTCAGGAAGGCACTCACAGACCATGGACGCCAAGGACATCCTGATCGAAGCGCACGGCCGGCTCCCCGAACTCGTCGACACCGCCGTCCGTGACCTCACCCCGGAGCAGCTCCGCTGGTCCCCAAAGCCCGGCGCGAACCCCATCGGCTGGCTGGTCTGGCACCTCACCCGCGTCCAGGACGACCACGTCGCCGAACTACTCGAAGCCGACCAGGTCTACCTGACCGGCGACTGGGCCCCGCGCTTCGGCCTCAAGGCGGATCCCTCGGACAGCGGCTACGGTCACTCGGCCCAGCAGGTAGCCGCCGTGGCACCGCAGAGCTGGCAGGTTCTGGCCGATTACTACGGTGCTGTCCATGCCCGTACCCTCGAATTTCTCCAGAACCTCTCCCCGGACGACCTGGACCGCGTGATCGACGAGAGGTGGGACCCGCCGGTCACGCTGGGCGTCCGCCTCGTCAGCGTCATCGACGACGACGCCCAGCATGCCGGTCAGGCGGCCTACGTCCGAGGCCTACTCTGACCCAGCCGACTCTGACCCGGCCGACTCAGATCCAGCGAGCTCGGGCCCGGCCAACTCGGGCCCGGCCGACTCCGCCCGCGGATGGGGGCTGAGATTGGCTCACGCGGAAGCGGGCTCCGCCAACGGCAGCCGGACCAGGAACTTCGTGTCGCCCGGCTGAGTGTCCACGGAGATGTCCCCACCGTGCCCATTCACCACGATCCGGTACGAGATGTCCAGGCCCAGGCCGGTCCCCTCGCCCACCGGTTTCGTGGTGAAGAAGGGCTCGAACACTCGCTTACGTACCTCCGGCGGCATCCCCGGCCCGGTGTCAGCGACCGACACCACGACACGCTCGTCCTCGCGATACGTCCGGATGGTGAGCGTCCCCTGCCCACCCATCGCATGCACCGCGTTGTCGATCAGGTTGGTCCACACCTGGTTCAGTTCCGCCGGGTGTGCCGGGATCTGCGGCAGCGTACGGTCGTACTCCTTGACCACCCGCACGCCCTCACCGAGCTTGTGGGAGAGCATCACCAGGGTGCTGTCGAGGCCACCGTGAACGTCGATCCACTGGTGTGCGGCGCGGTCCAGGTGCGAGTACTGCTTAGCCGCCGACACCAGTGACGACACTCGACCCGTGGCGTCCTCGATGTCGGTCATCAGCTGTTCCGTCTCGAGCGCGTACCCGATCCAGTGGATCGCCTGGTCGAGCAACTCCGCCACAGTAGCTTGAGACCCAGCAGCTTGAGACCCAGCAGCTTGAGACCCAGCAGCTTGAGACCCAGCAGCTTGAGACCCAGCAGCTTGAGACCCAGCAGCTTGGGACACACTGGCTTGCGGAGCGAGCCGCTGCTCGATCTCGGAGAGGCATGCGGTGTCGATGCCGCCCTGAGCGAATACCGGTGCGACGTCCCATGCACCGGTGATGTTGCGCTCCTGCATCCAGTCGCCGAGTTCGTCCTCCAGGTCGGCGGTCTGCATCGCGGTCAGCACCGGCGCCTTGGCAGCCCGTTCGATGACCTCCTCCTGAAGTTCGAGCAGCGCGGTGAGCCGATCCGGGGCGACCTTGCCGGCGGCGAGTTTGCCGAGCTTCATGCGCATCGCGGCGACACGCTGCCGCAGCGCTGCGGTGGCCCGGGCAGCGGCGGCGGCCGGATTGTTGAGTTCGTGCATGAGGCCCGCCGACAGCGCGCCGAGCGCGGCCAGCCGCTGCCGTTCGCCGATCGCCGCCTGGGTGCTCCGCATCCCCAGCGTCAGGCCCTCCAGCAGGTGGATCGCCATCGGGAACCACTCGCGCATCATCCAGCCGAAGTCCTCGGCGGACAGCATGAAGAACTCGCTGTCGGACAGCGCCCGCATCGACGCCATGTACTTGCGCGGGACCCCGTCGTCGCGCAGGTACGCCTGGGTCGCACCCATGTAGACGCCACGCTGCTCGGTCCTGGTCGTCTGCACCTCGTCCTGGCCGACCCGCCGGGTGAGCGCGATCGTCCCGCTGAGCAACACGAAGAACGACTCGGCCGGGTCGCCTTCACGCAGCACCAGGCCACCGGCGGGCACTCGCATGGTGCAGCCGTGCTCGGCGAGCCAGGTCAGCTGGTCGCCGGTCAGCTTCTCGAAGAGGAACAGGGTGCGCAGTTCTTCCGGGGTGAGCGCACCGGGCTCACACGGTTCGAGCCGGATCTCTTCTGTCTCCGTAGTCATGACTTACTGCGCTCCCATGCTGATTGCGCTCCTGTACCGACTGCTGCGCTCCTGCACCTACGAGGCGCTCCCATAATCACCGGACCCACAGGTACTACTGGACCCGCAGCTCGTGGACCCATAACTGCTGGACCCGTAGCTCGAGAACCCATAACTACTGGATTCACAGCTACCGGACCCACAGCTACCGGACGCACAGCTACCGGACCCACAGCTACCGGACCCACAGCTACCGGACGCACAGCTACCGGACGCACAGCTACCGGACCCACAGTCACTGGGCCTCCAAGTAACGGTGGACCAGCGCGACCGCCATCGCTCCCTCGCCGACCGCCGAAGCCACCCGCTTGATCGAGTTGGCCCGGACGTCGCCGGCGGCGAAGATGCCCGGGACACTGCTCTCCAGATAGAACGGATCCCGGTCCCGATCCCATCCCCGCGGGCGATCCCCGTTCGCGACGAGATCCGGCCCGGTGCGGATGAAACCCTTCTCGTCGCGAGCCACGACGTCTCCGAGCCAATCGGTACGCGGCTCAGCTCCGATGAACACGAAGAGGTAACCGCACTCCACGGTGGCCTTCGTACCGTTCTTGCTGTCGCAGATGGTGATCGCCTGCAGGTGTCCGTTGCCGTGCGCGCCGATCACCTCGCACCGGGTACGCACCTCGATGTTCTCGATCCGGGCGAGCTGCTGGATCAGGTAGTACGACATCGAGCTCTCCAGCGAATCACCGCGCACCAGCAGGGTGACCTTCCGGGCGTACTTCGCGAAGAAGAGCGCGGCCTGCCCGGCAGAGTTCGCACCGCCGACGATGTAGACGTCGGTGCCCGCGCAGGCTGGTCCTTCGGTGGACGCCGAGCCGTAGAACACGCCCGAGCCGGTCAGGCCGGCGACGCCCTCGGCCAGCAGCGGCCGGTAGGAGACTCCGGTGGCGAGCAACACCGCATGTGCGGAGATCTCCCGGCCGTCGGCGAGGGTCAGCGTCCGCGCGGAGCCGTCGGCCCGGAGTCCGACCACCTCACGGGTGTTGAGCGTCTCCGCCGCGAACTTGTCAGCCTGCCGCCGGGCCCGTTCGGTGAGCTGGGCGCCGGAGATCCCGTCGGGGAAGCCGAGGTAGTTCTCGATCCTGGAGCTCTGTCCGGCCTGCCCGCCGACCGCCTGCCGCTCCACCAGCAGCGTCTTGAGCCCTTCCGAGCCGCCGTAGACAGCGGCGCCCAGACCCGCGGGTCCACCACCCACGATGATCAGGTCGTAGAAGTCGCGGCCCGGCGTGGTGGAGAGCCCGGCGATCTCCGCCACCTGCTGCACGGTCGGCCGGGACAGCGCCCGCCCGTCGGCGGTGACCACGAGCGGGACCGATTCCGGCCCGGCGTCTGCCGCCTCCAGCAGGCGGCGCCCCTCCGGCTCGTCGGCTCCGAAATATTTGTACGGGACCAGGTTGCGCGCCAGAAAATCACGAATCTGGTACGACGGTTCGCTCCACCGGTGGCCGACCACGCGAATGTCCGGGAGTTCGGCGTCGCCGGTCGCCTGCCACGCGTCGAGCAGCGCGTCCAGCACCGGGTACAGCTTCTCCTCCGGCGGATCCCACGGCTTGAGCAGGTAGTGGTCGACGTCCACCACGTTGATCGCCTGGATCGCGGCGTCCGTGTCCGCGTACGCGGTGAGCAGCGCCCGGCGCGCGTGCGGAAACAGATCCATGGCGTGCTCGAGGAACTCGATGCCGTTCATCTGGGGCATCCGGTAGTCGGCGAGCATCACCGCGACCCGTCCGCCACGCAGCTTCAACTCCCGCAGCACGTCGAGCGCTTCGGACGCGGAGGAGGCCCGGATGACCCGGTACTGGTCGCCGTAACGGCGGCGCAGGTCGCGTGCGATGGCACGGGAGACCGAGGGGTCGTCGTCGACGGTGAGGATCGCGGGCTGGCCCATGTTTCAGTACCTCAGCTCTGGGTGAGTCCGGGAGTTTCTACGGTGTCGGCTCGGGTTCGGTGTCGGCTGGTTCGGTGAATCGGCCTTGTCGGCGCTACGAGCCCGGACCAGCGGTATCGGTCTCCGAGGTGCCGGTCTCCGAGGTGCCGCCTGCCGGGGTGCCGGCGAGTTCCGGGTGGCGTTCCAGGTAAGAGGCCACGAACGGACACGTGACGACGACCGGAGTCGACCGCGCCCGGGCATCCTTCAACGCGGCGGAGGCCAGACGACCGGCCAGCCCGCGACCGGAAAAAACCTGGTCGACCTCGGTGTGCAACAGCTCGACCCGGTCGCCGTGACGTCGATAGTGCAGCACTCCGGCGACCTCGCCACCGAGGATCACCTCGTATCGCTGCAGCTCGAAGCTGTCCACGACCACCGCGTCGCCCTGGTCCGGCGCGCCGACCTGAGCGCTGCCCTCGACCCGCAGCTTGCGACGCGCCCGCTCGTAGAACGAGGTACGCCCGAATCGGATCACCTGGGCCGCGCCGGGCACCGGACGAATCTCCAGGCGTGTCCCGGGCTCCGCGTACCCCTCGATGATGCCGTCCACCTCGATCGCGAGACGGCCGCTGGTCGGCAGCACGTCGAGGGCGAGGTGTTCGGAGGTGTCGAGCACGAGGGAACGGTTGAACGACGAGTGCGCAGCGGCCGCGCTGACGATCAGAGCCTCCACGTTCGGGGAGACGATCGGGCCGCCGGCCGAGAAGCTGTACGCGGTCGAGCCGGTCGGCGTGGAGACGATCACCGCGTCCGCCGCGTAGTTGACGAATCCACGGCCCTCCACCCGGATCCCGACCGCCGCGAGTCCGTGCCCCGGCACGCGGACGAGAGCGACATCGTTGAACGCGGACACCTCGCGACCGTCCGGCAGCGTGGTCCGCACTGCGGTGCGCGACTCCACGGTGTACCGATGCTCGTCGATCGACGACAACGCGTCACCCAGGTCCGGCAGATCCACTTCGGCGAGGAATCCGAGCCGCCCGACGTTGACACCGAGCACCGGAGTCTTACGGCCCTCGACGAGTCGCATCGTCCGCAGCATGGTCCCGTCGCCGCCGAGACTGACCAGCAGGCCGGCCCGCTCCACCATCTCCTCAGCCGGCACCGGTACCGCGCTGCACGCGATCCGGGTGATCTCCTCCGGCAGCCCGAGCACGGTGACACCCCGCTCGGCCGCCCAGTTCACGATGGCGTCGACCGCCGAACCACAGTCACGGCGCGGATGCAGCACGAGACCCACGACTTTGACCATTCCCACGGCTGCTCCCAGCTCTCTTCCAACCCTATGCAGCCTCGCACGCCGTTCCCGCTTCGGCGACAGTCCCAACCGTGGTGGCGCACACGCCGCAGCCCGCTTTAAGGCTCCTTGCGCACCTTCGGCTCGATGCCCGTTTTCGGGTCACTGCGCGCTTCGGGGCCCGTCGCGCACTTTGGGCGGTACACCCACCGGGCCCGATAGTGGCTTCAACGCGCGGTGAAGCTTACGCACGATCCGCACTCGACCCAGCCGCTCGCCCGGGCTGGCGCGCACTTGGGCTGGGAGTGCACTCGGGCGGCGCGCACTTGGGCTGGGAGTGCACTCGGGCGGCGCGCACTCAGGCCGTACGCGCACTCAGGCCGTACGCGCACTCAGGCCGTACGCGCACTTGGGCTCAGTGCACACCATCACCGGAACCCACTTCGGTTACACCGGTGATCGAGCCGCCGGCACGGACTGGCCAACCGCCTTCGACGCGATGATTGAGTCGCTGCGCGCGGACAGACTTCTGGAACGTGCCGCTCCGCCGCTCGACGGAGTAGTGCGCCGGCACCACGACGTGCTGTCCACGGTCACTCGCCCCACTTTGCTGCACTTCGACCTCTGGGACGGCAATGTGCTGGTCGCGCCGGAGGACTCGCCGACCGGCCTGCCCCTCTCAGCGAACAGCGCACGGCCCGGCTCGTTCGTCGGCATAGTCGACGGCGAGCGCTACCTCTACGGCGATCCGCTGATGGATTTCGTCTCCCCGGCGTTGTTCCGGCGCATCGAGGACGAACCGGACCATCCCGTTCCTCGCCGGTTACGCCCGAGCGGAACCCTGGGACACGAGTGCTCGAATCCGGCTGGCGCTTTATCGCATCCATCTCTATGTGCTGATGTGCGGACACGGACTATGCCGGAACCCCTCAGTTCCGCCGATGGTACGGATTGGTTCTCGGCGCTCGTTCGGGATCAACCCATGCCGGCGGCCGGTACTCCGGATGGCCGTCCGGTCCCATCGCCACCTGCCAGCCACTCTGGCTGGGAACACCGTCGCAGTGAACACCGCCGTGAGCAGCGCCGTGAACACCGCCGTGAAGATCGCCGTGAAGATCGCCGTGAATGGCGTGATGGTGATGCGCGCAGAGCAACGCCAGGTTGTCCAGCGAGGTGGGGCCGCCCTCGAACCACGGAACCACGTGATGGGCTTCGCACCAGCGGGCGGGCCTGTCGCAGCCGGGGAACGTGCAGCCTCGGTCCCGGGCAACCAGCGCGCGACGTAGCGGCCCGGTCACCAGGCGGCGGTTGCGACCTGCGTCGAGCACCTGACCGGCTCCGCCGAGAACCAATGGCAGAACCATGGCGTCGCACGCCAGCTTCCGCACCGTCGCCGGGGAGAGCGGCTCGCCGGTGTCGCAGTCGCCGCCGGCAAGCCGCTGCTTCAGCGCATCGAATCCGACGGTCACGACCATTTGGGGGCGGTCCCCGCCATTGGCGGGAAGCTCGCCGCCGGCGAGGACCAGCCGGCACACATCGGTCAGGGCGTCGGCGCGCCGCTGCCCAGGAGTCCGCGCCGTGCCGCTCTCCGCGAGCTCGGTAGCGGCTCCGTCCGGTCGGCAGAGCGGATCGATAGCCGCGGTGACGACAGCGGCGGCTTCCGCATCGAGCATGCCGCGCACCCGAACCCGGCCGTCACCGAGCGGACTCAACGTGAGGAACCGCTGCTCGTACGCATCGCGCTCGGCCTTGCGCAACGCGGCTTCATCTGCCGCGTCCACCACCTCAGGGGCCACATGCTCGAGAATCCGCCGACCGGCATAGCCCAGCTGGACCGGATCCAGATCGGGCGCCCACTCGATCAAAGTCGAGGTGGCCTCGGCGCGGGTCGGCGCGTCCAAACCCGTCGGCAAGGTCTTGAGCACGCGGGCGATGACGTCCAGCTGATCGGTGTTCACCCGGCCGCCGGTGAGCGCCTCGTTCAATGCCGGGTCAGCATCGAGCAGCCGAGCCTGCCGGAGCAGGCCGGCGGCCGCACCCGCGCTGATCCGCAATCGATTCCGCAACCACGCGGCCGACGTGGGCGCCTGCTGAGTGGCGGGTATCCCGCGGCCCTCGATCTCGCGAACCGCATGTGCCTTGGCTGCTCGCAGCAACTGCTCGGCACTGTGAACCGCATCCAGGAACGCGAGGAGCTCATCCTCCGACAGCGGCCACATCGGCGCGGCGCCGCACTCCGCGGCCGCAGTGGTCAACTGACTCAAGAACTCCTTCATGCCAGCCATCTTCGAACACACGTACGACAATCCCGTACGCTCAAAGCCGCGTTACGCCCCCTTCCGCAGAACCTGAACCGTCGCCCAAATCGCCCAACTCAAGCAGCCACCCGGCAGTGGGGTAGCGAGAAGACAGCTCCAGCCGGAAGCACGGGCCGAACAGCACCAGCCGAACAGCACCAGTCGAACAGCACCAGTTGCAGAGCACCAGTTGCAGAGCACCAACTGCAGAGCACAGGCTCCGGCGAAACTCAGGAACAGCGGGTGGCGAGAGCCAGGAACCGATCCGGGACATCCTCATAGCTCTGCAGCGCCCACCCCGACCCATCGAGCAGGGGACCGAGCCGCTCACTGCTCATCGGCTCGCCCGGGCGCAGTGTCCGGCCGTGCCGGGCCGCCAGTTGCGCGCGGCCAGTCGGATGGAAGATCACCAGCGTGCCGCCGGGCCGGGTGACACGGGCCAGTTCGGCGAGGCCCGCCTCAGGGTCGGGAAGATGGTGGACCAGACCCGCCGCGAAGAGCACGTCGGCTGCCGCATCGGCGACGGGCAGGCGGCGTGCGTCGCCGAGGAGCAGGGTGGCGCACTCGTCCCGGCCGGCTTTGCGGGCGGCATCCAGCATGTCGGGAGTGAAGTCGAGGCCGACCACCCGGCCGGTCGGGCCGGCGGCGGCAGCGAGCGCGGGCAGCGCGCGGCCGGTACCACACCCGATGTCGAGGACGACGTGACCGGCGCGGACTCCGGCCAGGCGGATGGCTTCCGCGTACCGCGGCATGTCAGCGCCGAACTTGCTGTCCCAATCGGCGGCCCTGGCGGCGAAGAAGGCCCGGCTCTCGGAGAGGTACCACTGGTCGGGTTCGGCGAGGTCCGGATCGATCTGCCGGATGACCGGCCATTCCGGGTCGCGGTGGTCGATCACCACCTGGGCCCGCCGCTCGCCGTTGCCCTCGGCGAACCGGTGCCGGGGTCCGCCCCGGAGGAAGACGAGGACACGGTCGGTCGCCGGCTCCAGCACGTTGAGCGCCGAGTCCGAAGCACCCCCGCCGGGGCCGGTCAGGCCCAGCACCGCGTCGATGCTCCAGGCGCGCGAGGAGGACGGGAACGCCGCGGCAAGACGCGAGGCGAACGCGGCCGCCGCGCCAGGATCACCACCGTCGACGATCACGGTGAGCGGGGCGCGTGGTGCCAGCACCTCGGCAAGCAGGGCGGTAACTTCGGCGATGCGTTCTGGCACGCCCCCAGCATGCGGGGTACGAGTGACGTGCGCAACGCCCTGACGGGGAGTGCTTTGTGCCGTTTCGTCACCCGCTCAGGAGCCCCCTGCCGGAGCGACAACTCATCAGGAGACGAGCCACCAAACGGCCCAGCCACCACACGACCCAGTCACCAAGCGGCCTAGTCACCAAGCGGCCTAGTCACCAAAGGCCCAGCCACCACACGACCCAGCCACCAAACGATCCAGCTAACACACGACCAGCCACCAAAAGAGTCAGCCGCCATGAAAACAGCCGGAGGCGGCACCAAAAACAGGACGCGACCGGCAGACTCCTGCAGACAGGAGGTGCCAGGGTGAAAATGCCCAGATTGCTCATCTTCCTCACCGCTCTCGTCCTCGCCGGGTGCGCGACGACACCCACCGGGGATGGAGCCGACGGCCGCAATGCTGACGGAGGCAGCGCGAACAGCACTCCGGCCACCAGCCTCGCGCCGGAAGCAGCCGGCCGGATCAGAGTGCTCGCTTCCACCTCTCTGACCGAGGCGTTCACCACGATCCGCGAGGATTTCCAGGCCCGGAATCCCCAGGTAGAGGTACTCCTGTCGTACGGCGAAAGCGCAAGCCTGACCGGGCAGGCAGCCGGCGGCGAGCCGGTGGACGTCATCGCCACGGATGACCCTCGGACGCTGGGCGAGGTAGCCGTCCACGGTGAGCCGGAGATCTTCGCCGGCGGCCGCCTGGGCGTCGCTGTGCTGGAGAAGTCCGCGGATCCGACGAATGCGGCACTCTTCGTCGACTACTTACGTGAGGGAGCGGCGCAGCGGATCCTCACGGACAGCGGAGTCTTCAAGCCCTGACCAGCGGCGCGCCACCTGCAACCCGACTTGCCCAACCCCCGGCCGACCAGACCCCAGCCGACCAGACCCCAGCCGACCAGATCCCCGACCGATCAGACCCCCGACCGATCAGACCATGACCGGCCGGTCGCCAAATTCGCCGCGCCGCCGTCGAGGACCGCCTGATGCACCGCCCGGGCCATCGGCGCACCCCACAGTGAGCGCGGACCACCGTAGGGCGCGACCGTTCCGTCCAGCGGACAGAGCACAACGACCGCATCGGTAGCCGTCCCGGTCGCGGCAAGACCCAGTTCGGCGATCGCCTGCGCTTTCGCCTCGGTAGCGGTGGCCACCGCGTTGATCAGGGCGCCGTCCGCGAGCCGCTGCGGCACCCAGACCACGATGTTGACGGTCCCCGGGGCAGGATGCTCGAAGCCCGCCGCGTCCGGATCAGCGGCCGCGATCGGAGCTCCCAACCCCACCGTGGCCCAGACCTGAACCACATCGTCCCGTCCAACATCCCCACGTCCCGGAACACTGGCACGTCCAAGAACACCGGCACGGGCGGACACCACGTCACCGACGTCCACGCCGGTCATCAGCCCAACCCCGGGCCCGGCGAGACCGAGCTGAGCGGCAAGCTCACGGAGATGCGCGTCCGGGTCACTCCGGGAGTACGACATGGGCACGCTCGCGTTGATCAGCCACTCCCGCGGCCCGACCCCGCCACCGAGAACCGCCGTGGACACCGCAAGCAGCGGCCGCGGGAAACGCCACAGCAGCAGCGGCACATCCCGCCCGTCTTCCCGGCGACAAGTGCGGGACGGCTCAGACAACATGATCAAGCGCAACTACTCGGAGACGCTCAACTGCTCGGAGACGCTCAACTGCCCGGAGACGCTCAACTGCCCGGAGACGCTCAACTGCCCCGAAACCCAGTCACCAGCAAGGACGGCCCAGATCTCGGTGTCTCGGCGGGTGCCTTTCCATGGGTACGCGGAACGCAGCGTCCCCTCGAGAGTCATCCCGAGCCGCCGGGCAACATTGGAACTGGCCCCGTTCCGCGGATCGCAGTGCCACTCCACCCGCTGCATCCCGCGCGTCCGGAACGCCCAGTCGATGAGCACCCGGACCGCCTTGGTGATCAGTCCACGACCAGTGCCGGCCGGCTCCAGCCAGCAGCCGATCTCACAGTTGCCCGACGCGGCGTCAAAAGCCACGAACATCGTGCCCCCGACAAGCGTGCTCTCCCTCCCAAGCCCACCCGGCCCGAGCCCGCCCTCCGGCTCGAGCCCGCCCGGCCCGATCCCGGCCGGCCCGAGCCCGCCCTCCTGCCAGATCCCGAACAGCCGCCCGGTGTCGGCGGCCTGCTTGTCGGCATAGCGCTGCAGGGTCGCTGTCGCTGTCGCGAGATCGGTGCTGATGCTTGCCCACGGAATCCACGGGTCGACCAGCTCCCGGGCCCGGTCCATGTGCGCGAGGAACTCTTCGGCCTGCCAGGGTTCGAGCGGACGCAGCTGAGCACCGTCGCCGAGATCAATAGAGAACACCTGAGCAGAGTAAAGAACCGGGCAAAGCAAAGAACCGGGCAGGCTAAAGAACCGGGAGGAAGGAACGGAGCACGAGCCCGCCCCAACCGGCACGGGTAGGGTCGCAAGGCCGTACTAGGAGGCCCTGGTTCCGGGAATACTGGGGTCATGAGCAACGCGGAAGAGGTCAAGAAAGCTCTGGTGCAGGCTGCGGACGCCGCCCGGTTCGCGCCCTCGATCCACAACACGCAGCCGTGGCGCTGGGTGGTGCGTGACGGTCAGCTGGAGCTGTTCGGTGTCGCCGAGCGGCAGCTCACCGAGCAAGACCCGGAGGGCAGGATGCTGCTGCTCAGCTGCGGCACGGCCCTGCATCACGCCCAGGTGGCGCTCGACGCCGAGGGCTGGCGCTACGAGGTGACCCGCCCCGAGAGCCCGGACAGCCCGGACAGCCCGGAAGCCCCGGGAGACCGGCCCCTCGCGGTGATCCGGCCGACCGACCGGGAGGCGATCCGCCCCGAGGCCACCCGGCACTTCCAGATGCTGCAGGTCCGGCGCACCGACCGGCGCACGGTCACCGACGACGCGATCCCGGAGAGCACGCTGGCGTTCCTCGTGAAGGCAGCCGAGGAGGCCGGCGCACGCCTGCACGTTCTCGACCGGGACCAGGTTCTGGAACTCGCGGTGGCCGTCGAGCACGCGCAGAAGGCTCAGGACACCGACGACCGGCTGCGCGCCGAGATGGCGACGTGGGTCGGCGGCGAGCGCACGGGCGACACCGGCATCCCGGCCTCCGCGCTGCCCGAGGAGCTGCCCCTGACCACCGTCGCTGAGCGCGACTTCCAGGCCCGGGGCACGCTTCCGGCAGGCGATGGGCACGACCGAGGAGCAACATACGGAGTTCTTTACGGTACGGGTGACGACGCCGTCGACTGGCTGCGCGGTGGCGAGGCGCTGAGCCGGTTGTGGCTGACCTCCGCCGAGCAGGCGGTGAGCCTGCTGCCGCTCAGCGGACCCGTGGAGATCCCGTCCACCCGGTTCGCCCTGCGGAGGATGCTCGGTGACGTGGGCTACCCGTTCCTCGCGCTCCGGCTCGGCAGCCTGGACCCGGCACACTCGGCGCCGCCCCGCACACCCCGCCTGCCGGCCGGCCAGGTCATCGAAATCGCCGACTGACCGCCCTGCCTACTGGCTGCCCTGCTAACCGACCGCCCTGCCAACCGACCGCCCTGCCAACCGACCGCCCTGCTAACCGACCGCCCTGCCAACCGACCGCCCTGCAGGAAGGGTCAGTGCGGATCCCCCTCCGGCCCGTAGGCCGCGAGGAACCGATCCCGGAAGGTGTCCATCCGCCACACCGGAGCATCCGCGGCCGGCTTCAACCCTTCACTCCAGCCCCACGAAGCGATCCGATCGAAGACCTTCGGATCCTTGGCGACGATCGTGATCGGCACGTCATGGGTGGCGTTCTGACCGACCACGACCGGCGCCGGCTGGTGGTCGCCGAGAAAGACCATCACCAGGTCGTCGTCGGCGTACCGGGTGACGAAACCGAGCAGGCTGTCCAGCGAGTACCCGACCGAACGGGCGTATTCACTCTTGACCCGATCGCTCTGCTTCCACAGGTTCTGCGGTGACTCGGCGCTCGCGACCATCGGGCCGTACACGCTGCCGTCGCCGACCGCGTCCCAGTCGACCATGCTGGGCACCGGCGCCCACGGGGTGTGACTCGAGGTCAGCGTGATCTCCGCAAGCAGCCCGCCCGCGCCCCGATCCCGCCCTGTTTTATCCCGCCCTGCTTTATCCCGCCCTGCGTACTCCAGCTTCTGGAAGGCCGACATCACGTACTGATCAGGCATCGTGGACCAGCTGAAGGCCGGCCCGTTGTAGCCCAGCGTGTGCGAGTCGTAGATGTGGTCGTACCCGTAGAACTGCCCTTCCGGCCACGCGAACGTGATGCCCGGCTGGACACCCACCGTGCGGTGCCCCGACTTCCCGAACGCCTCGGTCAGCGTGAGCCGGTCGGAGGAGACCAGACTGCGGTACCGCTGTTCGTTGTCGATCCAGAGCCCGGACAGGAACGTGGCGTGCGCCAGCCAGCTGCCGCCGCCCGCCGTGGACGAGGTGAGGAATCCGCTGCGCGCCCCGAAGCCGGCCTCGGCGAGCCGAGCGCTGTTCGCCGTGAGGCTGTCCAGCACCGCGCCGTTGAACTGCGGGTTCTCCAGCGCGTCCCGCCCGTAGCTCTCCACGAACGAGATGATCACGTCCTTGTCCCGCAGACCGGTGAGCAACTGGTCGGCGGGCCGATCCCGGTACGCGTCGACCTGGACCTCCTCGGCGAACCGTTTCCGGTCACGCAGGTCGTTCGGCAGCGCCAGAGCGGTGTGCGCGGCGAGTTCGGCAGCGGTGTGCGACGCGACCGGAATGCCGCCGATGAGCTGGGTGCCGAGCGCCGCGAGGGCAACCCAGGCGGCGGTCACCGCGCCGAGCCCCCGCAGCGCCCAGGTACGCCGCCGCCCGGCACCGTTGACGCCCAGAACGTTGACACCCAGAACGTTGACACCCAGAACGTTGACACCCAGAGCCCTGACACCCAGAACGCTGTTCAGCCGCAGGACGGCCCACGTCATCCCGGCGACCAGGACGACCGCGACGACGACGGCGCCGGCGGCCGCGCCGATGGCAGCGGGCTTGCCGACCGAATCGGTCAGGAAGTTGAAGCCGTCGTCGAGCAGAATCCAGTCGAGGGCCGGGTCGAAGCGACGGGCGAGAACGGCGAAGAACCCGATGTCGATCAGTTTCACGACGGTGAGCAGACCGAGCAGCACGCCGAGGGTAGCGGCGAGAGGTCGCCGGACCCGGCCGAGTCGCCCCCGCTCCGGAAGCAGGAGCAGGATCGCCCCGGCGATCAGCGCCTCGATCGGGACGCGCAGGAGAGCAGTGAAAACCGAATTTCCCGGCGGTAGCCGGAAGATCTGATCGGGCACGATGAGTGCCAGGAAAACCAGGACTGCTGCGAAACCGGTGGTCAGGTGCCTGACAACCCGCCGGTACGGCTTTTCGTTGCTCACAATTTCTAGATACGCCACTTCGCCCGATCCGGTTCGACGGCACGCCCATGACAAAACTCAGTGGATGAGTGAGTACTCGCTCATTACAGTGGCGAACATGCAGAGCACGCCCGGCACCAACGACACACCGGGCCCGGAAAACACAACGGGACCGGAGAACACGGCAGGCCGGGAAAACACAGCAGGCCGGGAAAACACAGCGGGCCCCGAGAACCGGCGCAGGCGCGTCCCCGCGATGGCCCCCGAAGAGCGCCGGGCTGCTCTCATCGCAGCGACCATCCCTCTCCTGCACGAACACGGCCTGGACGTCAGCACCCGCCAGATCGCCCATGCCGCCGGCGTCGCCGAGGGCACGATCTTCGGCGTCTTCGAGAGCAAGAGCCAGCTCGTGATCTGCTCAGTGATCAAGGCGCTGGACCCGCAGTACACGCTCGACGCACTCGCCGCCATCGATCCTGCCACCGACCTGCGAGACAGGGTGGCCCGCACCGCCGAGCTGATTCATGCCAGGTTCACCGAGCACGCTCACCTGATGAGCGCCGCCCGCAAACTGATCTTCAGCCCCGCGGAGACCAGCACAGGTAAACCCAGCACAGGCAAGCCCAGCACAGGCAAGCCCAGCACAGGCAAGCCCAGCACAGGTAGACCCAGCACAGGTAAACCCAGCGGCCCCGATCAGGACGCTCAACAGCGGATGATGTCGTCCCGGCAGAAACTCCACGCCGCGGTCACCGAGATCTTCACGCCGGACGCCGCCCGCCTCCGCGTCTCTCCCGATCGAGCAGCCCGGATACTCCTGCTCCACTGCGGCGCCGACGCGTTCGGACCGTTCGGCGAGCCGGGCGTGTTCCACGGCGAGGAACTGGCCGAGCTACTGCTGGACGGCATCTTGATCAGCGGCAGTAGCGACAGCACTACCGAGAAAACCGACAGCGATACCGGCAGAACCGAAAACCAGAACACCGAAACGGACCGGGGGGATCAGGCGACGTGCTGATCAAACTACTTCGCGTCCACCTGCGTCCGTACCGAACTGCGATCGCCCTCGTGGTGCTCTTCCAGTTCCTGCAGACGCTGGCGACGCTCTACCTGCCCGCGCTCAACGCCGACATCATCGACAACGGTGTGGTCAAGGGCGACACCGGCTACGTGCTGCGGATCGGCGGCGGCATGCTCGGCATCACCGTGCTGCAGATCGCCGCGCAGGCGGTGGCCGTGTACTTCGGCGCGCGCACCGCGATGGCCGTCGGCCGGGACCTGCGCGCCACGATCTTCGAGCGGGTCCAGACCTTCTCCGCCCGTGAGGTCGGGCAGTTCGGCGCGCCCTCGCTGATCACCCGGACCACCAACGACGTGCAGCAGATCCAGATGCTGGTGCTGCTCACGTTCACGCTCATGGTGTCGGCGCCGATCATGTGTGTCGGCGGCATCGTGCTGGCGCTGCGCGAGGACGTCCCGCTCTCCTCGCTGCTGCTGGTGATCGTACCGATTCTGATCACGGTGGTCGGCCTGATCATCGCGCGGATGCGCCCGCTGTTCCGGCTCATGCAGGTGCGGCTCGACCGGGTCAACAAGGTGATGCGCGAGCAGATCACCGGCATCCGGGTGATCCGGGCGTTCGTCCGGGACGACCACGAGCGGGAACGGTACGGCGTCGCGAACGACGAACTGACCGACGTCTCGCTCCGGGTCGGCCGGATCATGGCGCTGATGTTCCCGACGGTCATGCTGATCGTGAACATCTCCAGCGTCGCGGTGGTCTGGTTCGGCGGCCACCGGATCGACTCCGGCGGCATGCAGATCGGCGAGCTGACCGCGTTCATCAGCTACCTCATGCAGATTCTCATGTCGATCATGATGGCCACTTTTATGTTGATGATGATCCCGCGCGCCGAGGTCTGCGCCGAGCGCATCAAGGAGGTGGTGGACACCGAGACCAGCGTGACGCCGCCCGCCACAGGTCCATCGGGTACCGGGATCACCACGCTGCCGCGACACGGCGAACTCGAGCTCCGGGACGTCGACTTCCGCTATCCGGGGGCTGAGGCCGCAGTGCTTTCGGGGGTACGTCTGATAGCGCGCCCCGGTGAGGTGACAGCGATCATCGGCAGCACTGGCAGCGGCAAGACCACCCTGCTCAACCTCGTCCCGCGGCTCTTCGACGCGACGAGCGGAGCGGTCCTGGTCGACGGTGTGGACGTCCGCGAACTGAACCCGGACCTCCTGGCCCGCACGATCGGCCTGGTCCCGCAGCGGCCCTACCTGTTCACCGGCACGATCGCGTCCAACCTGCGTTACGGCAACCCGGACGCCACCGACGAGGAACTCTGGAAGGCCCTGGAGATCGCCCAGGCGAAGGACTTCGTCGAGGCGATGGAGGGCCGGCTGGACGCCCCGATCGCGCAGGGCGGCACGAACGTCTCCGGCGGCCAGCGGCAGCGGCTCGCGATCGCCCGCACGCTGGTGCACCGGCCCGAGATCTACCTCTTCGACGACTCGTTCTCCGCACTGGACTACGCCACGGACGCGGCGCTGAGGTCCGCACTCACCGAGCACCTCACCGCCGGCCGGAACTTGACCGGCGGGGACTTGGGTGACCGGGACTTGACCGGTGGCCGGGACTTGACCGGTGACCGGGACATGACTGGGGGACAGCAGGCGACCGTCGTCATCGTGGCGCAGCGGGTCAGCACGATCCGCGACGCGGACCGGATCATCGTGCTGGACGACGGCAAGGTGGTCGGCACCGGGACGCACGACGAGCTCATGGAGAGCAACCCGACGTACCGCGAGATCGTCCTCTCACAGCTCACCGAGAAGGAGGCGGTCACCCGATGACAGCCCCGGACAGAACAGCCCCGAATAGTGCGGAGAACCGCCCGCAACCGCGCCCCATGGGCGGCCCGCCGGCCGCCCGGATGATGATGGCGGGTGGACCGCCGGAGAAGCTTCAGGATTTCAAAGGCTCCACGAAGCGCCTGCTCGGCCTGCTGAAACCCCAGCGAGCCCTGGTCGGCGCGGTGCTCGCCTTCGGGATCGCCAGCGTGACCCTCTCGGTGCTCGGTCCGTACCTGCTCGGCCACGCCACCGATGTGATCTTCAACGGTGTGATCGGCCGGATGTTCCCGGCCGGTGTCACCAAGGAGGAGGCAATCGCCGGACTGCGCGCCAGCGGCAACAGTGGCACCGGCAACAGTGGTACCGGCAACAGTGGTACCGGCAACAGTGGTACCGGCAACAGTGGCCTGGCTGACGTCCTCGCCGGCTCGGACGCCGTACCCGGGCAGGGCATCGACTTCACCCAGTTGTCGCACGTGCTGGCCTGGGTGGCGGTCGTCTACGTGTTCGCCTGGGTGTTCGGCGTCCTCCAGGGAAGGCTCACCGCCCGGGTCGTGCAGACCGCCGTCCTCGACCTGCGCAACCAGGTGGAGGCGAAGCTGGCGCGGCTGCCGCTCTCCTATTTCGACCAGCAGCCGCGCGGTGAGGTGCTGAGCCGGGCCACCAACGACACCGACAACATCGCGCAGACCCTCCAGCAGACGTTCGCGCAGCTCGTCACGGCTCTGCTGATGATTGTCGGCGTACTCGGGGTGATGTTCTGGATCTCCCCGCTGCTGGCGCTGATCGCGCTGGTCACGGTGCCGGTGTCGATCTGGCTCACCACGATGATCGGCAAGCGGTCCCAGCCGCAGTTCGTCGCACAGTGGAAGACCACCGGCCGGCTCAACGGCCACATCGAGGAGATGTTCACCGGGCACACGCTGGTCAAGGTCTTCGGCCGGCAGAAGGAAGCCGCGGAGACCTTCCGCGAGCACAACGACCATCTGTACGCGTCGAGCTTCCGGGCTCAGTTCATCTCCGGACTGATTCAGCCCACGATGATGTTCATCTCGAACGTCAACTATGTCCTGGTCGCGGTCGTCGGCGGTCTGCGTGTCGCATCCGGCACCCTGTCGCTCGGCGAGGTGCAGGCGTTCATCCAGTACTCCCGGCAGTTCAGCCAGCCGCTCACCCAGGTGGCCAGCATGGCGAACCTGGTGCAGTCCGGCGTGGCCTCGGCCGAGCGGGTGTTCGCCCTGCTCGACGCGCCGGAGCAGAGCCCCGACCCGGCGCCCGCGGCGATGCCGGTCTCGGAGAACGGCAAGGTCCGGGGGCGGATCACCTTCGAGAACGTCTCGTTCCGCTACCTGCCGGACAAGCCGCTGATCGAGAACCTCTCGCTCTCGGTCGAGCCCGGCCAGACCGTGGCGATCGTCGGCCCGACCGGCGCCGGCAAGACCACCCTGGTCAACTTGCTGATGCGCTTCTACGAGGTGACCGGCGGGCGGATCACGCTGGACGGCGTGGACATCGCCACGATGCCCCGCGAGCAGCTGCGCGAGCAGATCGGCATGGTCCTCCAGGACACCTGGCTCTTCGGCGGCACGATCGCCGAGAACCTGGCCTACGGCGCTGACTTCACGATCGGCCCTGATTTCAAGACCGGCCCTGATTTCAAGACCGGGCCTGACTTCAAAACCGGCCCTGACTTCAAAACCGGGGCCGACAGCCCGGAGACTGCGGCGATCGTGCGGGCGGCCGAGGCAGCCCACGTCGACGGCTTCGTGCGCACGCTCCCCGAGGGCTACGACACGAAGATCGACGAGGAGGGCGCGAACGTCAGCGCCGGCCAGAAACAGCTCATCACCATCGCCCGGGCGTTCCTCGCCGAACCGAGCATCCTGATCCTCGACGAGGCCACCAGCTCGGTGGACACGCGCACCGAGGTTCTGATCCAGCGGGCCATGAACACGCTGCGGACCGGCCGGACCAGCTTCGTCATCGCGCACCGGCTCTCCACGATCCGCGACGCCGACGTGATCCTGGTGATGGAGAACGGCAGCATCGTCGAGCAGGGCACTCACGACGACCTGATCGAGGCCGACGGGGCGTACGCCCGGCTCTACTCGGCCCAGTTCGCCCAGGCCGTCGTGGAAGTGGACTGACGACAGGGTGACGACAGAGTAAAGCGGGGGCGGCCGACCGGCCGCCCCCGCCCCTTGCTCGAAGCGCTTGCTTACCTCACAGGGCTTGCTTACTTCACAGTGACCTTCTTGGTGGTGCTGTAGCTACCCAGCAGGCCAACCCCGGTGTCACCGGCGACGAATCCCCGCATCGTCAGGGCCTTGCCGCTGGCCAGCTTGACGGTCCGCGTGTAGACCCCGTTGCTGCCGGTCTTGCCCTTGTAGACCGTCTTCCAGGCGCCACTGACGTAGCTCTGGACCAGGATGCCCTGCCCGGCGGCCTTCGGGTTACCGGTGACCGTGACGGTGAAGGAACCCTTGCTCGGCGACGTCAGCGTGAAGACCGGGTTCTGCTTGACACGGACCGCGAGCTCCTTCGAGATCAGTTCGCCGACCCCGGTCTGGAAGATGAAGCCCTGAGTGATCCGGTGCGTGAACGAGTAGTTCCCGGTCGCGTTCGCCTGGACGGACTTGATCTTCGTGGGCTCGCCCGGCGCGCCGAACGGCTTGCCCCACAGGTCGACAGTGGCGTTGGCCGCGGCCCGGCCGGCGATCGTCGCGTTGCCCACACCGGCGATCGCGGCAGCCGGCGTGGAGATGCTGGGCGCACCCGGCGCCTCCGGCTCGGTCGGCTCGGTCGGCTTGCCACCGTCGCTGGCCGCGATCGTGATGGCGCCTTCCAGGACCGTGCCGAAGTTGCCGAGCGTCGTGCCGGTGACCCGGATCGTTTCGTTCGGCTCGTTGACCTCGTCATCCGTGATCATCACGTCGGTGATCGGAATGACAGTTCCGGGCTCGGTTCCCGGGTCGACAGTGACGGTCTGCGTGCCCGGGTTGGTGAAGTCTGCCGAGTCGGCAGCCTTGACACCCTTCACCGAAGCGCCGGTGAAGGTGACGCTGGCGGTCAGTGCCTGGTCCGAGACACCGGTGATGGTGCCGGTCACCGAGGCCAGCTCGCCCTCCTCCGCGGTCACGTCGTTGACCTCGAACGTCGGCGCCTTGTCCTCGTCCTCGATGGTCAGCGTCGCGGTGTCGGGCGAGGCGGACGCCAGGTAGTCGTCGCTGTCAGTGTCCGGAGCGACCGCCAGGTTCACGGTCTCGTCCCGCTCGTTGATGTCGTCACCGTTGAGCAGCAGCACACCGGAGCCGGACGTGGCCTCGGCCCGGATGGTGACGCGTCCGCTGGCCAGCGTGTAGTCGTCACCGCCGACGGCGTCCTCGCCGCTCTGCGCGGTACCGGTCGCCGCGTCGGCGAGTTCGAAGACGAGCGTGTGGTTGCTCGGGTTGCTGAGCTTGACCGGCAGCAGCACAGCCGAGGTGAGGTTGCCCTCCGGCAGCGCGGCGTCGTCGAACGTGACACGCGGCCGGTCGTCGTCGTCCCGGATGGAGATCTCGGCCGGGCCGGCGGTGGTGGCGCCGACCGCGTCGTCGAAGCTGACCTGGAAGGCCTCGCCGTCGCCCTCGTCGATGACATCGCCGGTGACGTCGACCTGGAAGGTCTGCGTGGTCGTGCCGGCCGGGAAGGTCAGCGTGCCGGTCTTCGGCGTGAAGTCCTTGTACGGCGTGGCGTCGGTGATGTCGGTGCCCGCGGCGGCGGCTGTCCAACCGACCCGGACGGTACGGCCGGAGGCAGCGTCCAGCTTCGCGGTGATGGTCCGGCTGGCGCGCCCGGAATTGCCCTCGTCGACGGTGAGCGAGCCGGTGTCGATGCTGACCTCGGGCTGCGTGGCGTCGTCGTCCTCGATCGAGACATCGATCTTGGAAGGGGTGCCGAGCTCGGAGTTGGTCGGGTTCGCGAGCTGAATGCCGAAGTCCTCGGTCGCCTCGTTCAGCGAGTCGTCGGTGAGGGAGATGGTCGCGGCCTGCTCCAGCGTGCCGGCCGCGATCGTGACCGTCCGCTGGGTCGAAGCCGGGTAGGCGAAGTCGGTTCCCTGCGTGGCAGCCTCGTGTTCCTCCACCTTCTCAGAGGGAGGCGTGGCGTCCCAGCGAACCGTGACCGCCTTGTCGGACCGCCGGTCCAGGGTGAGCGGCAGCTCGAAGCTTCCGCCCTCATCACCGGAGTCCAGGACGGAGTCGTCCACGGTGACCTTGGGAAGCGGGTCGATGTCGTTGATGGTCACCTGAGTCGAGGTGTTGGCCGGAGCCGCCGTGTTGGTGGCGGTGGCGTTCACCGTGAAGTTCTCCGCCTCGGCCGAGTCGCGGGTGTCGTCCTTGCCGATCGCGATGTCCTTGGTAGCCGACGTCTTACCGGCATCGATGACGATCCGATTCTCGACCACCTCCAGCGTGTCGCCGTCGTCGACCGGAGCGGTGAAGTCCGCACCCGCGATGGCGGTACCGTTCGTGGTGGTCAGCGTGACCGCCACCGGCAGGCCGGACGGCGCGTCGAGTCTGGCCGTGACGGTCGCCTTGGCGCCGTTGGCCTCGGTGACCGGGCTGTTCGTGGTGATCGTGTATCCCGGAGCGTCGTCGTTGTCGTTGATCGATCCGACCACTGGGATGGGATCACCCGTCGTGCCGCCCGTCGGCGTGGCGGTGAGGGTGATCTGCTCCGGCAAGGCGCCTTCGAAGAGCGCGTCGTCAACGGTTCGGACCACCACGGTCCGCGTGACGTTGGCGGTCGAGGCCGCCGGGAAGCTGATCGTGGTGGGCGACGGCGAGCTTACGTAGTCCGACCCGGCCCTCGGTGTGTAGTTGGTTTCTGACTCTTCCTTGGGCGTGACCGCGAGCGAGTAGGAGGCGGCCGGGATTTCGGCGCCTCCGGTCCGGACGAACCGGAAGCTGAGTTCGCCGCCCTCGGTCACGCTGACGGCCGCGACGCTGATGTCGCCGGGGTCTGCGTACGCCGGGGAGGTGACCATGACCGTCGGGACAAGGCCAATCGCCGCCGCAACGGCGACCGAGAGGGCCGTTCGCATGGACTTCGGGCCACGCAGCGCGAACGGAATCGAGCCGCTCTTGGCCGCATGGGCTTGTGGATAGCGCATGTGTTTCTTTCTCCTTCGGCGGCTGGGCTACCTCCGTTCGGGGAGGCCCCTGGCTTTGCGTCCCCGCCTCGCGACGGGTTTGCCTGTTCGGGTACCGCGCCTGCCGGCCGTCGGAGGGCCGCTCAGGCACCGGGGAACCGGTTCGAGCAGCGCAATGCTGGATCATCGACAGGACTGAATCGTGGTCCAGCAAGAGGTCGCGCCTTCCGTAATCTAACCGGCCTATCGTCCCCTTACCGGCAGAACGGCTTTTTGAGTCGAATCGCCCTCAAGTAGCACAGCTGTCCCCTGGGGGACAGGAGAAAGAGCCGGCTCAGAGTAAGAAGCCGGCCCAGAGCAGGAAATCGGCCCAGAGTAAGAAATCGGCCCAGAGTAGGAAATCGGCTCAGAGCTGGAAATCGGCTCAGAGCAAGCCGTGGCGCATCGCGGTGGTCACCGCCGCCGTCCGGTCCGCCACCCCCAGCTTGTTGAAGACCCGCAGCAAATGCGTCTTCACTGTCGCCTCGGAGATGAACAGCCGCTTGCCGATCTCGGCGTTGGTGAGCCCGGCCGCCACCTGCTTCAGCACCTCGGTCTCCCGGGCGGAAAGAGCCGGAGGCGCCGGGGTACGGACCTGGCGCACCAGCGTCGACGCGACGCTCGGCGCCAGCACCGTCTCACCCCGCGCCGCTGCCCGGACCGCCTCCGCCAGCTCGGCCGGCGTCGCGTCCTTGAGCAGGTACCCGGACGCGCCGGCCTCGATGGCCCGCAGAATGTCCCGGTCCGACTCGTAGGTGGTCAGCACCATGACCCGCACGGGCGCGCCCACCCCAGAAGCAGCACCCCCAGCATCAGCAGCCCGCGGTGCCCCAGCCAGGATCCGCGCGGTCGCCTCCACCCCGTCACCGTCCGGCATCCGCAGGTCCATCAGCACGATGTCGGGGCGCTCGGCCAGCGCCAGAGCCACCCCTTCGCTGCCGGACGACGCCTCACCGATCACGGTCAGGTCGGGTTCGGCGTCGAGCATGCCGCGCAGCCCCATCCGCACCACGGGGTGGTCGTCGACGAGCAGGATCCGGATCACGCGGGAATCTCCACTTCGATAGTCGTGCCACCGGCACCCGGCTCACCCGTGTGGCCGCTGAGCACGGCCACCTGGCCGCCGACCTGAGCGGCTCGCGCCCGGATATTGGAAATCCCGAACCCACCCCCGCCGGCACCGCCGACCCCGCCGGCACTGCCAACCCCGCCCGGTAGGGCTCCGGCCGGGTCGAAGCCACGCCCATCGTCCCGCACGACCAGCCGCACACTCGACGCCGCATAGGCGAGCACCACACCGACCTCGGTCGCCCCGGCATGCCGGCGCACGTTCGCCAGAGCCTCCTGCGTGGCGCGCAGCAGGACCACCTCCACCCGGGTCGGCAGGTCCCGAGGCTCGCCTGTCACCCGGACCGTGGACGGCACACCCGACTCTTCGCTGAATCGGGCGGCTTGACGGCGTACCGCCTCGGGAAGTGAAGCGGAAGCCAACGCGGCGGGTGAGAGAGCCGCGATGAGTGCCCGCGACTCGGCCAGGTTTTCCCGTGCGGTACGCACGGCAAGCGCGAGGCGCTCGTCGGCGAGCTGGGGGTCGGCGGCCTGGACCAGCGTGATGATGCTGGTGAAGCCCTGGGCGAGGGTGTCGTGGATCTCGCCGGCCAGCCGGTTGCGCTCGGCCGCCGCCCCGGCCTCGTGGGAGAGCCGTGCCAGCTCCGCCCGGCTCGCCTCCAGCTCGGCCCGGCTCGCCTCCAGCTGGACGATGAGGGCGGCCCGCTCGTCGCTCTGTGCCAGCGCCCGCACGATCCAGAGGCCCATGCAGATGCCGGCGCCGGTGGAGATCGCCGCGATCACCAGGTCGAGCCCGACGCTGCCCTCCGGGTCGTTGAACAGGTCGGCCACCGGCGGGACCAGGTTTATCACCACGATCAGGACGATGGCCAGCCGTACCGTGACCATCTGGAAGATCAGTGGGATGACCGCGAACATCAGCCAGGTGGTCAGCGGCACCGCGAAGATGGCGATCGCGAAGAGCGTGAGCTGCACGAGCAGGACGATCCGGCTGGTGTTGTCCGGGCGGTCCCGGAGGGTCAGCGGCCGGCCGATCACCACGTGCAGCAGGACCATCACGGCGAGGGCGGTCAGTGCCACACCCCGCTCCAGCGACGAGAACCCGTCCACGATGACGATCGCGACCGCCACAGCAGCCGCGATCACCGCGAAATAGAGATCCCAGAGCCAGGTGGCGGGGGCCGAACCGCCTGCGACGGGGACTGCTTCCAGAGGGACTGCTTCCGGGGAACTCATTTCTCGTTGTTGTTCCACCGGAAGGTCATCAGGCACAGCACCAATCCGACCACACACCACACTCCGAGAACCAACGCCACCCTGCCGAGCTCCCACGACCCGTTCAGCTCCTGGCTCTCGGCGGACGCGGGGAGGAACACGTACCGGAAGCCCTGCGCCATCCACCGCACCGGGAAGATCGACGCGACCGTGATCAGCCAGTCCGGGAGCTGGCTCATCGGCTGGATGAACACGCCGGAGATGAACTGCAGCGCCACCACCGGCACGTTGAGGATGCCGCCGGCGTTGCGGGCGTTGCGGACCAGGGCGCTGACCGCTACGCCGAGCAGCGAACAGGCGATCACCGAGAGCAGGAAGATCCAGGTGAACGTGATCCAGTGATCGGCCGGCGGCAGCGGCATGTCGAAGACCAGCACGCCCATCAGGATCAGCAGCGCCGCTTCGGCGAGGCTCAGGACGAGAACCAGAAGAGCCTTGCCCACCAGGTACGCGGAGACCGGCATCGGAGTTCCACGGAGGCGCTTGAGCGTCCCGTCCTCCCGGTCCAGCGCGAGACCCGAGCCCATCGTCACGAACGCGGTGTTCAAGACCCCGTACGCCACCATGCTCGCCGTGAAGATCTGGCTCGCGCTGACGCCACTGTCGGTGTAGTCGTCCCCGAAGATCGTGCCGAAGAGCAGCAGGAGCATCGCCGGGAACGCGAACGTGAAGATCAGCGCCGTCTTGTCCCGGACGAACTGCAGAAGCTCGACATGCCCGCGGCTCACACTCATGGCAATGGTCCGCGCGGACCTGCTGCTCGTGGGCATGCTGCTCGTGGGCGTAGTACCCGTGGGCGTAGTACTCGTGGGCATGGTGCTCATCGGGTGGCTCCGATCAGGCTCAGGTAGGTGTCTTCCAGCGTCGGGCGGCTGATCGTGAGCGTGGTCAGGTCGGCGCCGGTCGCGACCAGCCGGCGGATCAGCTCGGTCGGGTCCTCGTGCTGCTCCTCGTGGAGCACGCCGTCCTCCCGCCAGCTGACCCGAGCCGCCGCCGCGGACCGTCCGCCCAGCGTGGCCGGGGTGCCCTCGGCGACGATCAGGCCGCCGGCCAGCACCACGAGACGATCGGCGAGGGCCTCGGCCTCGTCCAGGTAGTGGGTGGTGAGCACGATCGTGGTGCCGTCACCGGCGAGGTGCCGGATCAGCTCCCAGAACTGGCGGCGGGCCTCCGGGTCGAACCCGGTGGTCGGCTCGTCGAGGAAGAGCAGCTCGGGGCGGCCGACGATGCCGAGCGCCACGTCCACGCGGCGGCGCTGACCACCGGAGAGGGTACGGATCTTGCTGTTCCGTTTGGCGGTGAGCCCGACCAGGTCGATCACCTCGTCGGCCGGGCGCGCGTCGGGGTAGAACCCGCCGATGTGCCGGACCATCTCCCGCACGGTCAGGTCGGCGGCGTCGTCCGTGTCCTGCAGGACGATCCCGATCCGGCTGCGCCAGGCGGATCCGGCTCGCCCCGGGTCCTCACCCAGCACCCGGACGTCCCCGCTGGTCCGCCGCCGGTGCCCCTCCAGGATCTCCACTGTGGTGGTCTTGCCGGCGCCGTTCGGCCCGAGCAGCGCGAAGATCTCGCCGCGCGCCACGACCAGGTCGACGCCCGCGACCGCTTCACGATCTTTGTAAGTCTTACGAAGCCCGGTTACTTCGATTGCTTCCATGCACCGATCGTGCCGCTAGGGCACACCCCGGCGGGACGACCGCCCGGCCGTCATCGGCTGTCAACCGTTCGATGGACAGACCGGATCCGACAGAGCTGACCGGACAGAGCGAACATGCCGGACCGGACCCGGCAGGCCGGCTCACTCCCAGCGGAAATTGCGGGCGGCCGCCGTCAGCCAGACCACCGCCCACAGACCCAGGCTGAGCCAGATCGTGACCGGCACCGACGAGTCGTACAAAAGGGTGGCCCGCAACGCCTCCGCGTGCGCGGCCAGCGGCAGCAGGAACCATCCGGCCGTGCCCAGGTCGGGCGCGGCGAACATGATCCCGCCGACCGAGAGCATCAGCACGTAGATCAGCGTCGCGGCGCCGGTCGTCGTCTCCGGCTTGAGGACGCTGGCCAGCAGCAACGCGAGGCCGCTGTAGCCGGCCGCGGCCAGCACGGTCACCCCGACCGCCGGCAGCAGCTGGTCGCCGTGCGGGCGCCAGCCGACCGCGAGGCCGACCGCCGCGAGCACCAGCACCTGCAGCACGATCTGGACGAGCACCGCCGCGGTCTTGGCGAGCAGCAGGCCGGGCCGGGTCAGCGGGGAGGCGCCGAGTCGTTTGAGCACGCCGTAACTGCGCTCGTACCCCGTGGTGATCGCCTGTCCGGTGAAGGCTGTCGACATCACGGTCAGCGCGAGGACACCGGGGACCACGAAACCGAGACGGTCATCGGTCGGCAGATTGGTCACCTCGAAGAGGCCCGCTCCGAGCAGAACCAGCAGGGGTACGCCCATGGCCAGCACCACTGCTTCCCCGCGACGGGCCGTCAGCAGCAGTTCCATCCGGATCTGCTTGCCGATGATCGTCCGCATGGGTGCCCGGCCGGGCGCCGGCGTGAACGTTCCGGCGCTCATTGCGACGCTCCAACGGGGTTAGCAGGGTTCTCAGCAGCGGGGTCTTCAGCAGCGGGGTCTTCAGCAGCAGAGTTCTCGGCAGCAGAGTTCTCAGCGGCGGGGGCAAAGGAGGAGGTCAGCGAGAGGTACACGTCTTCAAGGGTTCGCCGGCGACTGCTCACGGCGGTGACGTGCGCGTCCACGCTCGCGAACCAGCCCAGCACGTCGGCCAGCGCACGGGTGTCCAGCTCACCGGCGATCGTGTACTCCCCCGGCGAGGTCTCGGTGACCTTCCGCTGCGTGCCTGCGGAGTTCAGACCGTTCAGGCAGGTCAGGGCGCGCAGCCCGGCCAGCTCGATGCCCGGGTCGGCACGCACTTCGAGCAGGTCGATGCCGGCCGCCGCGGTCAGCTCGGCCGGTGTCCCGGTCGCCGCCACCCGCCCGGACCGCATGATCACCACGTCGTCGGCGAGGCGCTCGGCCTCGTCCAGCAGATGGGTGGTGAGCAGGACGGAGACGCCGTCGGCCCGCAGCTCCTCGATCAGCTGCCAGGTGGTGTGCCGGGCCTCGGTGTCCATGCCGGCCGTCGGCTCGTCGAGGAAGACCAGCTCGGGCCGGCCGACCAGGGCCACCGCCAGGCTGAGCCGCTGCTGCTCGCCGCCGGAGAGCCGCCGGAACCGGGTGCGCTCCAGCTTCCGCAGGCCGAGCCGGTCCATCAGCATGCCGGTGTCGAGCGGGTTGGCCGCGAACGAGGCGAAGAGCTGGAGGATCTCGCCGGCCGCCGCCCACGGGTAGACGCCGCCGGACTGCAGCATGATCCCGAGCCGGGGCATGAGCGCGTCGTGGTCGCCGACCGGGTCCAGCCCGAGCACCCGGGCCCGCCCCGCGTCCGGCCGCCGGAATCCCTCGCAGACCTGCAGCAGGCTGGTCTTGCCCGCTCCGTTGTGGCCGAGCAGCGCCAGCACCCGTCCCCGGGGCAGGCTCAGTGACACTCCGTCGACGGCCGTCGTCTCGCCGTAGCGCACCACGACATCGGTGATCTCGACCGCCGCGGCTCTCTCGGCTGACAAGGCACTGTCGCCACCCACCATTGAGCTCCCGCCCCATCAGGATTTCTGGAATCGCCGCCCCCGCAACCTTACGGCGCGGCCCTGAAAAGACCCGTCACGGTGGTCCAGCAGGATGCAATGGCTCACGCCCATCATCCCCGACGATAGGGTGCGCGCATGAGCAGCCCCGTCTCCCCCAGCCGGGCCGTCGAGATCTACACCGACGGCGCCTGCGTGCCGAATCCCGGTCCGGGCGGCTGGGGCGCAGTCCTCCGGTACGGAAAGGCAGAGAAGGACCTCTGCGGTGGAGAGGCGAACCCGACGACCAACAACCGGATGGAGCTGATGGCGCCGATCCGCGCGCTGGAGACCCTGAACCGGGCGCCGCTCACCGTGGACATCTACACCGACAGCGTCTACGTCCGGGACGGCATCACGAAGTGGGTGGCCCGCTGGCGGGCCAACGGCTGGCAGACCGCGTCCCGCCAGCCGGTGAAGAACGTCGACCTGTGGCAGCGCCTGGACGCCGCGGTCCGCCGGCACGAGGTCCGGTGGCACTGGGTGAAGGGCCATGCCGGCCACCCGGAGAACGAACGCGCCGACCGCCTGGCCGCCCGCGGCCTGCAGGAGGCGCTGGAAGCGGCGAGATCCTGAGCTAGGCGCCGCGCGGCCGGGGCACGTGCGGCCGAGCCGCCTCCCGGTCCCCGGCACCGGCCGGACCCAACCCCGCCGGGCCCACGACGCCTGCCGAGCCCATGACATCAGGCGAGCCCATGACATCCTCCGAGCGGACAGCCCGGGCCCGCATCACCCGAGCGCGGGCCACGCGATCCGGCGGCAGCCGATAGGTGGCCGCCCGGACCAGCTCGTCGGGAACCGTGTGCCGCCCCTCGGACGACACAGCCGGACGCGGATCCGGCACCATCGCACGTCCCGCCGAAGCTCGCCCAGCCCCAGCCCGTCCAGCCCCAGCCCGTCCAGCCCCAGCCCGTCCAGCCACACCCCGCCCAGCCACAGCCCGGCCCGCCGCCGCACGAGTCGCCATGCTGAACACACTCCGGGTGCCCGTCGCGTACCCCTCCCGATAGGCGGCGGCCCGATCCGTGCCGTGACGGCGCCGCTGATGGACCCGGCCCGCGGTGTATCCACAACAGGCCGTGAACGCGGCGAGCAGCACGAAAAGGATCAACAGGTCGCCCGGAGCGGTCATGCCACGATTGTGACGATGTGGATAGACCACGAGCTATGGCCCGTTTGACCTACCCCGAACGAATTAGTGCAAAGGCTCAACCTGTGGCACCCGGCCGGAAAGCGACATTTTGCCTGACGGACACCCGTAGATTGTGATCTCTACTGCAGGGTAACCAGGACTCCTGTGGCATCTGCCGAGGTCAAAATCCGGATGACCGCTCCGCAGGCGACTGCACCGATAGGTCACCAGTTGACACTTTTGCCCGCCGAGCGGCACGGTACTCCCAGTTGTCCACAAGACAACGATGAACTTGGATGATTGGGGTTGGACATGCGCTCCACCCGCCGTTCTCTGGCGGCCCGGCTCACGGCGGCCGGCGCGGGGCTCGTCCTGCTGCTGCCGGCCGCCGCCTGCAGCGCCGGCGACGACGACACCGGCGCGGCCCGGGTGGAAGTCTTCACCTGGTGGGCCGAGGGCGGCGAGAAGGCCGGCCTGGACGCCCTGGTCAGCCGCTTCACCGCGGACTGTCCCGGTCAGCAGTTCACCGACGGCGTGGTGGCCGGTGGGGCCGGCATCAACGCGAAACAGGTGCTCACCGCCCGCCTGGCACAGGACGACCCGCCGGACACGTTCCAGGTGCACGCCGGGGCCGAGCTCACCGAGCACATCGACGCCGGCCAGGTGCAGGACCTGACCGCCGAGTACGACACGTGGGGCCTGCGCCAAGCTCTCCCGGAGGGCCTGGTCGACGACCTCACGGTCAACGGCAAGATCTATTCGGTACCGGCGAACGTCCACCGCGCCAACGTGGTCTGGATCAATCCGCAGGTGCTCTCCGACGCCGGCATTCACACCACGCCGAAGACGATCACCGCTTTCCTGCGGGACCTGGAGAAGCTGCGGAAGTCGGGGATCGAGTCGCCGCTCGCGCTGGGTCGCGACTGGACCCAGCTGATGCTGCTGGAGGCCGTGCTGATCAGCAAGCTGGGCGCGGAGAAGTTCTCCGGCCTGTTCAGCGGTGAGACCAGCTGGAGCAGCAGCGCGGTCTCGGCCGGGGTCCGCGACTTCGCGAAGCTGGTGAGTTACAGCAACGCCGACCGGGACTCGATGGACTGGCCGGACGCGGAGCGGCTGCTCATCGACGGCAAGGCCGGCTACCAGGTGATGGGTGACTGGGAGGCGGCCGACCTGGAGGCCAAGGGCTTCAAGGCGTACGACTGGTTCACCTTCCCGGGCAACGGCGACGTCTTCCAGTGGCTGGCCGACTCGTTCGTGCTCGCCGAGGGCGCGCCCAACCCGGACGGCACGAAGTGCTGGCTCAAGACGGTCGCCTCGGCGGAGGGTCAGGGGGTGTTCAACGCCGCCAAGGGCTCGATCCCGGCCCGCACCGATGCGGCCGGCACCGGATCGGCAAGCACCGCTGGGTTCTCCTCCTACCAGCAGTCCGCCATGGAGGACTGGAAGACGGCGACGCCGGTGCCGTCCTGCGCGCACGGCTCAGCCTGCTCCCAGGCCTGGCAGAACGCGGTGAACAGCGCGCTCAGCGCCTACTCCACCACCCATCAGAACGCCACCACGCTGCACAAGGCCCTCGTCGCTGCCGCCACTCAGTTCATCAAGCAGGAGCGGGAGTAAGCGGGGTCCGATCCGGACGGCGAGCCACCCGGATTTCCGGCACGATGGCTGCATGGCGGAAAAACGCGGCTCGAGTACCGGAACAAAGAGGACGAGCAAGGGTACGGGTGAAGAGCGCGACGGCGTGCCGCTGACCAATCTGGATCAGGAGCTCTTCCCCGGCGCCGGCGCCACCAAGCGGGATCTCGTGGATTACCTGGACGTGATGTCCAGCCGCCTGATCCCGGTGCTCCGCGATCGGCCGCTCTCCGTCATCCGGGTCCTGCCCAAGCACGGCCGGCAAGAGAAGCCCGGCCAGCAAGAGAAACCCGGCCAGCAGGAGAAGCCCGGCGGGCAGGACAAGTTCATGCAGAAGAACCTGCCGAAGTACACGCCGGACTGGGTTCCCCGCACCAGCATCTGGGCGGACGCCTCCCATCGCGAGGTCGTCTACGCGCTCGGCAACGACCGCCGCACCCTGATCTGGTTCGGCAACCAGCGCGCAGTCGAGTACCACCCCGGCCTCACCCTCGCCGGCTCGCACCACCCCACCCACCTGATCATGGATCTGGACCCGCCCGAGGACCAGGAGTCCCCGATCACCGGCTTCCGGCTGGCGGTGCAGGCCGCCAGGCTCGTGCGCCAGGTCCTCGCCGACGCGGGCATGACCGGGGCGGTGAAGACGTCCGGCTCCAAGGGCGTGCACGTCTTCGTGCCGCTCGCGCCGGAGACGGCGCCGGAGGACGTGGCCGCCGCGCAGCGAGCCGTCGCAGCCCGCGCCGAGCGGCTCGATCCCGGCCTCGCCACCACGGCGTTCATCCGCGAGGACCGGCACGGCAAGGTCTTCCTCGACGCCACCCGGGCCGGCGGCGCGACAGTGGCGGCGGCCTACAGCCCGCGGATCCGGCCCGGCGTGCCGGTGTCGTTCCCGGTCGGCTGGGCGGACCTGGACGACGTGGCCCCCGGCGACTTCACCCTGCACACCGTGCCCGGCCTGCTCGGCGACCGGGATCCGTGGGCCGATGCCCTGCCGGCGCCGCAGCCCCTGGAGAAAGGCCTGGTCGAGGAGGGGCACACCATTCCGGTCGCCCGGGTGCAGGCCATGCACGAGGGCAAACGCCGAGCCCGCGCCCAACGGGAAGCCGAAAGCACGAGGCAGCAAGAAGACCGTCCCCTCCAGGGGTGAGTCAGGCAGCTGGCGGACCGAGCTTCGGCCGATGCACCCGGATCCACTCCTCGACCGCCGAGGCCTCCCACATGCAACCCGCGTTGAGCACCGCGTACGGCGCCGGGAAGCTCGGCCCGTTGACCAGCTGATACGCCCGCTGGCGAGAGACACCCAGGCGTGCCCGGATCTCAGCGGCGCCCATCATCCGCAGCTTTCCTTGGCCCGTGATCGCGTCAGCGGCGAGCTCGGCAACCTCGGCCGTCGTCATGCGGATCACCGGGCCGCCGTCGTCGACAACCACCATCAGGCTGCGCTCGGCGCCCGGCA
Source organism: Actinoplanes sp. NPDC023936 (assembly GCF_040639325.1). Classification (NCBI taxonomy): domain Bacteria; kingdom Bacillati; phylum Actinomycetota; class Actinomycetes; order Micromonosporales; family Micromonosporaceae; genus Actinoplanes; species Actinoplanes sp. NPDC023936. The sequence continues at coordinate 332,039 of NZ_JBEZZR010000001.1, read as the reverse complement.
GGTGCGTGCCGGCTTCCGCACGAGCAGCCAGCTCCGCGCGGAGTGCGGCAGCGATCCGTTGCTCTACCTCGGAGGTCACTGGCACGCACCTACCGGAGCAGGTTCGGTCGCTGCGGCAGTCCACCGGGACCCGGTTGTGCCCGGGCGGACGAGGCGTGCGTTCCTTGGCACTTCAGGCACAGCGGCCGGACGGCATCCGCCGGCCACTTCGCCGACTGCAGATAGCCGTGCGGCCCGTACTCGATCTGCTCCACAACGACGAACGGCATGATCTCCTTCAGCGTGTGCGCGTCCATCAGCCCCGGCGGGACCATGCCGCCGAAGCAGAAGTGCAGCTGCCGCGACGGGTACGCCTCATAGGCCGCGTCGATCGCCGCCGCCGGCGAATTGCCGCCCTCTACACAGTGCGGGGCATGCAGCACCACGCCAGGCGGGTAGTCCCTGCGCATCACCGCCACCCCCGGCCCGCGTTCATCGACCGGCGAGCAGGCCGGAACGGCTCGGCGAATTGAGCGCGCCGGCGTTCCGCAGGGCACGGATACGCATCCACGCCGCATCGGCATCCAACCTTCCATGGTCTGCCGCGCCGCCAGAGTCGCCGGCGTCCGTGCTCGATCGGGTACTGCTGTCGCCAGGTCACGCTCATCGCCTCCGCTCACCGCGCCGATCCGGGATTGGGCAGCGGCGGCGAGCCTTCGAGGAGCCAGCCCGGAAATGCCCGCCGCCGCTGTACGCCGCGGCGGGGCCGCTGAAGATGTCCAGTCGACGCCGGCCCGCCACCGCTAAAAGCAGCTTTCCGACCACCCGGCGGAGTTGGAAGCAGCCAGCTATTGCCACATGGGGTCGCGTACAGTCGGCAACCTTGGCAACACTGGACGAACGACAAGCAGGGGGCAGCCTGTGGAAACGTTCGGATCGGCCGTGCGGCGGCTGCGCGAGCAACGCGGCATGTCTCAGAACAAGCTCGCCGCTGCGGCCTTCATGACACCGGGGCATCTGTCCCGCATCATCAACGACCTGCGGCCACCGAACCCGGAGATCGCGCGCCAGCTTGACCAGGCGCTCGGCACCGGCGGCGAGCTGACCGCCATGCTGCGCGGGCCCTGGATTCACAACGGCGGCCTCTGGCGACCAGGTGACGCGGAACAGCTCGCCGCCGAGCTCGCCACCGCGACACCCACTGCTGAGAACGCCGTCAACCTTGCCCACCAGTGGCTCATCGCCGAACCACCACAGGTCACCGAGTCCCGCGCCGGACGCCGGATCGGCATGGGCATGGTGCGCACGGTGGAGACGAGGGTGCGGCAATTACGCCTGATGGACGACCACGTGGGCGGTGCCGACACGTACGCCATGGTGACCGCAGAGCTCACCGCAACCATCAACTTGCTTCGGGACCGCTCGTACACCGAAGAGGTAGGCCGGCGGCTGCTCGTCGCAGTCGGCGAGCTGTGCCAGCTGGCTGGCTGGACCACCAGCGACGCGGGCCGGTACGCCGAGGCCGAGCGCATCTATCTGCTCGGTGTCAGTGCGGCACATGCCGGTGGCGATCCAGCCGGAGCGGCGAACAACCTGTCGAGCCTGGCTTATCAGGTCGCCAACATCGGGGACCCGAAGCACGCGATCACCCTCGCCCGGTCGGCGTATGCCGGCGCCCGCCACGGTGCGACACCGAAGAGCCTCGCGCTGCTCGGCGAGCGCGTGGCCTGGGCAACGGCTCGTGCCGGGGACGCCCGGGCCGCCGGCCGGGCCCTTGCCAAGGTTGATGCCGACTATGACGCCCAGCAATCCCACCACGTCGAGCCTGACTGGGTGTACTGGCTCAGCCCGGAAGAGATCGCGGTGATGGCGGGCCGCGTGTGGACACAACTACGCCGGCCACTGCGGGCCGTACCGATCTTGGAACAGGCGATTGCCGGGTACGGCGACGACACCGGTCGCGAGACGGCGCTCTATCAATCATGGATGGCGGAATCACTGGTCCAGGCCAATGAGCCGGACCGGGCTGCTGCGGCTGCGACCAAGGCACTACGCCTATCGCGGCGGGCATCGTCGGTGCGTGCCGAGGACCGGGTGGCGCTGCTGCGGCGGCAGCTGCGCCGGCACAAGGGAAACGCAGCGGTAGATGCGTTCCTGGAGGAGTCCGCGTAGAGAGGGTCGTCCCTGCGGCCTGCCGGGCAGGGCATTGCGCAGGTGCGGGAGTGCGGTCAGAGGTAGCTTCGGAGCGCACCGAACTGGCTGCCCAGGCGCGTCCCGCGTGGTCTTGCCGCTCTTCGCCCGGGCCGACGAAGAACTCCGACCCAGCCCGCCTCAGGTGGTGAGGGCGCTCCAGAACGGGACGGTGGAGCGGGCCTGCCGGCCGGCCGGCTCGCCGATGGCGAACTCCCGGTTCAGCCAGTCGCACAGGTCGGCGCCGTAGACGATCACGTCGGTCTGGTAGATGGAGAGCACCGGATGCCCGGCGATCCCGGCCGGCAGGTACCGGTGCGCGTACAGCGGGATCATCCGGGGCGCGATCAGCAGGCCGGCGCGGGCCGTCGCGAGGCGGTCGCCGAAGGCGGGACCCCACCCCTCGTACCAGAAATCGTTCTCGGCCACATCGAAGAGGACGCCCTCGACCGGCGCGGCCAGGGCGGCGCGCAGCCCGGCACGGTCCGGCGACCGCCAGTCCGGCCAGCCGACGCCGGTGGGCACGCCGGCGGCGAGGAACTCGCGGTGGTCGGGCGCGAACGTGAAGCCGAACTCGCGCTCGATATCGGAGGCTTCCGTTTCGGACAGTCCGGGCGCGATGGTGAAGCGGCCGGAGGCGGCGAGCAGTTCCGCGGCGGTCACTCCGCTACCTTAACGAACAAGGGACATACATCGAATGGTGTAGCTCGTACGCGGGAGGAGCAGACCCCGGTGACAGCCGCAGGACGACGCGCTGACCAGCCGGGCGGCCCTAGCGTTCCGGACATGTTGACGAAGAACTTCACCTATGCGGCGGCCGGGCTCACCCTGGTCGGCGTTCCGGCCGGCATCGCCGTCACCGGCGGTGACATCAACCTCAGCGGCGATGTGGTCCGCGGCGGCGGCGTCGAGGGCGCGATCTTCGCCGGGACGCTGGCCTTCTGGCTGGCCCTGTCCGCGCTCGGGCTGCGCCGCTGGCCCCGCGGCATCCTGATCCTCTCCCTCTGCGGCGTCTTCGCCATGCGCGGCGCCCTGCTGGTCCACAGCGGCGCGGTCTGGCCGGTCACCGCAGCCCTGATCGCGGTGGTGCTCGCCGGGCACCTGCGGTTCGCGATCGTCACGGGTTCGGCGGCGGTGCTCTGGTTCGCGCTCTGGGATGCGACGGCCGGCCAGCGGTCCGCCGACTGGGTGCTCGGCAGCCTGGGTGGTGAGACACTCTGGCTCGCGGCGGTGCTGGCGGGCGTCACCGCGTACCGGAACTCGGTGCGCTGGCGCCACGAGGTCGCGCACCGGATCGCTCAGGACGAGTCGCAGCGAGAGATCGATGCTCGCCGCAGGCGGGCGGAAGAGCGCGTGGAGATCGCCCGTGACCTGCACGACGTGGTCTCGCACACCCTGGCCGTGGTGGGGGTGCACCTGAACGTGGCGCTGGATTCGTTCGACGCCGAGCCGGAGGAGGCGCGTGCCTCGATGAAGCTCGCTCAGGAGGTGCGCAACCGGGCGATGACCGACCTGAAATCGCTGGTCGGCGTGCTGCGGGAGGGCGAGTTGCCGGCGCTGGAGAGCGTGGAGCGGCTCGCCGAGCAGGTCCGCGCCGCGGGCCTCCGGGTGTCGGTGAACGAGTTCGGCGATCCGGCGGACGTCCCGGCGCCGATCGCCACGGCGGTTTATCGGGTGGTGCAGGAGTCGCTGACCAACACGGTCCGGCACGCCGGGGCGACACGTGTCGTGGTGACGCTGCGGTACGCGCCGACGCGGGTCGTGGTCGACGTCCATGACGACGGCGCCGGCGCCGGCGGCTCGATCATCGACGGGCACGGCATCGCCGGGATGCGGGAGCGGGTGGCCGCGCTGGGCGGCGCGCTCACCGCCGGACCGGGCACGAGCGGTTTCACGGTACGGGCGAGCATCCCCATCCCTGCGAACTGAGGCTCGAGCAGACCGGGGGCTCGAGTAGAGAGGGGGCTTGAGTAGACATGGCGATCACGGTTCTTCTCGCCGACGACCAGCACCTGGTCCGCGCCGGTTTCCGCAGCCTGCTGCGCCGCGGGCGGGACATCGACGTGGTCGGCGAGGCGTCCACCGGCGACGAGGCGGTACGCGCCGCCCGTACCCTCAAGCCCGATGTCGTCCTGATGGACATCCGCATGCCGGGCATGGACGGGATCGCCGCGACCCGGATGGTGCTCCGGGACCTCCCGACCTGCAAGATCATTATCTTGACCACGTTCGAGACCGACGAGTACGTCTTCTCCGCGCTCGCCGCCGGCGCCAGCGGCTTCCTGACCAAGGAGATCGACCCGGACGGCCTGCGCACAGCGGTGCGCGTGGTCGCCGCCGGGGACGCGCTTCTCTCCCCCAGCGTCACCCGGCGGGTCGTCGGCCAGTTCGCGCACCGCCCGGTCCCGGCGGCCGGCCGGCCCGGGGGGAACCCGGCCGGGGGAAACCCGCCCGGCGGTGACCGGCTCGCCGTCCTCACCGACCGGGAACGTGAGGTGGTCCGGCTCGTCGCCACCGGCCTCTCCAACCTCGAGATCGCCGCCCAGCTGGTGATCAGCCCGCTGACCGCGAAAACCCACGTCACCCGGGCCATCGCCAAGCTCGGCGTCCGGGACCGGGTGCAGCTGGTGATCGTGGCCTTCGAGGACGGGCTGATCTGAGCCTCCCGGTTCACGTTCCCGAGTGGCGTTTTTCTCAGGCGGGGTCACCTCTGCCCGATACGCCGGATGACCACCCACTGACGGTGGCGAACCGGAGGCTCCGATGGCACTCAGCTCCGACGCAGGGCGCCGATGGGTGCGCGCCTGCGCCCTGATCGTGGCGTTCCTCGCCCTGGTCACCGTGCTGTTCGCCGCCGGCGGCCCGGACAGCGACCGGATCGTCGCGCTCACCGCGCTGCCGCTGGCGACCGTCGCGGCGGCCGCCGCCTGCCTGTGGCGGTCCCGCCGGTTCACCGGACGCGCCCGGTGGGGCTGGGCCACCCTCGCGGCCGGCCTGCTCTGCTGGGGCGGCGGTCAGTTCCAGTTCCTGCTGACCGCGGGTCCGACGATCGAGGCGGGACCGGTCACCCCGGGTCTCACGCTGATCGGGATGGCGGTGCTGGTCCCGGCCGGTCTGCTGATCCTGCCGAGCAGGTCGCAACCGCTCGCGAACCGGATCCGCAGCGTGCTCGACGGCCTCATGATCGCCGCCTCGCTCGTCCTGGTCGCCTGGGTCTTCGTCTCCGGGCTGATCACGGACGCCCGGGTGGGGCTGCCGTTCTACATCACGCTGCTCTTCCCGCTCGGCGACATCGTGATCGCCACGATGGCCGCGTACATGCTGCCGCAGCAGCGGCGCCGGAACGGCTGCGGCGCTGACCTGGCCTTCTTCGGCGCCGGCATGCTGGCTTTCGCGATCTCCGACATCGGGTACGCCTACCTCGGGCTGGTGCACGACGACGGCGTGGGACGGCTGCTCGACCTGGGCTGGCTCGCCGGTTACGGGCTGATCGTCGCCGGCGCGCTGCGTCCCCGGGTGCCCGCTGTCACGCCGGTCGACCTTCCGGCCGGCGTCCGCAGCGGCGCGGTGCTCCTGCCCTACCTGGCGGTACTGGCCGCGCTCGCCTCCAGCGTGCTGTTCCACATCTCGACCGGCCACAGCCACCCGTTCGTCGCGTACACCCGCTCGTTCCTGATCCTGCTGATCGTCGGCCGGCAGCTGCTCACCCAGCTGGAGAACCGCGACCTGACCCGTCACCTGGAGCAGCGCGTCGCGGACCGGACGGCCGAGCTCTACGCCCGGGAACAGCAGTTCCACGCGCTGGTCCAGCAGAGTTCCGACGTGGTGACGGTGGTCAGCCCGGAAGCCGACGTGATCTACCAGAGCGAGTCGGTCCAGCGGATCTTCGGATATCCGGCGCGGTTCCTCACCGGCCGGCGGCTCACCCAGCTGCTCGACCCGGAGTCGGCGATGCGGCTGGCTCAGGCGCTGCGGCAGGTGAGCGGGCGCCCGCACGCGACCACCGTCCTCGAGCTGACCGTGCGGCACCGGGACGGACGCACCCGTCAGGCCGAGATGACCATCACGAACCTGCTGGACGATCCGCACGTACGCGGCCTGGTGCTGAACACCCGGGACATCAGCGAGCGGATGGAGCTGCAGGAACAGCTGGTGCACGAGGCGTATCACGACTCGCTCACCCAGCTCGCGAACCGCGCCCTGTTCCGCGACCGGACCGCGGCGGCGCTCGCCTCCTCGGGTCCCGCCGTGACAGTGCTCCACCTCGACCTCGACGGGTTCAAGCGGGTCAACGACAGCCTCGGCCACCTCGCCGGCGATCAGCTGCTGGTGCAGGTCGCCGACCGGATCCGGTCCTGCGTGCGGGACACCGACGTGGTGGCCCGGTTCGGCGCCGACGAGTTCGGGGTGCTGCTCGACGAGGACGGGTCCGAAGCGGTGGCCCGGCGGATCCTGAACGACCTGGAGGCGCCGATCGTGGCCGGCGAGCGGCAGATCCACGTGCGCGCCAGCATCGGCCTGGCGAACGCGTCCTCGATCATGGAGGCCTCGAACACGGGGGCCTCGAACACGGGGGCCTCGAACACGGGGGCCTCGAACACCGAACCGCGGCTCGCGGGTTCCGGCTTCGGTGAGCGTGCCGAGCAGCTGATGCGCAACGCCGACCTCGCCATGCACCACGCCAAGGCGGCCGGTGGCGGCGTCTACGCCGGGTACCGCCCGCAGATGCGCGACGGTCTGATCGAGCGTCTCGAACTCGAATCCGACCTGCGCGGCGCCCTGGAACGCGGGGAGCTGCGCCTGCACTACCAGCCAACGGTCGACCTGGTCACCCACGAGGTGGTCGGCTTCGAAGCGCTGGCCCGCTGGCCGCACCCGACCCGCGGCATGATCAACCCGCTGGACTTCATCCCGATCGCCGAGGCCACCGGCCTGATCGTGCCGCTCGGCCGCTGGGTCCTGCAGGAGGCCTGCCGGCAGGCCGTCGAGTGGAGCCGGGCCGCCGGGGGACGCCCGCTGAAGATGTCCGTCAACGTCTCGGTGCGCCAGTTCGACCAGCCCGACCTCGCCGAGACGGTGGCCGCCGTGCTCGCCGAGACCGGCATGCCGGCTGACCTGCTCTGCCTGGAGATGACCGAGAGCGTCCTGATGACCGACACCGAGGCCAACCTGGAGCAGCTGGTCCGGCTCAAGGCCCTCGGGCTCACCCTGGCGATCGACGACTTCGGCACGGGCTACTCGTCGCTCGCGTACCTGCGCCGTTTCCCGGTCGACACCCTGAAGATCGACCGTTCGTTCGTCGAGCGCCTCGGCGTCCTGGCCGACGACACGGCGCTGACCGACACGATCGTGCGGCTCGGCAAGAGCCTGGGCATGGCGACGGTCGCCGAGGGCATCGAGGAGTTCGGCCAGCTGGCGGCGTTGCGGGAGATGGGTTGTTCGTACGCGCAGGGCTACTACTTCTCCCGCCCGGTCCCCGCCGCCGAAGCCGGCCGCCTCTTCATGGAGGGCGCGCCCGTCTGACACAGCAGTCCCGTCTGAACAGCAGTAGGGTCGGGAGCCATGGGTGCGCTTGAGGATGCCTGGGAGCTGAGCCGGGCCGAGACCGGCCTGGCGATCGTCTCCACGGTCCGGGCCGATCAGACCGTGCAGTCCACGCTCGTCAACACCGGGGTGATCGCACATCCGGCAGGCGGCGAGCCGGTGCTGGCGTTCGTCACCTACGGCGCGGTCAAGCTGCGCAACCTGCGGCAGCGCCCCCAGCTGGCGGTCGCCTTCCGCAGCGGCTGGCGGTACGCCACGGTCGAGGGCCGCGCGCTGCTGGCCGGACCGGACGACCCGCAGCCGTGGCTCGACGCGGAACGGCTCCGGCTGCTGCTGCGCGAGATCTTCACGGCGGCCGGCGGCACGCACGACGACTGGGACGCCTACGACCACACGATGGTGGAGCAGCGGCGCGCCGCCGTCCTGATCACGCCGAGCCGCATCTATCCCTCGGTGACGGGATAGTTTCACGTCATGCTGATCAGTTTCGGATGTCCGGTCTCCGGCGCCTGGGCCCGGCCGGAGACGATCACCACGATCGCCCGCCGCGCCGAGGAGCTCGGCTATGCCGGTCTGTGGGCGTTCCAGCGGCTGCTCGTCGGCCAGGACCAGGATCTCGCGCCGGTCTATCGCAGCGTGCTCGATCCGACCGTGGCGCTGACCTGGGCGGCGGCCGCGACCAGCCGGATCCGCCTCGGCGTCTCGGTGATCAACCTGCCGTACCTGTCCCCCGCCTATCTCGCGAAGCAGGTGAGCACCCTCGACCTGCTCTCCGGCGGGCGGTTCGATCTGGGCCTGGGCACCGGCTGGTCGGAACCGGAGTTCGTGGCGACCGGCTCGAACCCGAACCCGCGCGGCCGCCGCGTCGAGGAGTACCTGACGGTCCTGCACACCCTCTTCTCCGGTGGCGGGTCGTCGTTCTCGGGCAGTCTCTACGAGCTCCCGCCGAGCGAGATGGCGCCGCGGCCGGCCCAGCCGGGCGGTCCACCGATCCTGCTGGGCGGCACGGCCGACGTCGCGCTGCGGCGGGCCGGCCGGATCGCCCTCGGCTGGGTGAGCAGCAGCCGGGCCAGCATCGAGGACATCGCGCGGGGCGCGCGCATCGTCCGGGAGGCGGCTGAGGAAGCCGGAAAAGACCCTTCCCGGGTACGCATCGTCGTGCGCGGCGTCCTGCATTCCGGCCCGCTTTCCGGAACGTGGTCGCAGATCCGGGAGGGCACGCAGCGGTACGCGGAGGCCGGGGCCACCGAGCTCTTCTACGACCCGAACTGGGATCCCCGGGTCGGCGGGCCGGACGCGGATCCGAAAGCCGCCGCCGAGCTGGGCGAAGAGATCCTCACCGAACTCGCGCCGCGCTGACTCATTACCCTGTTGCGGTGGATCATCGATCGCCCAGTGTCTACCGCACCCGCTCGTGGACGAACCGCCGCCGGCTGCTGACCGCGCTCGGCGGCGTCGCCCTGGTGCTGGTCGGGTACGCGATCGGCCGCTGGCAGGACACTCCGGCCGAGGTCGTCCCCGCGGTGCCGGTCGCCGCTTCGGCTGCCGCTCCCGCGCCGGGCAGCGAGCCGGCCACTGAGTCAGCCCCCGATCCGGCCACCGGTCCGGGCAGCGGTCCGGGCAGCGAGTCAGCCAGCGGTCCGGCCACGAATGCCTCCTCGCCGCAGCCGGCCACCCCGGCGCCGGTCGCCGTCGAGTACCCGGTGATGCAGGCCGAGTCGGCGACCGAACTCGCCGGCATCCAGACTCAGGAGACCGAGGACTCCGGCGGCGGCCTGAACACCGCCTGGATCACCCGGAGCGACCACCTGCGGTTCGACAACATCGACTTCGGGCAGGTCCCGGCGACGAAGGCGCGGATCCGGCTGTCATCGGACGCGGGCGTCACCGGCCGGGTGCAGATCCGGCTCGACAGCAAGGACAATCAGCCCGTCGGCGAGGTCTCGGTCAGCAGCACCGGCGGCTGGCAGCAGTGGCGGACGGACACCGCGGCGCTGCAGCCGATCACCGGGGTGCACACGGTCTTCGTGACGTTCACGGCGCCGGACGACAGCGAGTTCGTCAACGTGAACTGGCTTCAGTTCGCCCGATGAGAAACGTTCGCCCGATGACAAAAGTTCGCCCGATGAGAGAAGTTCGCCCGATGACAGAAGGGCCGCGCGAAGCGGCCCTTCTCACCAGCTGATCAGGCGCTGACCAGCTCGATCTTGCGCGGCTTCTGCTCCAGGACCGGGATCCGCAGGGTCAGCACGCCGTTGTCGTGCCGGGCCTCCAGCCGGTCGACGTCGAGCTTCTCGGAGAGCTGGACCTGACGGGAGAAGTTGCCCATCGGGCGCTCCGCGACGAGCAGCCGCACGTCCTCGCCGCCGGCGCCCGCGCCGGCCCGCTTGCGCTCGGCGCGAACGGTCAGCACCTTGCCGTCGACCGTGATGTCGATCGTGGCCGGGTCGATGCCGGGCAGGTCGATGTCGATGAAGAACGTGTCGTCACGCCGGTAGGCGTCCAGACGGGCACCGGACTCGCGGGTCGCGTAGACCCGGGCGGTGAGGCGCTCGAGGTCGCGCACTGTGGGGGTGGTGAGCACAGCGGGCGTACTGAGCAACATGGGTGGCTCCTCAAGGCTTGAGCGTGGGTGACTCAACTTCTCTAACCGAGAGACTTGCCTCGGGATTCCCTCAAATTACTCAGCCGGGACGGGCATCTCCAGCCATCGTGGTGGCCACCACGATTAGCACAGATGTACTAGGATTCGACCGTGATCCTGCACGCCGACCTGGACTCCTTCTACGCGTCGGTCGAGCAGCGCGACGACCCCGCGCTGCGCGGCCGGCCCGTTCTCGTGGGCGGCGGCGTGGTGCTCGCGGCCAGCTACGAGGCGAAGGCGTTCGGCGTCCGCACACCGATGGCGCTGGGCCGCGCACGGGCGCTCTGCCCGCAGGCGATCGTGGTCCCGCCCCGCATGACGGCGTATGCGAGAGCCAGCCGTCAGGTCTTCGAGATCTTCGACGACACCACCCCGATCGTCGAGCCGCTCTCCATCGACGAGGCGTTCCTCGACGTCGACGGCCTCCGCAAGATCCGGGGCGGCCCGGTGGAGATCGCGCAGCGGCTGCGCGCCGAGGTGCGCGAGCGGGCCGGGCTGCCGATCACTGTCGGCGTGGCCGGCACCAAGTTCCTGGCCAAGGTGGCGAGCGGCGCCGGCAAGCCGGACGGGCTGCTGGTCGTGCCACCCGGCGAGGAGCTCGCGTTCCTGCATCCGCTGCCGGTGGAGAAACTCTGGGGCGTCGGCCCGGTCACCGCGGCCAAGCTGCGCGAGCGGCAGATCCACACGGTCGGTCACGTGGCCCGGATCGGCGAGGCGGCCCTCGTCTCCATGCTCGGCGCCCACGCCGGGCGGCACCTGCACGCGCTCGCCCACAACCGTGACCCACGCCGGGTCGACACCGGCCACCGCCGCGGCTCGATCGGGGCGCAGTGCGCGCTGGGCGCCGGTTCCCGGCGGGACGGCTCGCACAGCGAGGAGCACGTGCTGGCGACGCTCGCGGCTCTCGTCGACCGGGTGACACGGCGGATGCGCCGGGCGCACCGGGCCGGGCGGACCGTCACGGTGCGCCTGCGCTTCGGCGACTTCAGCCGGGCCACTCGTTCCCGCAGCCTGCTCAAGGCCACGATGGGGACCGAGGCGATCCTGCGCACCGCGGAGGATCTGCTGCGCGAGGCACGGCCGATCATCGCCGAGCGCGGGCTCACGCTTGTCGGCGTCGCGGTCAGCAACCTGGACGGCGAGGGGAACGTGCAGCTGGAGCTGCCGTTCGACAGTGCCGCCAAGGACTCGGGCGGGCTGGACGCGGCGGTGGACCGGGTGCGCGACCGTTTCGGGGCGGGCGCGCTGCGCCGAGCCGCGATGATCGGGCGAGACCTCTCCCCCTCGGTCCCCCTCCTGAGTGATTGAGCCCGGGGCGATTGAGCCCGAGGCGATTGAGGCAGACTTCTCTTCCATGCGGAAGATCTATGTGATCGGGATCGGCGCCGGCGACCCGGACCATCTGACCCTCCAGGCGGCCAAGGCGATCGGCCGGACCAACGTGTTCTTCCTGATCGACAAGGGCGAGGCCAAGCAGAGCCTGATCGACCTGCGCGAGCGGATCATCCGGGCGTACTCGCACCCGCACAAGCGGATCGTCGAGGGCCGCGATCCGGACCGCGACCGCACCCCGGCCGACTACACCGGCACGATCGCCGACTGGCGGCACCGGCGTTCCCAGGTCTTCGAGGAGCTGATCGCCGAGCACCTCAAGGAGGGCGAGATCGGCGCGTTCCTGGTCTGGGGCGACCCGTCGCTCTACGACTCCACGATCGCAATCCTCGACGAGATCCTGGACCGGGGCAGGACCACCTTCGAGTACGAGGTGATCCCCGGCATCAGCAGCGTGTCCGCCCTCGCCGCGAAACACCGGGTCGGGCTGAACCGGGTCGGCCAGCCGTTCCAGATCACCACGGGCCGGCGGCTCGCCGAGGGCTGGCCGGAGGGCGTCGACGACGTGGTCGTGATGCTCGACGCGCAGCAGGCGTTCACGGCACACCCGGACGCCGAGATCTACTGGGGCGCCTACGTGAGCACCGAGGACGAGCTGCTCGCGTCCGGGCGTGTCGCGGATGTGGCGGAGGAGATCGTCAAGACCCGTACCGAGGCCCGCGAGCGGCACGGCTGGATCATGGACACCTACCTGCTGCGCCGCCGTCCGGCCAAAGGCGACAAGGCCTAGTGGGTTGACCACTGAGGTTCACCGGGTCTGATTCGTCAGGCGGCCTTTCGCGGTCGACCCCAGCGTTGCCGGCGTTCGCTGCGCCCGGGCTCGTTCCCGGCGCGGGGCGGCCAAGACGTCGGGGCGACGGCGTCGCGTTGACGCACGTAATTCTGCGGGCCGCCATGATGAGCCGTTGCCGGCGGCTGTCGGTGGGGGTGACCCGGTGTTGTCGCCAGCCGGTGAAGGTTCGTGGTCAACGCACCCGGTGGTCCGGCTGGTGCTCGGCCCCGATCTTGGAACGCGCCGTCCCGGCCGTAGCCCAGACATGTGATCAAGCTCGGATAACCGCTCTGGCCTACGGCTGGCGTCGCCGGGCCGTAGCCTAAGCATGTGATCAAGCCCGGATAACCGCTCTGGCCTACGGCTGGCGTCGCCCGGCCGTAGCCCAGACATGTGATCAAGCCCGGATAACCGCTCCGGCCTACGCTCCGCCGGCCCAGGGGGCGGCTTGGCGCCTGTCAGCGGCGGCCGCACCCTCGTTTCGCAGGCAGAGCGTTCCTCAATTAGCCAGCAAGGTCGGCACTGACGACCAGCTCACTCTCCAGCTGGCCGCCAGTGCTCCCGAGCATCCGTTTTGTCCGCACTGAGAACCAGCCACCCCGATCCCTCCAAGATCCGCTAAACGCCTGCGTCGCCCCGCCGATCTGGGACAAGGCCGCGAAGCACTTCACCGAGCCGGAGCTGGCGGCGATCGTGTTGTGGATCGCCACCAGCAACTTCTTCAACCGGATCAACGTGACGACGCGGCAGCAAGCACCTCAGAACTGGGGCTGACCGCTCAGTTGTCCTCCAGCTCGCCCTCGGTCTCCAGGTAGAGCTGCTGGAGCGCGGTCAGGGTCGCGGGATCCGGTGACTCCCAGAGCTTGCGCTCGGCCGCCTCCAGCAGTCGCTCACTGATGCCGTGCAGCGCCCACGGGTTGGACTCGCGCATGAACTTCTGGTTGTCCGGGTCGAGCACGTAACTCGCCGCGAGCTGCTCGTACATCCAGTCGGTCACCACGCCGGCCGTGGCGTCGTACCCGAAGAGGTAGTCGACGGTGGCCGCCAGCTCGAACGCGCCCTTGTAGCCGTGCCGCCGCATCGCGGCGATCCAGCGCGGGTTCACCACCCGGGCCCGGAAGATCCGGGCGGTCTCCTCGGTCAGGCTGCGGGTCCGTGCCTGGTCCGGGTTGGTGGAGTCGCCGATGTACGCGGCCGGCGCCTTCCCGGTGAGCGCGCGAACCGTGGCAATCATGCCGCCGTGGTACTGGAAGTAGTCGTCGGAGTCCGCGATGTCATGCTCACGGGTGTCGATGTTCTTCGCCGCCACCTCGATCCGCCGGTACGCGTTCTCCATGTCCGGTCGCGCCGGAACGCCGTCCAGGTCCCGCCCGTACGCGAAACCGCCCCACACCGCGTAGACCTCGGCCAGATCAGCGTCGTCGCGCCAGTTCCGGCTGTCCATCAGCGGCAGGATCCCGGCGCCGTACGCACCCGGCCGCGACCCGAAGATCCGCATGGTCGCCCGCCGCCAGTCGCCGTGCTCGCCCTGGTCCCGCAGCGCGTGCTCGCGGACGTAGTTGTCCGGCTCGTCCAGCGTCGCGACCATCGTGAACGCGTCGTCGAGCATCGCGACAACGTGCGGGAACGCGTCCCGGAAGAAGCCGGAGATACGCACTGTCACGTCGATCCGGGGCCGGCCCAGCTCCGCGCGGGAGATCGGCTCCAGGCCGGTGACCCGCCGGGACGCCGGGTCCCAGTTCGGCCGCACACCGATCAGGGCGAGGATCTCGGCGATGTCGTCGCCGGCGGTACGCATGGCGCTCGTGCCCCACGCGGAAATACCGATCGATTTCGGCCAGGTGCCGTCATGGTCGGCGCGGTAGCGGTCGAGCAGCGAGTCCGCCATGGCCTGCCCGGTCTCCCAGGCGAGGGCGCTGGGGATGGCCTTCGGGTCGACCGAGTAGAAGTTGCGGCCGGTCGGCAGCACGTTGATCAGGCCGCGCAGCGGGGAGCCGCTCGGACCGGCCGGGACGTAGCCGCCGTCGAGCGCGTGCAGCACGTGCGTGATCTCGTCGGTGGTCTTCGCGAGCCGGGGGACGATCTCGGTGGCGGCGAACTCCAGCACCCGGATCACATCGGCGTTGTCCGACAAGTCCGCGATGCCGTCACGAGCCCAGCCGCGCTCCTCCATCGCCGTCACGAGAGCCCGGGCCTCGGCCTCGATCTCGTCGACACGGGTGAGCGGGGCGTCCTCGGCCAGGCCCAGCGCCTCCCGCAGACCGGGCAGCGCGGCCACCTTCCCGGCCCACATCTGCCGCGCCCGCAGCATGGCGAGCACCAGGTTGATCCGCGCCTCACCGGCCGGGGCCGCGCCGAGCACGTGCAGCCCGTCCCGGATCTGCACGTCCTTGACCTCACACAGCCATCCGTCGATGTGCATGATGAAGTCGTCGAACTCCTCGTCCCCGGGGCGCTGCGACTGCCCGAGGTCGTGGTCCATCTTCGCGGCCTGGATCAGGGTCCAGATCTGCGCCCGGATCGCCGGCAGTTTCGCCGGGTCGAGCGCGGCGATGTTCGCGTGCTCGTCGAGCAGCTGCTCCAGCCGGGCGATGTCGCCGTAGGACTCGGCGCGCGCCATCGGCGGGATCAGGTGGTCGACGAGCGTGGCGTGGGCCCGGCGCTTGGCCTGCGTGCCCTCACCGGGGTCGTTCACCAGGAACGGATAGATCAGCGGCAGGTCGCCGAGCGCCGCGTCGGTGCCGTCCGAGGCGGACATGCCGACGTTCTTGCCGGGCAGCCATTCCAGGTTGCCGTGCTTGCCGACGTGGACCACCGCGTGCGCGCCGAAGTCGTCCGCGATCCACCGGTACGCGGCCAGGTAGTGATGTGACGGCGGCAGGTCCGGGTCGTGGTAGATCGCCACCGGGTTCGCGCCGAACCCGCGCGGCGGCTGCACCATGACCACGATGTTCTCGTCGCGCAGCGCGGCGAGGACGATGTCCCCGCTGTCGACGTAGAGCTCGCCGGGCGGCGGCCCCCAGTGCTGCTCCACCGAGGTCCGGAAGTCCTCCGGCATCGTCTCGAACCACGCCTGGTACGCCTCGCCGGAGATGCGCACCGGGTTGCCGGCGAGCTGCTCCTCGGTGAGCCAGTCCGAGTCCTGCCCGCCGGCCGCGATCAACGCGTGGATCAACCCGTCGCCGTCGTAGGACCCGAAGTCCCCGATCCGGTACCCGGCGGTGGCGAGCGCGTCCAGCAGGGCCACCGTCGAGGCGGGCGTGTCCAGCCCGACCGCGTTGCCGATCCGCGAGTGCTTGGTCGGATAGGCCGACAGCATGAGGACGATCTTGCGATCGGCCGGCGGCACGTGCCGGAGCCGGGCGTGCGCCACGGCGATCCCGGCGACCCGCGAGGCCCGCTCCGGGTCCGCGACGTAGACCGACAGCCCTTCCGGGTCGATCTCCTTGAACGAGAACGGCACCGTGATGATCCGCCCGTCGAACTCCGGGATCGCCACCTGCGTCGCCGCGTCCAGCGGCGACAGCCCGTCGTCGCTCGCCTCCCACGCGGCCCGTGAGCTGGTCAGGCAGAGCCCCTGCAGGATCGGCACGTCCAGGTCGGCGAGCACGCCGACGTCCCAGGCCTCGTCGTCGCCACCGGCGCCCACGGTCGCCGGTTTGGTGCCACCGGCCGCGAGCACTGTCACCACCAGGGCGTCCGCGGTGCGCAGCTCGGCCAGCAGCTCCGGCGGCGCGGTCCGCAGCGACGCCGTGAAGATCGGCAGCGCGCGGGCGCCCTTCGCCTCGATCGCCTGGCAGAGCGTCTCGACGAACGCGGTGTTCCCGGCCATGTGATGGGCGCGATAGTAGAGAACCGCCACGGTCGCCGGCCCGCCCTCGGACGCGGCGCGCGGCAGCACACCCCACTGCGGCGCCTCGACGGCCGGCGCGAACCCGTTGCCGGTCAGCAGCACCGTGTCGGACAGGAAGTCGTGCAGCGAGGCCAGGTTCTCCGCGCCGCCCTGCGCGAGGTAGACGTGCGCGTCCGCCGCGACACCGGCCGGGACCGTGGAGAGTTTCATCAGGTCGGCGTCCGGGGCCTGCTCGCCACCGAGGACCACCACCGGGACGTCGCCGGCGAGCAGGGCGTCGAGGCCCTCCTCCCAGGCGCGGCGGCCACCGAGGATGCGGACGACGACCAGGTCGACGCCGTCGAGCAGGGCGGGAAGATCGGAGACCGAGGTCCGGGCCGGGTTGCCCAGCCGCCAGGCCGAGCCGCTGGCCCGGGCGCTGAGCAGGTCGGTGTCGGACGTGGACAGCAGCAGAAACACGCGTTGCGCTCCCCCTCGGGGTCCGCGCCCCGGAGTAGTTGGGATCACGGCGAACGGAGTTCCTGACTCCCGGGCTGGGAACCCGGTCACAGTGGCGGGACCGTGCCGGACTCGCACCGGCTTCCTCCGCGGCTTCGCCGCTCGTAGACCTCCCACCTTTCCGAACGCTCCCGCCCGCCGTCAAGGTGGGGTGACATCACCGATACAGCCGGGTGGCGACCCGAGGATGTGGTCCTGTCGGTGGCCGCCCGTAGTATCCGGGCCGTGACACCCCTCCGGCAGTCCGACACCGACGCCTGCCCCGGCGCCCTGCGGTTGCACGCCGCGGCCGACGGGTTGCTGGCGCGTGTCCGTCTGCCCGCGGGCGTGCTGAGCGGCGCGCAGCTGCGTGTTCTGCGCGAGCTGACCGAGCAGTTCGGCGACGGTTTCCTGGAGCTGACCTCCCGAGCGAACCTCCAGGTCAGAGGCGTGCGAGCAGAGGACGCGGAGACCTTGGCGGCCCGCTTGCGCGCCGCCGGCCTCCTGCCGTCGGCAACCCACGATGCGGTACGGAACATCGCGGCGCCCCCACTGGCCGGACCGGCGCTTCGCGCTCTGACATCCCAGCTGGACACCGCCCTCCTCGGCGACCCCGCCCTGTCCCGCCTCCCCGGCAAGTTCCTGTTCGCCATCGGCCACGTCCCCCTGGCCGCCGACGTCGCCGCAGTCCCCGCCAGGCCTGCGCCGGGTGGTGTGCCCGAGCGGTTCGCTATCCGGCTCGGCGGCCACGACGCGGGCATCCGCGTGGACGGCGAGACGGTGGTCCCCACGATGCTGGCGGCGGCACACGCCTTCCTCGCCGAGCGGGAGGCCCAGCGCAGCGGCGGCCCGGCAGCCTGGCGACTGCGCGAGCTCACCGACGGCCCGTCCCGAGTAGCCGCCCGTGTCCGCGCCGCCCTCGGCCCGACCACCGCGGACACGGAACCGATCGGCCCGGTCGAGGCGCTCGAGCCCGGTGATCTGCTGGGTGTGCTGGACCAGCCCGGCTCCCCGCTCGTCGCGGTGGGCGCCCTGGTCCCGCTGGGGCGGCTCGGTGGCGTACCCATGCGGGTCTTGGAGAAAGCGACCCGGCTCGTCATCACACCGTGGCGGGGCGTCCTGGTCACCGACCTCCCGCGCGCCGACGCGGCACAGTGGGCGGACCAGCTGATCGATTCCGGTCTCGCTCTGGCGGCGGACTCTCCGTGGGTGGGCGTGACCGCGTGCGCCGGCCGCCCCGGCTGCGCGAAATCCCTCGCCGATGTCCGTGCCGACGCCACGAGAGCCGCGCGTTTCGTCGACGGCCTCCCGGTTCACTGGGTGGGCTGCGCGCGGGCGTGCGGCAGCCCCGCGGGCCGGCACGTCCAGGTCCAGGCCACCCCCACCGGTTACCAGGTGTCCCGCCCGAACAGCGGCGCCACGACCGGCGCGAACACCGGTACCGACGCCGAGACCGACACCGTGACCGACACCATGATCAACCCCGACACCGTCGACCCCGACACCGTCGACCCCGACACCGATGACCCCAGCCGTGATCTAGGAGCTGTTGTGGCGACAGCGAGGAGGCCCTGATGGAGTACGTGCGCGACGGCGCGGAGATCTACAAGCGGTCGTTCGCCACGATCCGCGCCGAGGCGGACCTGACCGGCCTGCCGTCCGATGTGGCCCGCGTCGTGGTGCGGATGATCCACGCCTGCGGGATGGTGGACCTGGTCCAGGACGTGCGGTTCAGTCCCGGTGTGGCCACCGCCGCGAGGAAGGCGCTGCTCAGCGGCGCCCCGATCCTCTGCGACGCGGAGATGGTCGCCTCCGGCGTGACCCGCTCCCGGCTGCCCGCCGCCAACGACGTGATCTGCACCCTGCGGGACCCGGCCGTCCCGGAGATCGCGGCCCGGATCGGCAACACCCGCAGCGCCGCCGCCATGGATCTCTGGGGCGACCGGCTGGACGGCGCCGTGGTGGCGATCGGCAACGCGCCGACCGCGCTGTTCCGCCTGCTCGAGATGATCGAGGCGGGAGCGCCCCGGCCGGCCGCGGTGCTCGGGATCCCGGTCGGTTTCATCGGCGCGGCCGAGTCCAAGGAGGCGCTCGCCGGCTCCGGACTGGAATATCTGATCGTGCGCGGGCGGCGCGGCGGCAGCGCCATGACCGCCGCGGCCATCAACGCCCTGGCATCGGAAAATGAGTAGGCACATGACGACCAACGCAACGCGGCCCGGCCGGCTCTACGGTGTCGGGCTCGGCCCCGGCGACCCCGAGCTGGTCACGGTGAAGGCCGCCCGGCTGATCGCGGCGGCCGACGTGGTGGCGTACCACGCGGCCCGGCACGGCCGCAGCAACGCCCGGGCGATCGCCGCCGGTTACCTGCGGGACGGGCAGATCGAGGAACCGCTGATCTACCCGGTGACCACCGAGGGGACCGATCACCCCGGCGGTTACCAGGGCGCCATCGACGAGTTCTACGCCGAGGCGGCCGCCCGCCTTGCCGCGCACCTGGACGCCGGCCGGGACGTGGTGGTGCTCGCCGAGGGCGACCCGTTCTTCTACGGCTCCTACATGCACATGCACAAGCGGCTCGCCGACCGGTACGAGACGGCCGTCGTCCCCGGTGTCACCTCGGTGAGCGCGGCCTCCGCCGTTCTCGGCCGGCCGCTGATGGAGCGCGACGAGGTGCTCACCGTGCTGCCCGGCACTCTGCCTGCGGAGGAACTGGCGACCCGGCTGTCCACCACCGACTCGGCCGCCGTGATGAAGCTGGGCCGCACGTTCACCGGGGTCCGCGACGCCCTGGAACGCTCCGGCCGGTTGGCCGACGCGTGGTACGTGGAGCGCGCCACCACTGATCGGGAACGGTCAGGGCCGCTGAGCGAGGTGGATCCGGACACGGTCCCGTACTTCTCTCTGGCGCTCCTGCCCAGTCCGGCCGCGGCGGCGTTCACGGACGAGAAGAGCGACGAGAACAGCGACGAGAAGAGCGCGGAGAAGCCGGGAACGGCCACGCGCCCCGCCAGCGTCACCGTGATCGGCCTCGGGCCGGGCCCCCGCGACTGGCTCACCCCGGAAGCGCAGGCCGCCCTCGCCACCGCCGACGACGTGGTCGGCTACGGGCCCTATGTGGACCGGGTGCCGGTGAGCCCCCGGCAGCGCCGGCACCCCTCCGACAACCGGGTCGAGGCCGAGCGTGCCGCCTTCGCCCTCGACCTGGCGAAACGCGGCCGCCGGGTGGCTGTCGTCTCGTCCGGCGACCCGGGTGTCTTCGCGATGGCGGCGGCGGTGCTGGAGACCGCCGAGGACCCGCAGTGGCGCGACGTCAGCGTCCGGATCGTTCCGGGCCTGACCGCCGCGCAGGCGGTGGCGAGCCGGGCCGGCGCGCCGCTCGGTCACGACTTCTGCACCCTGTCCCTCTCCGACCGGCTCAAGCCCTGGTCGGTGATCGAGAAACGGCTCGCGGCGGCGGCCGCCGCCGACCTGGTGATCGCGATCTACAACCCGGCGTCGAAGACCCGCACCGAGCAGCTGGCCCGGGCGCAGAAACTGCTGCTGGACCACCGGTCCGCGGACACGCCGGTGGTGGTCGGCCGGGACGTCGGCGGTCCGGCCGAGTCGGTCCGGGTCACCACGCTGGGCGACCTCGACCCGGCGACCGTGGACATGCGCTGCCTGCTGATCATCGGCTCGTCGCAGACCCGGGCCGTGATCCGGGGCGACGGGACCACAGCGGTCTACACCCCGAGGACGTACCCCCAGGGGTGACGCGGCCCCCATCGGCCGCGGTTGCGGGAATGAAGAGCTCGCACCGGTCCGATCCCGCCTCGCAACCGCACTGCATCGAAGGAAGTCTCCGGTCATCGCCGTACCCGACCGAAAGGAGTGGTCAGACCGATAGGCACGAGAAAGTGAAGGGCTGACCTCCCGTGAAGACTGTTCGCAGCCGCGCAGCGATCGTCGTATCCTCGCTGCTCCTCGCCGTCGTGACGCCGGCCGGGGAGGCCACGGCCGCGACCAAGCCGAGCCCTGCCCCGAAGACCGCGAGCACCGTGAAGACCCAGACGACCAAGAGCCAGGCGGTGAAGGTCCAGGGTGAGGTGGTCGTGACGCTGAAGAGCCGGCTCGACGCCACGCTCGCCGCCAAGACGCTCAACTACTACCCGTCCAACGCCGGCTGGTCGGCGATGTGGACGGCCTACAACGGCGACAAGATCGACGCTGACATGGCGAAGGCCGCCAAGCTCGGCGCCGACAGTGTCCGTCTCATCGTGTTCCCCCAGGTGTTCGGCTACCCCACGCCGAAGGCCGAGTACACCGACCGTCTGCGCAAGTTCGTCAGCATCGCCGACTCGTACGGGCTGACCGTGAAGCTGACCCTGTTCGACTGGTGGGCGGGGTACACCGACGTCACCCGTAGCGCCGCCTGGGCGAGGGCCGTGCTCATCCCGTACGCGAACGACCCCCGGGTGATCGCGGTAGAGGTGAAGAACGAGTTCAACCCGAACGACGCCGCCGCCGTCGCGTGGGCCAAGAAGATCATTCCGGCGATCCGGACGGCCGTTCCGCAGATGCCGCTGACGCTCTCGGTCGACGCCCAGGGCGGCGCCCCGGCCATGGCGAAGATCAAGTCGAGCCTGCGGAGCACCCCGCTGGACTACTACGACTTCCACTTCTACGGCAACTCCGAGCGGTCGCTCACCGAGATCCGCAAGGCGCAGGCGGCGGTCAGCCCCTCCCCGATCGTGATCGGGGAGACCGGCCTCAGCACCGCGTCGGCCAGCGAGGGTGAGCAGGCCGCGTACCTGGCCCGGGTCCTGGCGGCCGCGAAGATCGCCAAGGTGGGCTCGGTGGCGCCGTGGACGCTGAGCGACTTCAGCAACGGCGCGATCCCGTCGAACTCGCAGGTCTCCAAGCTGCCCGCGCAGTACAAGTACGGCCTGTACCGCGCCGACGGCACCGCGAAGGCGGCCGCCTCGGTGGTCCGCACCGCCTGGACCGGCGGCCAGATCACGAACAGTGTGCTGGACCTCGGGTTCGAGGCGGCCGCGACCAGCTCACCGTGGCGGCCGTACCTGGCCGAGGCCGGGGCCGCGGTCCGGGTCCGGGACGTCGCGCACTCCGGTTCCGGGTCGGCGCGCTTCTCGGACACCGGCCGGAGCAAGAGCGGGCTGCCCTCGGTGCGTACCGCGCCGGTCACCCCGGTGCTGTCCGGCCAGAAGTGGCACGCCGAGGCCTGGGCCAAGGGCCGGGACGTGACGGGTTCCAACGAGATGGCGCTGAGCTGGTTCGACGTGAACGACAGGTGGCTGGGCCAGGTGTCGTCCAAGCCCGTCGCGCAGGGCGACAGCAACTGGACGAAGCTGACCATCGACGCGACGGCCCCGGCCGGTGCGACGAGCGTCCAGCTTCACCTCAAGTCCGGCGAGAACTCCGGGACCGTCTGGTTCGACGACGTGTCGTTCTCCTGACGTGACCACATAGCGGTCAGCAAGCGGTCGTAGGCGTCGACAGTCGACTGCCACGACGACGGATCCGCGTGCCGCCGGCCGGTCAGGCCGGCGGCACGTGTGATGCCGAGCGCGAGCTCCGCCGGCGAGGCCGGCGGCACGAAGACCGTGCCGCTGTACTGTTCGGCGGCCTCCACCAGGCCACCGACCGCGGTGACCACCACCGGCACCCCGTGGCTCATCGCGATGTGCAGCGGCCCGCTGGCCGAGCTGCGCCGGTACGGCAGAACCACCACGTCCGCCCCGGCGAAGAAGTCGTTCACCTCGGCGTCCGCGACGTACCTGTTCACGAACGTGATCCGGTCCCGGACCGGCGAGTCGACGATCATCTCGCCGGGCAGCGTCCAGCCCTCCCAGGTCTCCCCCACGATCGTCAGGTGGTATCCCGGCCCGAGCCCGGTGAACGCCTCGACCAGGTCCTCCAGGCCCTTGTACGGCCGGATCGTCCCGAAGAACAGCAGCCGGCAGACACCCGGCGTCCCGGCTCGCCGCGCCACCGGCTCGTGATGGTCGAACGGCCCGTGCAGCGCCACCTCGACCGGCGTCTCGCCGATGCCGAACGACTCGGTGACCGCCTTCCGGTCGAACGTCGAGTGCACGATCACCCCGTCGGTGCGCCGCAGCAGCGGCTGGATGCACCGCCGGACGTACCGGGCCGCCCACGCGTGCCGTGCCTCACCGGTGTCCTGCACCTCGTGGAACTCCACCACCACCCGGACGCCGAGCGACCGCGCGGCCATCACCAGCGCGAGGTACGAGTGCAGCACCGCGCCGGTCCACCACTGCAGCACCAGCACGTCGGGCCGGTAGCAGCGGAGGAACCGCACGGCCCGGATCAGCGATGGCACGGCGAACCAGTCGACGCCGTCGAACACCGGTACTGCAGGCTCGTAGCGCAGGTCGGCGAGCGAGTGACCGACCCGCTCCCGGCCGGGGTAGAGCCGCGCCGGCAGCAGCCGGCGCATCAGGATCACGCCGACGTCGTATCGCGAGGTCAGCGCGTTGCTGAGCCGGCAGGTGTAGTAGCTGATCCCGGAGAGGAACCGCCACCCGGAGCCGACGACGAGCACCCGGATCCGCTGGTCAGGAGCGGGCGGTGGCGATGCAGTCACGGTAGACCTCCTCGATCTCGGGCACGACGCGGGCCGCGGTGAAGTCGAGCCCGCGCTCATGGCCGGCGGCCCGCAGCCGTCCGGCCAGGTCACTGTCGGTGAGCACGCGCAGCAGCGCGGTGTGCAGCAGGTCCGGGTCGCCGGGCGGGACGAGCAGCCCGTTCACCCCGTCGCGCACCACGTCGAGCAGGCCGCCGGACGCCGAGGCGACCAGGGGCGCGCCGGCCAGCATCGCCTCGACGGCGACCTGGCCCATCCCCTCCAGCAGGGACGGGACGACACCGGCGGCCGCGCCGTGCCAGGCCGCCATGACCTGCGCGTGCGGGACGTCGTGGCGGACCACCACGCCGGGCGGCACCGGCGGGGTGTCCGGCCGCAGCGCGCCGAGGCAGACCAGCCGGGGCGCGGCCGGATGCAGGGCCGATGGCGTGGCCACGAGCCGCCGATACGCGGTGAACAGCACGTCGATGCCCTTGTGCGGACCGAGTTGCCCGACGAAGAGCAGGTAGGGCTCGTCCGGCAGCCAATCCGGCCGGGGCGTGTCCCGGGCCAGCGCGTCCAGCCCGTCCGGGACCAGGCTGGAGATCACCCGCACCGGCAGCTCACCGGGGAGCCGGGCCAGGTTGAGCGCGGACGCGACCGAGGACGAGATCGCGGTGAGCGTGTCGATTCCCCGGTGGTGCTGCGCGCGCAGGCCGGCGGTGAGCACCGCCGAGCGCGGCCGGCCGTACTGGGCGGTGGCGCAGCCGACGCAGCGGCCCAGGCTCGGCCCGGACGTGCAGCGACGCCCGTTGCGGGAGAACGTCTTGCGCACACAGGTCAGCCCGAAGTCGTGCGCGGTGTGCACGTGCGGCAGCCCGAGCCGGCCGAACCGCAGCGGCAGGTAGCTGTACATCAGCCAGTCGTGGCTGTGCACCACGTCGAACGTGTTCGTGCGGAGCACCCGCGCGATGTCCGCGGTGGTCAGCGGGTCGGGAAGGGTCGGGTGGAACGGCTTCGCGGGATCGGCGTTCAGCCGTGGCAGCATCGTGCTCGCGACACTGCGGACGCGCACCACCCGTACCCCGTTGATCTCCTCGTCGTGCGGCGCCGCAGGCGTCGCCAGCGTCAGCACGGTGACCTCGTGGCCGCGCCGCACCATCGCCTCGCTGCTCGTCGCGATGCTCCGTTCCAGCCCGCCGATGACCGGCGCATACAGGTTGGAAAGGTGCAGGATTCTCATCGGAAACCCCCCGGCTTGCCGCCGGCTCTCTGCCGGTCCTTCGCAGATTCGAGATGTACGCGCACCGGCTCCCCGACCGCATCAGAGGCGGTCCCGCTGTTCCTCCGGTGATCCACCGCCAGCCCAAAGGTTCCGTCCGATGCCCCTGGCCCGAACACCTGCCGCATCGCCAGGATCGCGACCAGCAGCGCGCTCGTGGTCTGGCCGGCCAGCCAGGCGACGCCGGCGCCGGTCACCCCCAGCACCGGCAGGAGCAGCCAGGTGAGCAGCAGGCACGACCCGGCCCGGGCCGCGTTGAGCCGGCGGCAGCGCCGGAAGTCTCCCCGCGACCGCCAGTGCGCCACCGCCAGATTCGTGACCGCGTCCGGCAGCGCCGCCACCACCAGGATCTTCAGGAGCAGGCCACCCTCGGCGGCGTACCCGGCGCTGAACAGACCGAGGATCGCGTCACCGGCCGAGAGCAGCAGGACCGCCGGCGCACCGACCAGGGCCAGCACCACGGCGGCGGCCCGTCGCACACCGGCCCGGGCCGCGTTGGTGCGTTCGGCGTACAGCGCGGACGCCACCGCCGGCGAGACCATGAACAGCATCGACGCGGTCATCCACGCCAGGTAGAAGTGTGCGTTCGCGTCCGAGCCGAGCCGGGCCGTGACCAGCACCGGCAGCAACGCGGCCGGCCCCGCTTGGGCCAAATTGATCAGATGATGGCCGGTCAGAGCGGTCCACAGATGCGGCAGCTCCGCCCGGATCCCCGCTGGTCGCAGCCGGGCACCGGGCCGCAGCCGCCCCGGCCCCACGATCACGGTCAGGCCGCTGACCAGCAACGTCGGCAGGGTCCAGGACAGCAGCACGGCCTCGGCCCAGCCCGCGTGCCCGGCGGGGAAGCTCAGGATCGCCAGCAGCGCCAGGATCTTGCCGGCCGCGACGGCCAGGTTGCGGACCAGCATGCCGTGCCCGGCCCGGTGCGCGACGTAGACGTTGTCCAGCAACGTCGTGAGCGTGACCGCGACAGCGGCGCAGACCAGCGCGGCCAGGCCGGGCAGCCCGGCGAGGAAGCCGAAGTTACCGGCGACCCGCGGCACGATCAGCGCGGTGGCTGTCGCCGCCGCCGCGGTGGCCGCCGCGCCGAAGATCAGACCGCCGCTGACGATCCGGGACCAGGCGGCCGGGTCGCTGCCGGGCAGCCGCTGGATGAACATGTGCCCGGCCCCGAGCTGCGTGATCATGCTGACCGCGGTGGCCGCCGAGATCAGCGCGGTGGCCGTGCCGATCTCCGAGGCGGGCACGCACCGGGCGGCCAGCATCCAGTAGAGGTAGCCGAGCCCGCCGTTGACCACCGTGGTGGCCATGATCAGCAGACTGTTCCGCGCCAGCGAGTCTCCCCGGAGCCGCCGGGCCGCCTTGATCAGCACGTCGTGCGCCCCCGAACCCCGGAGCCCGTCCAGGTGGCGCCGATCCCCCGGGCACCAGGCCCCGGAGCTGCTGTCCGAGAAGCGACCGGCAGGCTGCGGGCGCGGCCGCCCGGCCCCCGGGCGTAGAACCCGGTGCTGGTCGAGCCGACGCTGATGCTCACCGCCCGCAGGCACCCGTCAGGCGGCAGCGCCGGCAGGTTCACCGTGAGCGACCGCACCGTGTCCGCTCCCACCGTCACCGGCCGGGCCGTGATCAGCCGCCCGCCGACCCGCAGCCGCAACGGGATCGTCACTGTCGCGAGCCCCGCGCTCGTCACCCGGATCGGAACCGCCAGCCCCCGCACCGGGACCGTGACCGGCGCACTGATCCTGGCCGCCCACCCGTTGAGCGCCACGCTGAGATATCCGGGCTGCTCAGGCCGGGGCGACGTCACGTAGACCCGGGTGGCCACCCCGCCGATGACGACCGCCAGCAGAACCGGAACGGCCACCGCCACCCCGTCACCCACCCGCGCGCGCCGCGCCACCAGCCCCGCCGCACCGGCCGCCCGCCGCTCGCGCAGCAGGGCACCGGCAGCCGCCAGCGTCGCGGTCACCGCGATCCCGGCCACCAGCGGCTCGCTCCGCACCGGCGCCCCGATCGCATGCAGCGCGAGCGCCACGAGCGGCAACGTCACCAGTCCCGCCAGCGCGGCAAGCGCCGCCCGAGCCCCGGGCACGCCCGGCGCGGCAAACCCCGGCCGAGCCCCGGGCACGCCCGGCGCGGCCCCTTCCTCGCTCGCGGCCGGCCGGCCGGGCACGGCGGCCGAGCTGCCGGGCAGGGCGACCGGCCGGCCGGGCAGGGCTCTCAGCAGCAGCTCGCCGGTGGCCAGGAGCGCCGTCACGCAGAACGGCGCCGCCCAGGCCCGGCCGTCGGCGGCCAGTGTCGCGGCCAGGCCGGCGCCGGCGAGAAGCGCGAGCCGGATCGTCGTCATCGCACGCTCCCACGGGTCGTCGCGCCGAGGCTGCCGAAGTCGAACCGGTAGATCGCCACGTGCGGGCCGTCGTACATCTTGATCAGCCAGGGCATGGTGTCGAACTTGGTGAGCTGGGCCCTGTTGAACGCGGGCCGGCCGTCGTGCGGGATCGGCTCGTTCGTCTCGAAATAGATCTTGATATCCGGCACCTGTTCGGCCATCCGCCGGTCCACGACCAGGAACTCGAACCGCCAGCTGCGCAGCTGCTCCAGCAGCGCCGCCGAGATCGGCCGGCCGGGCCCGGCGCGGTACAGGTCGTACGCCGGGAAGGTGGCGGACCCGGTGGCCGGCCGCTGTTCGCCGTACGACCCGAAGATCAGGCCGGAGTACCGGTCGGCGACCAGCCGCGTCTCGCGTCCCTGCGTCTCCCGGAGCCAGGCCGCGGCGGCGAGAACCTCGGGGGTGGCGGCCCGGGTGTCCGAGCCGAAGACCGGCGGACCGGGGAACCGGTACGAGGGGTTCATCCCGGCCGCGTTGTTGCCCACCAGCATCAGCGCACACCCCGTCAGCAGCAGAGAACCTGTGAAAACGCGCCGTGGCCGGTCCAGGAGTGCGATGATCAAGGGGGCGGCGGCCACGGCGATGCCGAGGTAGCTGAACGCCCAGGAACGCCGTGCGCCCTCGGCTCCGGCCGGGGTCAGGATCAGCAGCGTGGCCGGGAAGTACAGCGCGCCGACCAGCAGCATCGCCGCCGTGCCGGCCGAGGTGAGCGGGTCGGCGGTGCGTCTGCGCCGCCACCAGAGCGCGGCCGCGCCGGTCATGGCGAGAAGAGCGAAACCCGGCGCCGCGTACGCGGTGGCCCGTTCCCACCAGGGCGCGATCGACTGGCTGAACAGCGTCCGCCCGCCCGATCCCCCGCCCGCGAGCCCGCCGAACTGGCCGAGCGCCCGGCCCAGGTACGGATCGAGATAGCTGCTGGTCCGCGGGGCGATCGCCGCCATCCAGAGGACGGTGATGAGACCGGTCCGGGCCGCGAGCCCCCACGCCACCCGAGCCACACCGGTCAGCTCACCGCCCCGGAGCGTGCAGGTGATCGCGATCAGACCGAGGATCCCGGTGAGCCAGATCGCGGTCAGGTGGTGGGTCGCCACCGTCGCGACGGCCAGCAGCAGGGCCACCGCG
The DNA here is from genome assembly GCF_040639325.1 of Actinoplanes sp. NPDC023936. Classification (NCBI taxonomy): domain Bacteria; kingdom Bacillati; phylum Actinomycetota; class Actinomycetes; order Micromonosporales; family Micromonosporaceae; genus Actinoplanes; species Actinoplanes sp. NPDC023936. The sequence continues at coordinate 303,806 of NZ_JBEZZR010000001.1, read as the reverse complement.
GACCAGCCGATCCGGACGCCCCGGCCGGGCGACCGCAGCGCCCGCAGCGCGCACGCCAGCGCCCAGACCAGCACCGTGATCGCGAGGGACTCGTACCCGAGCTGGGTGTCGAAGAAGAGAAAAGAGCTGTTCAGGCTGTAGACGAACGCGGCCGCGACGCCGATCCGGGGATCCGGCCAGAGATGCCCGGCGACGGCCGCGACGCCGAGCACCAGCAGCACGTGTGCGGTGATCAGCACGAGCAGGGCGGCGTGCCAGACGGTGAGGCCGGTGAGCGCCGCCATCGAGGAGACCGTCGCGTGCAGGCCCGGATAGTCGCCGATCACCCGGACGATCGAGTTCTGCTCGAAGAGGCGGCCGTCCAGGAGGATGTCGTGTGCCTGTCCCCAGTGCGCGTACTCGTCGTGGTAGAGCGGGCCGGACGGGTTGCGCAGCAGTTTCGGCAGGTAGGTGAAGCACGCGTAACCGGCCAGCACGGCGAGGCGTAGCCGGGGACTCGTGCGCCGGCGTACCCCCCAATAGGCCGCGGGCAGCGTGAAGAGCAACATGCCCGCCCAGAAGAAGGCGAACTGGCCCGGCTCCCCCCACTCGGCCCGCCGGTAGGCGACCACCAGCGCGGCTGCGCCGGCCGCCGCGGCGGCCGTGAGCGTCGCCGCGCACCAGGCCGTCTCCCGGACGCCGCCGGAGAAACCCGGAAGGTCGTCGCGCGCGACATCGCCGCCGGGAACACGGGCACGGAACAACCGACCGGCCGTGGTCACACTCATCGGCCGACGGCCCCCGCGGTCGCCGGCCGGCTGGTCACGGCGGTGTAGACGTCCCGGATCCCGCCGACCACGTCGTCCCAGGTCGGCAGCGTGGCCGGGCGTCGCCGTCCGGCCGTGGTCGCCTCGATCATGGCGGCGGCCAGGTCGGCCTCGTCGTCCGGGTCGGCGTACCGCAGCCACACGCCCTCACCGGCGAGGCGGGCCACCTCCTGGTGCGCCGGGATCGGCGCGGCGACAGTGGGCAGCCCGGCGGCGAGCGCGTCGGCCACCGACAGCCCGAACGCCTCGTGCGCCGAGGCGGAGACCGCGGCCGACGCGCTGGCCAGGCAGGACGCGAACGCGGCGTCGTCGAGCCGGCCGTGGAAGACGACCTGTCCGGCCAGGCCCAGCCGGGCCGCGAGCTGCCGCCACTGCGTGCCGGCCGGTCCGGTGCCGACCACGTCGAGCCGGTGGTCCGGGCCGAGGTGCGCCATCGCCCGGATCACCCGGTCGACCCGTTTGTACTGCTCCAGCCGCCCGACGCAGAGGATCCGGCGGACCTGGGCCGGGACGCCGATCCGCGGTGGCGCCGGGGGCAGCGGCGGGCGCGGGTCGGTGCCGTTCGGGATGACCACGGTCCGGTCGGCGGCCTCCGGGAAGTGCCGCAGCAGCAGGTCACGTTCGGCGGCGGTCACGCAGACGACCGCGCTGGAACGGTTCAGGACGGTGCGCCCGAACGGGCGGTAGAGCGGGTGCAGCGCGGCCCGGAACCGGGTGTGCCCGGTCCCGTGGTAGTGCGGCGTGAAGACCATCGGTGTCCCGGTGTTGCCTAGTGCGGCACAGAGCGAGGCGAGCGCGTGGTAGCTGTGGACGTGCAGGACGTCGTACATCTGCGCATGGGTGCGCAACCACCGCCAGAGCGGAAGCGAGAGGCGGTAGTTGCCCGCCGGCACGGTGAGCGGGAAACGCCGGACCAGCACGCCGTCGACGGTCTCCACGGACCGGGCGGCGTGCTGGGTGATCACCTCGACGTCGTCGCCGGCGTCGATCAGGCCGGCGCAGAGACGCTTCACGTGGGTCTCCACCCCGCCGATGTCCGGGTGGTACGCGTTCGAGACGACCCCGACCCTCATCCGACCTGCGCCTTCTTCTGTTCGACCGACGTGGCGGCGACCTGCGTGGCGGCGACCTGCGTGGCGGCGCCGGGCTGGGACGCGGCCGGCTGGGACACGACCGGCTGGGATGCGACCCGCTGGGACCCGACCGGTGTGCCGGCACGCCGCCGGGGCCGCCACTCGCGAGCGATGGTCCGCAGGACCCGCATCCCGTCGGTGAGCGCGTTGAGGTTGCTCACGCCGTGGATCCGGGAGTGCTCGAAGCTGGGCACCTCGACGATGTCGAGCCGGGCCCGGGCCGCGCGCAGGTTCAGCAGCGTCTCGATCTCGAACCCGTCGCCCCAGAGCCGGCCGTCCGCGGTGTCCGGCGGCGGCGAGGTGTGGTCCAGGTCGAAGACCTCGAGGTGCCGGGCCCAGAACGCGTTGTAGCCGTAGCAGAGGTCGCTGTACCGGGTGCCGAAGAGCGCGTTGACCAGCAGGCTCAGGCACCTGTTGCCGGCCCGGCGCAGGCGGGTGATGTCGGCGCTGCCGCCGGTCGGGGAGAACCGGGAGCCCTTCGCGAAGTCGGCGCCGGAGAGCAGCGTCTGCACGAAGCTCGGGATCTCCAGCGGGTCGGTGGACCCGTCGGCGTCGATCATGACGATGATGTCACCGGTCGCGGCAGCGAAACCGCAGGCCAGGGCGTTGCCCTTGCCCCGGCGGTTCTGCCGGACCACGCGGATGTCGGGCCGCAGCCGGCGGGCGACGGCCACGGTGTCGTCCGTGGACCCGCCGTCGACGAGCACGATCTCGTCCACTCGCGGGAGCCGCGCGAAGACGTGCGGCAGGTTCCGGGCCTCGTTCAGCGCCGGAACGATCACGCTCACCGTGGGTTCGTTCCCCACCGGCTCGCTCGGGGCCGGCTCGTTCCGGTCGGTCTCACTCCGGGCAGTCTCACTCCGGGCGGTTTCGGGCCGGGCGGTTTCGGGCCGGGCGGTCTCGGGCCGGGCGGTCTCGGGCCGGGCAGTCTCGGGCCGGGCAGGCGCCGGCGGCTCGGCGATGGTCCGCTCGGCGCCGGTCTCGTCGGAAAGCACACGGTTGACCGTGGGCATCAGCTGTCTCCGATCGGGCAGGGTATCGGGCAGGGTGGAGGTCGGGCAGGGGTGTCGGCTGGTCAGGAGAGCGGCGCGTGAACCGTCCCGTCGTAGACGGCGCTGCCGTTGGTCAACTCGATCCGCCGGTGGCGGCCGCGGTCCGAGGCGACGGTCGCGGTGCCGTTGAGCGCCAGCGACTCGGTGTGCCCGGCGTCGATCGGCTTGATCGTCTGGTCGGCGGCCTGAGCTCCACCTGCGTTCGCTGCGGCAAGTATGGAGAGCAGGGCGGACGCCAGGAGGCCGCCCCGCGCGAGTCTTGACGAACGCACGACATGCTCCATTTCAGTCGGTATGCCCGAGTTAGACCTGGCTTAAGGTAGGGCAGACCGAGGAGTCGTGTGTCCGAGTCTGGGGTAATTACCCCCGTTTGTTTTCCGTCGCGTTACGCGGATGCCTTCCCGAACCGCGCCGGATCGAAGAGCCCGATCGCGTGCCCGGTGGTCCCGGTCGTCGCCAGATCCGCGACGATCTCACCCACCACCGGTACGAACTTGAACCCGTGCCCGGAGAACCCGCAGGCCACCGTCACCGCGTCGTGCCCGGGGTGCCGGCTGATCACGAAATGCTCGTCGGGCGTCGTGCTGTAGAGGCAGGGCTCGCCGCGCAGCCACGACCCCGGCAGATCCGGCAGGATCCGGCCCGCGCCCCGGGCCATCTCGGCGGCCTCGTCCGGATGCACAGTGGTGTCCAGATCCTCCGGGCTGGTGAGCGAACCACGCCGGAAGAACGCGATCTTCGCGCCGCCGTCCGGGCCGTCGATCGCCGGGAACCCGTACATCTGGCTGCCCTCGGCCGGCTCCCAGATGTAGACCGGATGCCGGTCGGCGAGGAACGGCGTCACGCCGCCGCGCGGCTGGAACCAGTGCTGAACCTGACGCTCGATGTTCACCGGCACACCCAGGTCGGCGAGCAGCCGGGGCGCCCACGGTCCCGGCGTGATCACCAGCTGGCCGGCGGTGTACTCCCCGGCGGCCGTCCGCACCCGCACGCCGCCGCCGATGTCCGGCTCCCAGGACTCCATCGGCTCGTGGAACCGCAGGTCGGCGCCGTGCCTCGCGGCCAGGTCGAGTTGCGCCAGCACGGTCCGCTCGGGACGGACGAACCCGGCTTTCGCCTCGTAGAGCGCCACCTCGTCCGGTGCCGGGGTCATCGTGGGGAAGCGGCGGCGCAGCTCGGCGGCGTCGAGCAGCTCATGCTCCAGGCCCCACTGCCGGGCGCTGCGCAGGGCGCCCGAGACGGTCCGTGAGTCCGGCCGGCCCACCATCACCCCGCCGGTCAGCGTGATCACGTCCTGGCCCGAGTCGGTGGCCAGCCGCTCCCACAGCTCGTACGCCCGGAGCAGCAGCGGAACGTACTCCGGCCCCTCGAAGTAGGACTGCCGGGTGATCCGGGAACCGCCATGGCTGGCGCCGCGGTCGTGCCCCGGCCCGAACCGCTCCAGCCCGAGCACCCGGTGCCCGCGGGCCGCCAGGTGGTGGACGGTGGCACTGCCCATGCCCCCGAGACCGACAACGATCACATCGTAAGCGGGCACGCCCGTGCTCCTCGTCTTGCGCCGCAGGTCAGCGCCGGAGGCGCTCCTGCTCCGGTTCGTAGAGCGGCTCCGCGGCGACGGTGGCGAGAAGCCTGCGGTCGAAGTATCCGACCTCCACCTGTGTCCCCGGCACGGAGAGGGCCGCCGGGAGCCACGCGAACGCGATCGGGGCGCCGACCGTCCACCCGTACCCGGCGCTCGTCACCTGGCCCACCGCGAAGCCGCCGGCGTACACCGGCTCGCCGCCCAGCGGAACGTCCCCGGTGTCGGCGAGACGCAGGCAGGCCAGGCGCCGGTCCGGCAGCGTCGCCGGCCGCGCGCCCGGTCGCACCAGGGCTTCCAGCCCCACCTGGTACGGGTCGTCCTCGCACGTCATGTCGATGCCACAGACCCGCCGCCCGTGTTCCATCCGCAGGCTGTCGTGCGCCAGCCAGCCCGCCGCGACGAGCCCCGCCTCCCGCCCGGCCTCCCAGAGCGTGTCCCAGAGGCGTAGCCCGTACTGCGCCTCGGTGTAGATCTCCCAGCCCGGCTCGCCCACCGGGGAGAGCCGCAGCACCGTCACCGGAACCATGCCGAGGAACCCCTCACCCTCGGTCAGCGACAGCGGTTCGGCCAGCTCCCGGGCGCGCGGCCCCCAGAGACCGACGCCGCAGGTGCCGCCGGTGACGTCCCGGACCGTGACGCCCGGCGGCGCCTGCCGCGCCAGGAGGTCGAGGTCGAGCGGCCCGCCCGCGCCGAGCAGGAACCGGTCGGCCGCGAGCCGGGCCACGACCAGGTCGCCGCGGATCCCGCCGGCCGGGTCGAGCAGCAGGGTGTGCGTCACGGCGCCCACCGGCTGGTCGATGTCGCCGCTGGTCAGCGCGGCGAGGAAGGAGACCGGACCGGTCACCTCGATCCTCGTCCGCCAGGTCAGGTCGAAGAGCGCGACGCGTCTGCGGGTCTGCCGGGCCTCGGTCTCGGCGATCGGCGACCAGTGCCGCGCCGACCAGTCGTCGCGGGGCCGGATCTCCTCGGGGGGCGGGTTGGCGGCGTACCAGAGGGGCCGCTCCCAGCCGCACGCCTCGCCGAACACCGCGCCCAGCTCGGCCTGGCGCGGGTGGAACGGGCTGAGCCGCAGGTTACGCACCGGCGGCGGGTCGTGCGGGTGCGCGATGCCGGTCGTCTCGGCGTAGCCACGGATCGCGCGCCGGCGCACGTAGGCGGGCGACAGCTGGGCCGTGTCAAACCGGTTGAGGTCGCACTCGTGCAGGTCGATGCTGGGGTAGCCGTCGACGAGCCACTCGGCCAGGGCCTTCGCCGCGCCGGCCGAGTGGGCGACCGAGATCGCCCCGGCCACCCAGAAGCCGCGCAGCGCGCGCGACTCGCCGAGCAGCGGGAACCCGTCGGCGGACATCGCGAGCACGCCGTCGAAGGCCTCCTCCAGAGCGGTCCGCTGCAGGTCCGGGATCAGCTCGGTCATGGCCGACCAGGACTTCTTGAAGGCGTCCGAGCTGAACGGCAGCATCGCCGGGTGCGCGTCGCCGGGCAGGTCCTCGAGCCGCACCGGGATCGGCTCGTGCCGGTACGAACCGATACCGAGACGGTCGCCGTAGGGACGGGCGTAGAGGCCCCGGTCCGGGTGCCGCAGGATCGGCAGACCGGTCATCCCGCCGGCCATCGACGTGGTCCGGACGTACTGGTGGGCCATCGGCAGCAGCGGAACCGGCACGCCGGCCAGGTCGCCGATCGCCGGGCCCCAGAAACCCGCGCAGCTCACCACCACGTCGGCCGGGTGCACGGCGTCCGCGGTGCGCACCCCGGAGACCTGGGCGCCCTGCCGGAGAACCGCGACCACCCGCTCGTTGCCGACGAACCGGGCGCCGCGCGCGGCGGCCCGGGAGGCCTGCGCCTGCGCGGCCTTCACCGGCTCGACCAGGCCGTCCGCCGGGACGTGCAGGCCGCCGAGGATCCGCCCGGGGTCGAGCAGCGGGAAGAGCGCGCGGCAGGCGGCCGGGTCGAGCACCGCCGAGCCGATCCCGGCGGCCTGCCCGAAACCGGACCGCCGGTGCAGCTCGGCGAGCCGTTCCGGTGTGGCCGCCAGCTCCAGCCCGCCGACCGCCGCGAAGCAGCCGAGCGCGGCGTACTTCTCCACGGTGTAGCGAGCCAGCCGGGACAGGGTGCGGGACGGGCTGATCGCCGAGACCACGCCGGCCGAGTGTGAGGTGGATCCGCCGGTGGTGAACAGCGGACCCTGCTCCAGCACCGTGACGTCGGTCCAGCCGCGACCGGTCAGCTCGTCGGCGAGAGCGCAACCGGCGATACCCGCGCCGATGATGACGACCCTCGGTCCCGGCATCGGTCAGTGTGTCTGGGACGGCCGCGCGGACCAGCGCAGACGCGGCCAGCGCGGGGTGATCCGCAGCCGGCTCCGCGGGCGGGCACCGAACCGCCGGGTGACATGACGGCGCTTGACGGTGCTCCGCCGCGCCACACACGATCTCACCGCTGCCTACCTCCTTTCAGCTGACGCTGTGTTCCCCGCTCAGGATGTTTTCCCCGCACAGGATCTTCACGTGAGTGGCACTGGTCAATGGGCCGATGAGTCTTTTACCTATGCGCAACAAAGCCCGCCATACTGCTCGCGTGGATCACCCGTACCTGGACGCGCCGCGGCCGCTGGCCTTCGCGCACCGCGGCGGCGCCGCGGACGGCGACGAGAACACCGCGGCGGCCTTCCAGCGGGCGATCGAACTCGGTTATCGGTACGTGGAGACCGACGTGCACGCCACGGCGGACGGCGTGCCGGTGGTGATCCACGATCAAGGGCTGGACCGGGTCGCCGGGCGCACCGGACGGGTCGCGGAGATGACCTGGACGGACCTCGAGACGGTACGGGTCGGCGGCGCCGCCGTGGTGCCCCGGCTGGACGACGTGCTCGACGCCTGGCCGGAGATCCGGTTCAACGTGGACGTGAAATCCGACGCGGTCGTCGCGCCGGCCGTCGAGGCGGTCCGCCGCTCCGGCGCGCTCGACCGGGTCCTGCTCGCCTCGTTCAGCGACCGCCGGCTGTCCCGGGTCCGCGCGCTCGCCGGCCCCCGGGTCGCCACCTCGCTCGGCATGGGCGAGGTGGCCCGGCTCCGGATCGCCGCGACCGCCGGGATCCCGCTGCGGCCCCCGGTCTCGGCGGTGGCCGCGCAGATCCCGGTACGGCACCGGCGGATAAAGGTGCTCACTCCGCGATTTCTCGCTTATCTGCACCGGGTCGGTCTCGCCGTGCACATCTGGACCATCGACGATCCGGAAATGATGAATACGCTGCTCGATATGGGTGTCGACGGCATCATGACCGACCGCATCGACGTGCTTCACGACGTATATTCGGCACGCGGGCTCTGGTCCCGTTAAGGAACTACCGCCTTGCCGGGCGGTCTTGTAACCTCCCAGTTCAGCGTCGTAGCAGCAAGATCGCGTGAACTCGGGGCATCATCCGTTCGGAGGATGCGGAGAGTTCAAGGTCGAACCCATATTTTTTCTTTAAGTTCGGCATAAGAATGGCTCAAGTTTCTGCCCGGAATTGATTTCTGTGAGAGCGGCTCTTAACGTCTGGGCGTCGGCGCCGCCACCGGCGCCCGATTCCGGGAACTTGGGGAAAAGAAGGTCTCGTCATGCGACGCACCCGGCTTCTGGCCGCCGGAGCAGTTCTTGCCGCGGTCGGCGGTGTCATCGGATTCACCCAGTTCTCGTACGCCGAGGACACGCCGGGCACCAGGGCCGGCGAGAGCGGCGCCGGCAAGGTCGTCGGCAACAATCTCACGATCCTGACCGACACCTGTGTGGACAGCGACCTGGAACCGCACGACGGCTTCCAGAAGGGCAACCGGTGCGTCTCCACCGAGTTCGGTGAAGTGGGCGCGGCGGCGAACAACCCGACGCTGCTGATCACCGAGGCGCCCCGCAACGTCGAGCCGGCCACGCCGTTCACGCTCCGGGTGAGCACCCGGAACCTGATCCGCGACAGGTTCCTCGCGGCCGGTCAGGGCGGTTACTACGTGGAGAGCAGCGTCCTGCAGAACGGCCTGGTCCGCGGCCACTTCCACACCGCCTGCCGGATGCTGACCAGCACCGACGAGGCGCCCGAGTCGGCGCCGGTCCCGGCGTTCTTCGTCGCCACCGAGGACCGGCGGGGTGGCGCCGACCCGGACACCGTGACCATCCAGGTGCCGGGGCTGCCGGAGGAGGGCACCGCGCAGTGCTCGTCGTGGGCCGGTGACGGCTCGCACCGCATCCCGATGATGGAGCGCGCCAACCAGACGCCGGCGCTCGACTCGGTCCGGATCACGGTCCGCGCCGCGGGCGGCAACGACGGCGAGGGCGGGAACAACAACGGCGGCGGCAACAACGGCGGCGGCAACGGGGGCAACACCGGCGGTGGGAACAACGGCGGTGGGAACAACGGCGGTGGGAACAACGGCGGCGGCGGTAACAACGCCGGCGGCGGTAACACCGGTGGGAACGACACCAACAGCGGCACCGTGAAGCCGTCGAAGCCGGCCGCCACCAGGCCGGCCGCCAGCAAGCCGGCCGCCACCGCGACCCCGAAGACGACCACCTCCACGCCGCGCCCCAACTCGACGGCCACCGGCTCCGGGGACGACGGCGACGTGAGCGCGGACGGCGCAGGCAACGGCTCCGGTAACGCCTCCGGCAACGACGACTCGTCGAACGAGAACGCGAACCAGGGCACGAAGGACAACGACGCGACGACCGAGCCCGAGGGCGGCGACACGGAGGCCGGCGACACCGAGGCCACCGAGACGGCGGACTCCGAGGAGACGACCGAGGCCGCCCCGAAGGCGACCACCAAGGCCGCCAAGCCGAAGGCCTCGAAGTCGGCCGAGAGCGTCACGACCGAGGACGAGAACGGGACCGGAGCCGCCGACGACGGCGCCCCCGACGACATCGAGTACGTCCCGGCCGACACCGGCACGCAGGCGGAACCGCCCGCGGCGCAGGAGAGCGGCCCGATCAGCCTGATCGCCAACAACATCGCCTGGGTGGGTGGCGGCGCGGTTCTGCTGCTGGTCGGCCTGGTGGCGGCGGCGCTGATGCGCAACCGCCCGCGCAACAGCTGGCGCTGATCCAGCACCCCAGCACCCGCATCTCAGCGAAAGGTGGGCCGCCCGGCCCACCTTTTCGTGTGCCCGGGAGGAAAACACACAATCACCAGCAGGTGGAGCGGTAGATCGCCGAGATTAAGGGTAGCCTTACCTGCCGAGCGGGATCGTCCCACCGGCAGTGAGGTGAAGTATGGCGAACAGGCCAGCGCGACCGGCCCACCAGGGCGTGGTCACCCGGGTCGAGCAGCTGACCCCGCACATGGTGCGCGTGGTGGTCGGTGGTGACGCTCTGACCCGCATCGAGGCTGGGCAGTTCACCGACCATTACATCAAGGTGCTCTTCCCGCAGCCCGGGGTGGACTATCCCGAGCCGTTCGAGATGGGCGTCATCCGCGAGACCATGCCACGCGAGACCTGGCCGGTGGTCCGGACCTACACGGTGCGCAAGTGGCTGCCCGAGATCCCCGAGATGTGGGTCGACTTCGTGGTCCACGGCGACAGCGGCATCGCCGGCCCGTGGGCGGCGCGCGCCAAGCCCGGCGACCCCTTCCGGTTCATGGGACCCGGCGGGGGTTACGCGCCGAGCCCCGACGCCGACTGGCACCTGCTCGCCGGTGACGAGAGTGCCCTGCCGGCCATCGCGGCGGCCCTGGAGGGCATGCCCGAGGGCGCTCCGGTGCGGGCGTTCCTGGAGGTCGAGGGTCCGGACGAGGAGCAGAAACTCTCCACCCCCGCGGACGCCGAGATCACCTGGCTGCACCGCGGCACGCGCCGGGCCGGCTCGCTGCTCTGCCCCGCGGTGCGCGGCGCGGCCTTCCCGGACGGCCGGGCGCAGGCGTTCGTGCACGGCGAGGCGAACTTCGTCCGTGACCTCCGCGGCCACCTCCGCCGGGACCGCGGGATGACGCTCGACCAGCTCTCCATCTCGGGTTACTGGCGCGACGGCATGAACGAAGACGGCTGGCAGTCCAGCAAGCGGGAGTTCAACGAGGAGACCGAGCGCGCCCAGGAAAAAGCGGCGGTGTAAGCACCGGCCGGCCGATGTGACCGTACACACCTGGCCGCGCATCAGGCCCTTCACCAGGGCCATTATGTTTCCGTGGCATTACGGGAAAAGCAGGCGGCCTCACGCCGCCAGGGCCGGCTGTTTCTACTGACCGCGCTGTTGCTGGCGGCGGTGAACCTGCGGCTCGCCGTCACCAGCGTGGGGCCGGTGCTGACCGAGCTCCGGGTCGGCCTCGGCATGTCGACAACGGTGGCGGGACTGCTCACGTCCGTACCCGTGGTGTGTTTTGCCGCAATCGGCCTGGCGGCGCCCCGCCTGGCCCGGCGCTTCGGCGCCGCTCGCGTGATCTTCGGTGGCCTGGCGCTGCTCACCGCCGGCCTCGCGGTGCGGCCCTACGCCGTCGACTCGGCGATGTTCCTGCTGCTCAGCGCGGTGGCCCTGGCCGGCATCGCCCTCGTCAACGTGCTGCTGCCGTCGGTCGTGAAGGATCGCTTCCCGGAGCAGGTCGGCACGGTGACCGGCCTCTACACGGTCGCTCTGAACATCGGCGCGACCACGGCCGCCGCCGCGACCGTCCCGCTGACCGGCGCGTTCGGCGACGACTGGCGTCTCGGCCTGGCCTGCTGGGCCCTCGCCGCGGTGGTCGCGCTCCCGCCGTGGCTGATGCTCGCCCGCGACCGGACCGAGACCCGCCATCAGGATCAAACCCCGATTCCGGTACGGGTGAGCCGGCACCCGGTCGCCTGGGCGCTCGCCGTGTATTTCGGCATGCAGTCCACCGCCGCCTACGTGATCATCGGCTGGCTCCCGCAGATCTACCGGGACGCCGGGATCTCGGCGGGGACGGCCGGCCTCCTCTTCGCGACCACCTCGTTCCTCGGGGTGCCGCTCGGCTTCGCCCTCTCCGCGCTGGCCGGCCGGATCCGCAGCCAAAGCATGATCGCACTGGTACTCGGCCTCTTCGGCATCGCCGGCTGGGCCGGCCTGCTCTGGTCACCGACCGCGGCGCCGTGGCTGTGCGCCGTCCTGCTGGGCGTGGCGAACACCGCGTTCCCGCTGGTGCTCACGATGATCGCGCTGCGCGGCTCCAACCCGGGCACGGTGGTGAAGCTGTCCGCGTTCGCCCAGGGTGTCGGTTACCTGATCGCCATCCCGGGCCCTTTCGTGATCGGCGCCCTGCACGACGCGACCGACGGCTGGCGGGCACCGCTCGCGGTGATGCTGGTCCTGACGATCCCCCAGATAATCGCCGGCGTCTACGCGGGCCGCGACCGCCAGATCTGACCCCCAGCGTGTGAAGTTCGGGCGCGCTCCACACCCCCAACTCCACACACACTCCCGGGCCCACCCCAGCGTGTGAAGTTCGGGCGCGCTCCGCACCTCAACTCCACACGCACTCCCGGGCCCACCTCAGCGTGTGAAGTTCGGGCGCGCTCCGCACCCCAATTCCACACACAGGCGTGGCCCCCACCGGGCGTACGGCTCAGTCGTAGTGCTGCACTGTCGGCCAGATCTTGCTCCACGGCTCGATCAGCCGGCAGACGTACACCTGGACCTCGAGTTCCTCGTTGTCCACACCGGCCGCGTTGCTCAGCCGCGCCTTGGCGACGCAGTCGCCGAACTGCCGGGGCGGGGTCTGCATCACCGCGAGCGCCACGGTCTTCCCGTCCGGCGGCGGGCCGTAGTTGTGCAGCTCGTTGTGCCCGCTGTAGACGTCCGGCAGACCGAGCGACCGCCCGTACCTGTCGAGCGCTCCGGCCTCGCCGTAGTTGCCGGTGAACAGCACCGTCCGGCTCTGGTCGGTGGGGGAGAGCCCGGCGTAGACGGCACCGATCTGCCAGACGTAGTCCCGCCAGCCGATCTGGTCGGCGACCGTCGGGTTGGCGGAGGCGACGAAGCTGCCGCGCAGATCGTCCTCGGGAATGACCGGGAGCGACGAGACGATCGACAGCATGGCGAAGACCGGAACGCTCGCCCCGACGGCGATCACCCGCCACCGCCGGCCGGCCATCCACCGCTCGACCGGCACCGCCCCGATCGCGAAGAGCGCCGTCAGCAGGCCGAGCGGATAGTACGGCTGTCCCGCGGTCACCAGCACGAGGATCAGCAGGATCGGGTAGGCGACCGCGACGGACCGCAGCCGCCGATCCCGGAAAGCCGTGACGAGGCCGGCCATCCACACCGGCGGCAGGATGAGCAGCAGGAACTGGAACGGGAGCAGCAGGATCCGCGACTCGTCGCCCTTGTTCGCGGCGATGGCGGCCGCCATGTCGGCCTGCGGGAACCCGTTGACCACCTGGTAGAGCAGGTTCGGCAGGCCGACCAGCACCGCAGCGGCGGCACCGGCCCAGAGCCATCGGGACCGGAACACCTGCCGGGGACCGGCGATCAGCAGGCCGGCGGCGAGGGCGGCCAGCAGCAGCACGACGAGATGCTTGTTGTAGAGGCCGAGCCCGGCCGTCACGCCGGCCGCCAGCCAGGCCCACTCCCGGCCGTGGAGCAGCGCCCGCATCACGAAGAAGATCACGCCGAGCCAGACCAGCAGGTCGGGCGCGGCGGTGGAACCGACGTGCGCGGTGGTGAGCGGGAAGACGCTGAACACACCGGCCGCGGCGATCGACTGGGCGGCCTGCCCGCCGCCGGCCTCCCGGGCGATCATCGCGGTCAGCAGTACCGTCAGACCGAGAATGATCGCGAACGGCACCCGCATCGCCCACACCGTGTCCCCGAAGATCTCGATGCCGAGGCGGGCCAGGAGCGGGGTGAACGGCGGCTGGTCGGCGTACCCCCACTGTGGATGGGCACCGAGCATCCGGAAGTAGAGCTCGTCGCGGTGGTAGTCGTACCGGCTCGCGGTGATCAGGAGCAGCAGCGTGGAGGCGGCCGCCATCAGACCGACAGGCCACCAGGCGACCGGTCGACGCCCGACGATGTCGATACGTTCGGTGGGGAATGTGTCGCTCACCGCGTTCGCCACGCTCACACCGTAACCCGCTGGCGCCAGCGCGCCTTCCCGAGAAACCCGCGGCACATCGCCGCCCACCCGGAGAACGGCACACCGCCTCTCCTCCCGGCGGATTGTCCACAATCTTGCGCGTGATGTTGTCCACGTTCAGCTCGAGCGTCGGCCGATGCTAGGTTAGGCTCACCTAACCACGAACGGAGCCGACGGCATGACCGTGCCCTTGGACAAGGACCGCCTGCGTGCGGACATCGCCGAGGTCCTCGCGGAGGACCCCGCCGATCTCGGCGACGACGAGAATTTGATCGATCGCGGGCTGGACTCGATCCGCGTCCTGATGCTCTCCACGCGCTGGCGTGAGGCCGGCCACGACATCGGCTTCCTGGATCTGGCGGACGAGCCGACGATCGCGGCCTGGGCCAAGCTCACCGCCGTGACCAGCGAGAAGTGAGCGGCTTCGGGCTGACCGGAAGCGTCGCGCTGGTCACCGGCGCCGGGCAGGGCATCGGCCGGGCGGTCGCGTGCGCGCTCGCCGCCGAGGGCGTCCGGGTGGCCGCCACCGACCGCACCGGTGACCGCGTCGACGAACTCGCCGGCACGCGTCGCGGCATCCTCCCGCAGGTCGCCGACGTCACGTCGGCAGAGCAGATGGAGGCCGCCGCCGAGAATGCCGAACGGCTCCTCGGGCCGATCGACATGCTGGTCAACGTCGCCGGCGTGCTGCACACCGGCCAGATTGTCGACTTTAGTGATGACGATTGGGCGCACATCTTCGCGGTCAACACCACGGGTGTCTTCCACACCAGTCGCGCGGTGGCCCGGCGGATGATCCCGCGCCGCTCCGGCGTGATCGTGACGGTGTCGTCGAACGCCGCGGGCGTCCCCCGCGCCGGGATGGCCGCCTACGCCGCGTCGAAGGCTGCCAGCACCATGTTCACCAAGTCGCTCGGCCTCGAACTCGCGCCCTACGGCATCCGCTGCAACGTGGTCGCGCCCGGTTCCACCGACACCCCGATGCAGCGGGCGCTCTGGACCGAGGCCGGCCCCGCGCCGGTGATCGAGGGCGACCCGGCCGCGTTCCGGACCGGCATCCCCCTCGGCCGGATCGCCGCGCCCGAGGACATCGCCGACGCCGTGCTCTTCCTGGCCTCGCCGCGCGCCCGGCACATCACGATGCACGACCTCTACGTCGACGGCGGCGCCACCCTGCGCGCCTGAGCACAGCGCCGGTCAAACGCCTGTTCCCACGCCCGATCGCAGCTGCTTCAAAGGAGATCCATGTCCGTCGTCAGCTCCACGCTGAACGGCGCCGCCCTGCTCGCCGCCTACCGGCCGGGCACGTCGTCGGTGTTCGCCTCCCCGCGCGGCACCCTGCTCGCCGAAGGCGTCCGCGCCGAGGCCACCACCGTCGCCGAGGCCGCGTCCCTGCTGCGCACGCAGCGGTTCGTCGTCGGCGCCGTCCCGTTCGACCCGAGCCACCCGGCCCGGCTGGTCGCGCCGGAGCGCCTGCACCGGGCCGACCCGATCACCACGACTGCCACAGTCCCGACCGCCCGCCGGGCCGTGCCGCCGATTCCCGACGACGCCTACGTGAACGCCGTGACCAGGGCGGTCGCGGACATCGAGGCGGGCACGTACACCAAGGTCGTGCTCGCCCGGGCGCTGCGCCTGACCGTCCCCGGCTTCGATGCGGCGCCGGTGGTTCGCGCGCTGGCCCGGGCCGGCGGTTACACCTTCGGTGTCGACCTGGGCGCCGGTCGCACTCTGCTCGGCGCCAGTCCGGAGCTGCTGGTGGCGCGGCACGGCCGTACCGTCGTGGCCCATCCCCTGGCCGGATCCGTCCCGCGCAGCACCGACCCGGCGGAGGACGCCCGCCGGGCCACCGCCCTCCTCGCCTCCGCGAAGGACCTGCACGAGCACACGTTCGCCCGGGCGGCGGTCGCCGACGGGCTGCGGCGGTTCTGCAGTGAGCTGCGGGTGCCGCCGGAGCCGGCACTGACCGCCACGCCCACGATGTGGCACCTCGGCTCGCGGATCACCGGCGAGATCACCGACCCGTCGGTCTCCGCGCTGACCCTGGCCGCCGCGCTGCATCCCACGCCCGCGGTCTGCGGCACGCCACCGGAGGCCGCGCGCCGGGCGATCGCCGAGCTGGAGCCGTTCGACCGCGGCTTCTTCGCCGGGATGGTCGGCTGGAGCGATGCGGACGGCGACGGCGAATGGGCTGTCACGATCCGCTGCGCCACCGCCGGGCCGGACGGTCTGGACGTGTACGCCGGGGCCGGCATCGTGGCCGGCTCCGATCCGCAGGCCGAACTGGCCGAGACCACCGCCAAGCTCGGCACGATGCTGACCGCCCTGGGAGTGACCGATGTGGCCCGATGAGTTCGCCGCGCGTTATCGGGAGAAGGGTTACTGGATCGGGCAGACCTTCGACGATCTGCTGGCCGCGAGCGCCGCGTCGTTCCCCGACCGGCTCGCGATCGTCGACCGGGACCGCCGGATAACCTACCGTGAGCTGCGGGAACGCGCGATGCGCCTGGCCGCCGGCCTGCACCGGGCGGGGATCGGGCGCGGTGACCGGGTCGTCGTCCAGCTGCCCAACGTCGCGGAGTTCTTCGACGTCATCTTCGCGCTGTTCCGGATCGGGGCGGTGCCGGTCTTCGCCCTGCCGGCGCACCGGAGCGCGGAGATCGGCTACTTCCGCTCGCACACGTCGGCCGCCGCCTTCATCACGACCGACGTCTACGACGGGTTCGACCATCGGACCCTGGCCGGGGACGGCTTGACGATCATCGCGGGCGACCCCGGCGACCATGTCCCGTTGCGCAGCCTGTATCACGACGGTCCGCTGCCGGCCGGTCCCGCGCCCGGCGACCTGGCGTTCCTCCAGCTCTCCGGCGGCAGCACCGGCCTGCCGAAGCTGATCCCCAGGACCCACGACGACTACCTCTACAGCGTCCGGGAGAGCGCCCGGATCTGCCGTCTGACCCCGCAGAGCTCCTACCTCGTGGTCCTCCCGGTCGCGCACAACTTCCCGATGTCCTCCCCCGGCGTCCTCGGTGTGCTGCACGCCGGCGGCAAGGTCGTCCTTTCCACCACCCCGGACCCGGCGAAGGTCTTCCCGCTGATCGAGGCCGAGCAGGTGACGATCACCGCGGTCGTCCCGCCGGTCGCCCTGGTCTGGCTGGACGCCGCCACCGCGCCGCTGACGAGCCTGGAGGTGATCCAGATCGGCGGGGCGAAGCTGCTCGACTCGGTCGCCGCACGCGTCGAGCCGACCCTCGGCTGCCGGTTGCAGCAGGTGTTCGGGATGGCCGAGGGCCTGGTCAACTACACCCGCCTGGACGACCCGGACGAGGTCGTGCTGCACACGCAGGGACGGCCGATCTCGCCGGACGACGAGGTGGTCGTGGTGGACGACGACGACAACCCGGTGCCGGACGGCGTCATCGGTCATCTGCTGACGCGCGGGCCGTACACGATCCGGGGTTATTGGCGCGCCGACGAGCACAATCGGACCGCGTTCACGGCGGACGGGTTCTATCGCACCGGCGACCTGGTCCGCCGGGTCGGCGACGGGTACCTGGTCGTCGAGGGCCGGGCCAAGGACCAGATCAACCGCGGTGGCGAGAAGATCGCGGCCGAGGAGGTCGAGGATCATCTACTCACCCATCCGGCCGTGCACGACGCCGCCGTGGTCGGGATACCCGACGACTACCTGGGTGAACGCAGTTGCGCCTTCGTGGTCGTCAGGCCCGGGCACCCGGTACCCAAGCCGGCCGAGATCCGTGCCCACCTGCGGGACCGGGGCCTGGCCACCTACAAGATCCCTGACCGCCTGCGGGTGGTCGAGCAGTTCCCCGTGACCGGGGTCGGCAAGACGAGCCGCCGGGAGCTGCGCACCCTTCTGCGACACCTCGCCACCGCCTGAGAGAGGCTGATCCGTGCTTCCCCGCATCACCCCCTACCACCTGCCCACCGGCTTCTCCCGGGCCGCCGGAAAGGTCCACTGGCAGGTCCGGCCGTCCCGTGCGGCGCTGCTCGTCCACGACATGCAGAACTACTTCCTGGCCCCGTTCGGCACCGCTGACAACGCGCTGCTCTCCAAGGTCACCGCCAACGTCGCGACGCTGCGTGAGCACGCCGCCCGGACCGGCATCCCGGTGATCTTCTCGGCGCAGCCGGGTGGCCAGTCCCGCGAGGAGCGCGGGCTGCTCCAGGATTTCTGGGGCGACGGCCCACCCGCCGACCCGCAGGCCCTCGCCATCACCGACGCGCTGCGTCCCGGCCCGGACGACGTGGTGCTGACCAAGCGTCGCTACAGCGCCTTCGCCGGCACCGACTTGGCCGAGATCCTGTCCGGTCGTGATCAGCTGATCATCACCGGCGTCTACGCCCACATCGGCGTGCTGGCAACGGCCATGGACGCCTTCATGCGAGGCATCCAGCCCTTCGTCGTGATCGACGCCGTGGCCGATTTCAGTCCGGCGCACCACGCCGACGCGCTACGCCACGTCCAAAGCCGCTGCGGCGTGATCGCCTCCACCGCGGAGCTCGTTCCGGATCTCCTGGCAGTACCGGCTGCGCGGATCTTTTGATCATGCTGGGCAGGAAGTACCTTCTCCTTCTTGCACGTTTCATGATCAGCGAGAAGAGCTCAGCACATGACATATCCGGCTCCCGGCGGCTCACCGGCGCCTCAGCCTCCGCACACCTCCGGCCCGGCGACCCCACCGCCGTACACCGGCACCGCTCCCGACCTCGGGTTGCCGGTACCCGGCAGCCTGCACGCCGCGGCCTGGGATCTCCGCGTCTCGGTGGAGCATCAGCTCGGTGTGCCCTCGGGGGACCTGCCCACCTCGGGCTCCCCGCTGCCCGGCTGGCCGCAGCAGCCGGGGCGGGCTCCACGCCTGGTCAGCGCGGGCGGCCGGCTTGCCGCGTTTCTGCTCGAACTGGTGCTGGTCATGTTCACTGCCGGGATCGGATGGCTGGCCTGGGCGCTGGTGACCTTCCGGAACGGTCAGACGCCGGCCCGGCAGATCCTCGGCCAGGTCGCTGCCGACGCGCACACCGGCCAGCCGCTCGACTGGTCGCGGACGGCGCTACGCGAACTCGTCTTCAAGGGTGTCGTCGGGTATTTCGCCACAGTGGTGTCGGGCGGGATCTACTTCTTCGTCGATTCGCTGATGGTCTTCGGCAGCGGTCGGCAAACCCTGCACGACAGGATGGCGAACTCCATCGTCGTACGGAGGTAGCCGCCCGTCACAGCGGCCGGAACACCAGCAGGTCCTTGATCATCGTCAGCATCTCGGGCGTCACGTGGTCGCAGTAGACGATGAGCTCCTCCGCCGACGAGAATCCGCCCGCCCGGGCGGATCGCGCCGCGACGATCTCGTCCGCCAGCTCCTGCGGGATCTGCAGCGCGAAAGCGAGCCAGTTCGCCGGCACGTTGTTGACGTCCACCAGGCCACCGTCGTCGTACTGCCGCCCCGCGATGTCCGGGCGACCGATCCGCAGCTCCCACGCCATGGTCGGATTGCTGATCAGCAGGTTCCGCGCCTCCTGACGCCGCGCCGCCCGGCGGGCGGCCGCGGCGACCGCCGAGTCCGGGGTGTGCGGCACGACGGCGGGGCCGGTGGCCGGTGGGCCGTCGAGCTTGCCCGCCAGGTGCTGCAGGACGGCGGTGTGACCGGTGCCGCCGAACCACACGACGACGAGATAGCCGAGCGACAGCAGGGTGGACGCGGTCGACGGGGATGCGTTGGGGTCGGCGTTCGGGTCCGAGGTGAGCGCCACCGTGCAGAAGAACGCGATGGTGGCTACCAGATAGGTGACGGCCGCGTAGAGGTTCGCCTTGGACTTCAGCTTGAGGGCACCGACCAGAACCATGACGAACGTGCCGAACCCGAACGTGAGGAGTGGGATCAGAAACCACCACCACGTCCGGGGCATCGGGGCGCTGCGGGGGACTGGTGGATAGGTCGGTGCACCGTGAGCCATCAGCGGATCTTAGACGCCGCAGACCTCGTAAAGATCATCCGATGGCTGATCAAATATGGACAGCGGCTCTCAGGTGAAGAGGCTCGCCAGGGCATCCCCGAAACGCTCCCGCCAGCACAGCCGGTCATGTCCGCCGGCGAACTCGGCGTAGGTCAGGTCGTAACCGCGCGCCAGCAGCACGTCCCGCAGGTGCCGGTTGGGGCCGAGATTGACCCACTCGTCCAGGCCGACCTCGACATGCCAGCGAACCGGCCGGCGCCCGGCGAGCGCGACCTGGTGGGCGAACCACTCGGCGTCCACGTCGTCCGGAGTGTTGCTCCGCCACCAGAACGCGCCGGACTGGCTGAGCACGTTGCCGAACCGCTCCGGGCGGGTGAGCCCGGCGAACGCCGCGGTGAGGCCGCCGAGGCTCTGCCCGGCCACGACGGTGCGGGCCGGGTCCGCCGTCACGTTCACGTCGCGGCCGGCCTTGGCGATCAGGCCGGTGGCGAGGAAATCGGCGAAGGCGGGGTCGCACGCGTACTCGGTGAACCTGGTGGCCCGGTCGCCGCTCTCCGGCAGCAGCGCGACGAGCGGCGGGATCCGCCCGGCCGCGATCAGGTTGTCCAGGATCGGCGCCACCGGCAGCAGCGGCCCCCAGATGTCGCCGTCGAGAAGCACCAGCAACGGGTACGCCTCGCCGTCGCTGCGATGCCCCGGCGGCAGATAGCGCCAGACCCGCCGGCCGGCCGTCTCGACAGTGTCCAGAGTGCCCCGGGCGGTCCCCGGCCGCGGCTGCCACCAGCGCGGCGCGGGCGTCGCGGCCGGCCCGGCGGCGACCGATTTGTGCGGCGGCCGGGACTGCGGCAGCGTCACCGGGTTGAGCGGGTCGGCCACCAGGTTGAGCGCGACGTCGCGCCAGTGCGCCGGGCCGAGTTCGAGCGGCTCGTGCGGCGACTCGTCCGGCGCGAAGTGGTAACTGCCCTGCCAGTCGTCACGAACCCGGTAGGTGAGGTGCCACAGGTCGGAGCCGGGCAGCTTGCGCATCCGGGAGCGGCTCAGGTCCGATCGGTCGGCCAGCTTGTTGACGAGCGCCAGCACGTCCCGGGTGGGCCGCCGTTCCCGCCAGACGAAAGTGATCAGCGTGGCGTCGCCGTCCCGCTCGATCAGTGGAGCGCCGGTTCGCGTCACCTCGGCCCAGAACCGGGCCACCGCCTCCGGACCGCCGTCCCGCAGCCGGGCGATTCGTGGGCTCTCCGCGATCGCGGGCGGCCGCGGTCGCGGCATCCGCGGCGGAATCGACGTGAGCGGGACGCTCACCGACATGGCACCCCCCTGTTACAAAACCGATCTAGTTTGCTTAGGCTAGCCTAACTATGGACGCTGATCGCCGCCCCCTCACCGCGCCGCAGCAGGCGCTCTGGTTCGCCCAGCTGCTCGATCCGGCGAACCCCTCCTACCTCTGCGCCCACCGCATCGACATCGACGGCCCGCTCGACGCCGACCGGCTGGCCGCGGCGATCCGGGCCGTCGGCGAGGCGACCGACGTGCTGCGCACCGGTTTCGCGGCCGACGGTGACGAGGTGTGGCGGATCGACGTGCCGGCGACCGGTCCGGAGACCGTCGACCTGCCCGGCGAGGCGGCCGTCACCCGCTGGATCGACGCCGACCTCGCGGCCGCGCTGCCGCTCACCGGCGTCCCGCTCGTGCGCCAGGCGCTGCTGCGAACCGGCCCGGAGCGGACGGTCTGGTACCTGCGGGCCCACCATCTGCTGCTCGACGGCTACGCGTTCGCGATGATCACCGAGAAGGTGGTGGCCGCGTACACCGCCCTCGGCCGGGACGACGAACCGCCGGCCGGTTTCCGGAGCGTGGAAACCCTCGTCGCCGAGGAGCAGGCCTACCGCGCGTCCGAGAAGTTCGCCGCCGACCGGGCCTTCTGGCTCGACCGGCTCGCCGGCGCCCCCGAACCCGTCACCCTGACGGCGCGCCCCGCGCCCACCGCACACCGGTACGCGCACCGGCACACCGAACTACCGGCCGAGGCCGCCGACGGGCTGCGGGCCGTGGCCGGCCGCCTCGGCGTCAGCTGGGCCGAGGCCGCCTACGCGATCACCGCCCTCTACCTGCACCGGATCACCGGCGAGCACGAGCTGACCCTGGGCATGCCGGTCTCCGGGCGTCTCGGCACCGGCGCGGCCCGGGTGCCGGTCACCGTGGTCAACGTGCTGCCGCTGCGCCTCGCGGCGCCGGCCGGCATCACCCTGCGCGCGCTCGTCGCGGCGGTCCGGGACGAGGTACGGGCGGTGTCGCGACACCAGCGCTACCGGTACGAGTGGTTGCAGCGCGACCTCGGACTCGTCGGCACCGGGCGTCGGCTGTTCGGGCCGCAGGTCAACGTCAAGCCGTTCCGCCGCACCCTGGACCTCGGTCCCGGTCTCACCGCCCGGGTGCACTACCTGGCCACCGGCCCGACCGACGACCTGGAGGTCACCGTCGGGCTGGACGCCGGCACCGGGCGGCTCGACCTCACCGTCGACGCGAACCCGGACAGCTACACCGGCGACGAGCTGGACGGGCACTTCGACCGCCTGGCCCGCCTCTTCACCACGATCGCCGCCCTCGACCCGGACCGGCCGGTCGCCGAGGTGGAGGTGCTCACCGACCGGGAACGGGATCTGCTCCTGGGGTGGAACGCGACTGATCACCCCGTACCGGAGAAGACGCTGACCGCGCTCCTGGCGGAACAGGCCGCACGGACGCCGCACGCCCCCGCGCTGCGCGCGGAGGGTGTCGAGATCAGCTATGCCGAGCTGCACGAGCGCGCCGACCGCCTGGCACGCTGGCTGGCCGCGCGAGGGGCCGGTCCCGGTACGCTCGTCGCCGTCGCGCTGCCCCGCGGAATCGATCTGATGGTGGCACTGATCGGAGTGCTGCGGTCCGGGGCGGGATACCTGCCGCTGGACCTCTCCTACCCGGCCGAGCGGCTGGACTTCATGATCGAGGACGCCCGTCCGGTCTGCGTGCTCCGCGAGCTCCCGGACCTCTGCCCCGTTCCGCTGATCGACATCGTCCAGGCCTCGCCCGCTGACACCGCCTATGCGATCTACACGTCCGGATCCACGGGACGGCCCAAGGGTGTGCTCGTCCCCCATCGGGGCATCGTCAACCGGCTGCTCTGGATGCAGCACGAATACCGCCTGAGCCCGGGTGAGCGGGTTCTGCAGAAGACGCCGATCGGCTTCGACGTCAGCGCCTGGGAGCTGTTCTGGCCGTTGATCACCGGAGCCACCCTGGTCATGGCGAAGCCCGAGGGGCACAAGGATCCGTCGTACCTGGCGGGTCTGATCGTCGACGAGCGGATCAGCACTGTCCACTTCGTCCCGTCGATGCTGCGGGTGTTCCTCGCCGACGAGGCCGCGGCGATCACGCGCCGGACGTTGCGCCGGGTCGTCTGCAGCGGCGAGGAACTGCCCGACGATGTGGCCCGGCGCTTCCACGAAGTGATCGGTTGCGGACTCCACAATCTGTATGGCCCGACCGAGGCGTCGGTCGACGTGACGTACCAGCCGGTGCGCCGCACCGACCCGCCCGGCCCGGTGCCGATCGGGCGGCCGGTCTGGAACACCCGGATCCACGTGCTCGACGCGGGTCTGCGGCCGGTGCCGCCCGGCGTGGCCGGTGAGCTGTACATCGCCGGGCGGCAGCTGGCGACCGGGTACCTGAACCGTCCCGAACTCACCGCCGAACGGTTCCTGGACCATCCCGGTCTTGGCCGGCTGTACCGGGCCGGTGACCTGGCGAAGTGGCGCTTCGACGGGACGCTCGAGTTCCTCGGCCGCACGGACGGCCAGGTGAAGATCCGCGGATTCCGGGTGGAGCTGGGCGAGATCGAGGCCCTGCTGAACGAGCATCCTGGGGTGCTCCGGGCGGCCGCGGCCCTGGTGGACGGACGCCTCTGCGCCTATCTGGTCCCCGCAGGTGGCGCGGCCGGCGTGGGCAGCGCGGGTCTCGCCGACCCCGAGGTTTCCCGAGGGCTTGACCTGGCTGCGATCCGGGGCTATCTCGCGCCGCTCGTCCCGGACCACATGCTGCCCGCTGCGGTCGTGCTGCTGGACGATCTGCCACTCACCCCGAGCGGGAAGCTGGACCGGCGGGCCCTCCCCGCCCCCGCCGCCGAGGTGGGCGGCGGCGCCCCACGCACGCCGGCCGAGGCAGCGATCGCCGGATTGATCGCCGACGTGCTCGGCGTGGCCCGTCCGGGCCCGCAGGACAACTTCTTCGACCTGGGCGGGCACTCGCTGCTGGCGGCGACGCTGGTGCAGCGCATCCGCGCCGAACTCGGGGCGTCCGTCCCGCTGGCCGCGATCTTCGCCGCGCCGACGGTGGCCGGGATCGCGGCCCGCCTGCACTCCGGGACGCCGTCCGCCGACGCGCTCGGGGTAGTGCTGCCGCTGCGCGACCTGCCGTCCGGACCGGCACTGTTCGCGGTGCATCCGGCGGGCGGGCTGGCCTGGTGCTACGCGGGTCTGCTGTCCCGTCTGCACCCGTCGATCGCGGTCTACGGAATCCAGGCGGCCCTCTTCTCCTCCTCAGCTGCGGCGTCCCTCCCCTCGGACCTGGCGTCCCCGGCTGCCGAGCGCTCGGGTGCCGACCGCTCGGGTGCCGACCGCTCAGATGCCGACCGCTCGGGTGCCGAGGGCTTTGGCGGGCACGGCTCGTCGCTGGTAGAGACCGCGGCCGGATATGTCCGGGCGATCCGGGCGGTCCGTCCACACGGCCCCTACGCGCTGGCCGGCTGGTCGGTCGGCGGCGTGCTCGCGCAGGAGATCGCGGTCCAGCTGCGAACCGCCGGCGAAGAAGTGGCGGTGCTGGCGCTGCTCGACGCGTACCCCAGCGACCAGTGGCGCGACCTCCCCGCACCGACCGGCGAGGACGCGTTGCGGGCGCTGCTCTACATGGCGGGACGCGACGAGGCGGCGATCAGCGGCCCCCTCACGGTCGAGTCGGTGATCGGAGCACTCCAACAGGCCGACAGCCCTCTGTCCGAACTGGGCGACGCCGTCCTGTCGAAGATCCCGCAGGTGGTGGCCGAGAACGCCCGCATGATGAGGGAACACCGACACCACGTCTTCGACGGCGCGGCGGTGATGTTCGTGGCCGCCGCCCCTCGCCCCGAGGACTGGTTGTCAGCGGATGCCTGGTCGCCCTACATCGACGGCGACCTGGAGATCCACGAACTGAACACCACTCATCCCGGCATGGTGTCACCGGAGTCGCTGTCAATCGTGGCGTGTGAACTGAATGCCCATCTCGCCCCCTGAATCGCACCCCGAGGCGTCTCGTCGGTCAGGTCGTCCGCAGTTCCGCCCGCTGGGTGCACGGTTCGCCGCGTTTGCGTCCGGGTGACCTCGTCGAGCCCAGTCCGCGTCACGATGGGTGACTGTCCACGGGGAGCACTACGGGGTGTGCGGCATTCTGCGGGGCCTCCCACGTCCGCGGCTTTCCGCAAAGCGCCGGCTTTACCCCGGACGCCGGCACACCACGTGACGATCCAGGGGTAGTCGGGCGGTTGGGAGAGGGCGGCCGTGGCATTGATCGGCACGTGGTCGAGGCGCGGACACTTCCTGCGCTGCCATCGCGATCACGCTCATGATGCGTCCGCATCACGTCGACGCGTGGCGGCTACCAGCGGCCGGCCCTCCGACCAGCTACCAACGGCCGTAGCTGCGGCCGGCTACCAACGGCCGGACCTGCGACGCGCGGCCAGCAGCCAGACCAGGTAGACGCCGCCGAGTGAAGCCGTCAAGACGCCGACCGGCAGCGTGACCGGCGCGAACAGCCGCTGCGCCGCGAGGTCCGCCACAGCCAGCAGCGCCGCCCCGGTCAAACCGGCCACGAACGGTGCCGCATCGGGCGACCGGGTGAGGCGGCGGGCCACCTGCGGCGCGGCGAGCGCGACGAACGGGACCGGGCCGGCGGAGGCGGTGGCGACGGCGGTCAGGGCGACCGCGCCGATCAACAGCGCCCGCCGTACGCGTTCGATCGGCACACCGAGCCCGCCGGCGGTGTCGTCGCCGAGCGCGAGGGCGTCGAGCGGCCGGACCAGGCACAACACGGCGACACTGCCGAGCAGGACGGCCACGCCGACGGGTACGGCGTGTTCCCAGCCCCGCCCGTTCAGACTGCCGGTCAACCAGACCGCCGCCTGCATCGCATCGCCCAGATCAGCTCTTGTCAGCAGATACCCGTTCAGAGACGCGAGCATCGCACTGGCCCCGATCCCCACCAGCACCAGCTGACCGGGCCGCACCGCACCGTCCTGTACCGACAGCAGATAGACCAGCAGAGCCACCACCAGTCCACCCGCGATCGCGCTCCCGGCGATCACCAGGCTGCCCCCGCCGAGCACCAGGATCCCGATCAGCGCCCCGGACGCCGATCCGGTGGTGAACCCGATGATGTCCGGGCTGCCCAGGGGATTGCGGGACAGGCTCTGGAACACCGCCCCGGCCAGCCCGAACGCCATCCCCACGAACAGCGCGGTCAGCACCCGCGGAAGCCGCAACGAGTAGACCGCGAACTCAGATGCCCGGTCGCCGTGACCGCTCAGGGTGCGCAGCACGTCGGCGACGCTGAGCGGGTAGTCCCCGACGGTGAGGCTGACCACGGCCGTGGCCGCGGCGAGCAGCGCCACAAGCGTGCCGGCGACCACCCCGCGCGGCGCGTACCGGGCGGAGACCGGGCCGAACCGCACCACAGCCGTTCTCATCGGGCCATCCGCAGTCGCCGTACCAGATAGATGAAGAGAGGGGCGCCGACCATCGCTGTCACCACGCCGGTCTCCAGTTCGCCGGGCCGGCCGAGCAGCCGCCCGGCCACGTCCGCGACCAGCAGCAACGCGGGCGCGGCGAGGGCGGAGAACGCCATCAGCCACCGTTCGTCGGCGCCGACGAGGAACCGGGCCACGTGCGGGACTGCCAGGCCGACGAATCCGATCGGGCCGGCCGCGGCGGTGGCGCCGGCGCTCAGCGCGACAGCGGCGAGCGCTGCGGATCCCCGTACCAGAAGGGGGTTGGCTCCGAGGGATCTGCTCTGGTCGTCACCGAGCGCGACGGTGTTCAGCGCCGGGCCGATGACGGCGGCGATCAGCAGACCTGTCGCGAGAAACGGGACGACCTGCCAGAACACCGGCATGCCCCGATCGGCGAGCGCGCCGACCGCCCAGAACCGGAACTGATCGAAAGCGGACGAGTCGAAGAGCACCACGGCCGAGGTGAAGCCGGTGAGGGCGGCACCGACAGCGGTTCCGGCGACGGCGAGCCGGGCCGGCGACTCGGTGATCCGGCCACCACCGCCGAGAAGGTACACCACCGCGAACGCGCCGGCCGCGCCGATCAGCGCGAACCAGACGTATCCGGCGGGCGCGGTGATGCCGGCGAAGCTCATCGCGGTGACGATAGCGGCGGCCGCACCCGCGTTCACGCCCAGCACACCGGGCTCGGCCAGCGGATTGCGGGTCAGCGCCTGCATCAGGCAGCCGGCCACGCCGAGGGCGGCACCCACGAAGACCCCGAGCAGGGTACGGGGTAACCGCAGCTCCCGCACCGCCACCGCGTCCGGGCTCCCGTCCGAGCCGAAAAGCGCCGCCCAGACCTGCCCGAGCGGCACCGGCCGGGCGCCGAGGGCGATGCTCGCCACGACGGCCAGCAGGAGCGCGACACCGGCCAGCACCACCGCGAGGACCCGCGCCGACGAGCCGCGCCGGATATCAGTAACGGTCACGAAGGGTTACGAGCCCGACGGCGACGCTCAACCAGGAGCAGAGCGATGCCGACGACCGGCAGCGCCACCGTGCCGGCCAGCCACGGTCCCGCGTCGATACCGGTCTTCGGCAGCGTCTCGGCGGTGCCACCCGCAGTCGTGCCACCCGCAGTCGTGCCACCCGCAGTCGTGCCGCCCGCAGTCGTGCCGCCCGCGGTGGTGGGGGCCGCGGTGCTGCCGCCGGTCGTGGCGGCCGAGCCGGTGGAGGCCGCGGTCACCGCGAAGTACCCGCTGGCCAGGCTGCGCGACGGCGAGTCGTTCTCCCGCCCGGAGCCGGCGAGGAAGCGCAGCCAGTGCTCGTTGCCGGCCGTGGTGGCCTTCGGGATCGTGACCGTCCCGGAGATCGCCCCGCTGTCGCTGGCGGTGACGCTGCGCAGGATGTCGACGTCGTCCAGCTTGATCGTGACGATCTGCCCGCGGCCGCCGTCGTTGACGAAGCCGGTGCCGCTGAAGCGGAGGGTCTTGCCGGCGGCCACGCTGGTGGCCGCGAGTGAGACCGTGGCGCCGACCGGGTTGGACGGCCGGGGCGCGGCGGCCATGGCGGGCCCGGCGCCGGCGAGGAAGGCGAGGGTGGCAGCCGCGCCGATGACGGCGATTCTCATGGCAGTCCTTAATCAGAGAAAAGCTCTAACGGAGAAGAGCTGTGCCGAGCTGGTCGAGGATCACGGTGGCGGCGATCGGGCCGCCCGCGCTGGCCCACGCGGAGCCGTCGACCGGGATGACGTGCTTGTTCCGGTACGCGGTGAGCTGCGTGAAGCCCGGCGTGCCGAGCGCGTCGTCCCTGAGCATCGCGGCGCTGGCCTCGACGCCGACAGCGGTGCCGGTGTTGCCGCCCTGTGGGTTGGTGGCGCCGCCGAGGGTGCCGAAGAACATCCAGTCGGCGTCGAGCTGGTCGAGGTTCTCCCGGCTGACCGGGGTGGAGTGGCCGAGGCCGTCCTTGTCCTGTGCCGGCGGCCGGCGCAGGCCGACGTCGGCGACCACAGTGCTCGGCGGCAGCTCCTTGAGGATCACCGAGGGCTGACCGGTGCCCCAGCGGACGATGCTGACCGTGTCGTCGGCGTGGTCGCCGAGCTTCCCCTTGATCTCGTCGACCCGGCTCGCGTATCCGGCCAGCACCTTCTCCGCCTCGGCGGTCCTGCCGAGCACCGCGGCGAGACTGGTGAACGCGGCCTTCCAGTCGGCGGCCTTCTTGCTGACGAAGACCGTCGGCGCGATACCGGCGAGTTTGCCGAGCACCGCGTCGTCGGCGGCGACGGTGCCGTCGGTGACGATCAAGTCCGGCTTGAGGGCGAGGATCTGCTCGATGTCGGGACCGGCGACGGAGGCGACGATCGGGATCCCGTCGGCCTGGTCGCTCAGGTAACCGGGCACCGAGCCCTGGCCCCGGCCGCTGGTGGTGCCGACGACGCCGGCGCCGAGCGCCAGCGCGCCGTCCAGAGTGGGCTCGCTGAGCGCGATGATCCGCACCGGGTTCTCCGGGACGGTCACCTCGACTCCGTTGCCGTCCGTGACAGTGCGCCCCTCAGCCGTCGTCGTGGCGTCCGAGGCGCCGGACGTGCACGCGGTGAGCGCCAGTCCGAGGACACCGCCGACGGCAAGTGCGCGCCAGCCGCGCTTTCCCACCGATTCCTCCCGAGGTTTCTGGTGACCAGCCGCACTGCTGTCTAGCTGGCGGCGTTAGGTTAGCCTAACCTCCGACGGGAATGCGTCGACCTTATGGTCAACAATCTCACTCACAATATCCCTCCCTTCTGGAAGGACGACGCCTTGCTCCCATCACGAACCGTCCGCTGGGGTGCGGCCCTCACCGGCCTGGTCGCCGCACTCGCGGTCACCTCACCGGCGTACGCCGCCGATCCCCGCCCGGACAATCCCGCCGGGGCCACTGTCGCCCTGGTCTCCACATCGGTGACCCCCGGTGGAAAGGTCAGCTTCACCGGCACGGGTTTCGTCAACGCCGACGGCACCGGCTCGGTCGTCATGGTGAAGATCGACGACGGCGCCGCG
Organism: Actinoplanes sp. NPDC023936; assembly: GCF_040639325.1. NCBI lineage: Bacteria > Bacillati > Actinomycetota > Actinomycetes > Micromonosporales > Micromonosporaceae > Actinoplanes > Actinoplanes sp. NPDC023936. Next base: position 274,401 of record NZ_JBEZZR010000001.1, on the reverse strand, counting down.
CGCCTGGCCGACGGCTCCGACGTCTTCACCTCGGTGAAGGCCTCGGACACCACCGGTGAGGTGTCCGGCTCGGTCACCCTGCCGTCCACCGTGACCGGTTCCGGTCACTGGCTGCGGATGCTGACCGGCTCCGGCCAGGTCGGCGACACCACCCGCAGCCTGCACACCGGGTTCTTCACCGTGGAGGCCGCGCCGAACACCCCGGCGGTCACCCTCGCCGCCGACACGGTGACGGCCGGCGCGAGCCTGACCGCCTCCGGCGTGCACTACCCGGCGAACAGCACTGTCACCGTGAAGCTGGACAAGACCACGATCGTGACGACGTTCACCAGCGGGGCCGACGGCTCGTTCTCCGGCAAGGCCGTCCCGGTGCCGGCCGGCATCGCCGAGGGAGCGCACACCCTGCACTTCCTCGCCGCCGGCGTCAGCGTCCAGGTGAACTTCACCGTGGCCGCCGACGAGCCCGAGGAGCCGGGTGCGGTCTCGGCGACCGTGACCATCACGGCAAGCGTTCCCGACACCGGTGCCCTGGCCATCAAGGTCAGCTCCGGCTCGGTGGCGCTGAGCACGCCGCAGGTCACCTCCGAGCTGGACGCGCTGGTCTCCACCGGCGAGCTGCCGACCGTCACGGTCAGCGACCTGCGGGCCGCCAACCCGGGCTGGAGCGTCTCCGGTCAGATCGGTGACTTCTCCGGCACGGCCGGAACCGTCGACGGCAAGTACCTGGGCTGGACCCCGAAAATCGTCTCGGCCGCCTCGGGCCAGCAGGTGAAGCCGGGCGCCGCGGTCGCCGCGGGCACCGGCCTGAAGTCGGCGTCCGCGCTGGCCACGGCGGCGTCCGGAGCCGGGCGGGGCACCGCGGCGCTCGGTGCGGGCCTGGAGCTGCGCCTGCCGACCACCACGGCGCCGGGTGACTACTCGGCGACGCTCACCCTGACCGCCATCTGATCTCTCCACCGTTTCCGAGGCCGACCGGGGCAGGCAGCCTGCCTGTCCCGGTTCTCCCGTTTCTGAAGGAACCCGCATGCACCGCGTTGCCGCCGCGACAGCCGCACTGACGGCCGCCGCTCTCACCGTGCTCGCCCTCCCGGCGCCCGCCGCAGCCGGCGAATCCGCGTGGTCCGTGCAGCCGTCGAGCCGGACCGGCCCCGGCAACCGCCCGTTCCTCACCTACGACCTGACGCCCGGCGGGACCGTCACCGACTACGTCGCGGTCACCAACCTCGGCACCAAGGAGATGACCTTCACGGTGTACGGCAGTGACGCGTTCACCACCTCCACCGGCGGATACGACCTGTTACCGGCCACCCACGAGTCCACCGACGTCGGCTCCTGGGTCCGGCTCGGGGCGACCACGGTGACCGTTCCGGCCCGCTCCCGCGCGGACATCCCGTTCGTGCTGACGATCCCGGCGAACGCCACTCCCGGTGACCATGCCGGCGGCATCGTCGCCGCGATCACCACGGCGTCGGCGGACGCCACCGGCAACACCACACGCGTCGAACAGCGTGTCGGCACCCGCCTCTACCTGCGTGTCACCGGCGATCTGAAGCCCGGGCTGCGGGTCGACGGACTGCGCGCCGCGTACCGTCCGGCGTGGACGATGTTCACCGGTGACCTCGAACTGAGCTACACGGTCCGCAACACCGGGAACACCCGCATCACGCCCGGCCAGGCGGTCACGACCGAGGGCCTCTTCGGCCTGGCGGCCGCGTCGGCCGATCCGGAGCCTCTGCCCGAGCTGCTGCCGGGTGCGGCTGTCGAGCGGACGGTACGGGTGACCGGCCGGCCCGCCCTGCTCCGGCTGTTCGCGAGTGTCGAGCTCGACTCCCCGGACGGCGCCACGGCGCGATCGTCGGTGGGCGTCTGGGCCTGGTCCTGGTACCACCTGGCGCTGCTGCTCCTGATCGCCGCCGCCGTGCTGGCCGTCCGCCGCCGCCGTGGCCGCGCCCGCGACGGCGCCCGCGCCCGCCCTCGCGCTCGTGCTCGTGCTCGCGCTCGCGCTCGCGAAAACGCTGCCACCACCTCGGCCGCTGACGAGACTCCCGCATGAAGGCCCTCCTCCGCGTGCTCGCGGCCGCGGCCGTGGCGTTCACTCTGATCCCCGCTCCGGCCCGGGCCGCCGACCCGGCGCTCACCGTCAGCCAGAGGACGGCCCTGCTCGGTGACACCGTCACGGTCCGGCTGACGGGCTGGCCGGCCGGGGTCGTCACGGCCGCCCTCTGCGGCAACGAGGCCCGCGACGGCTCCGCCGACTGCGCCGTCGAGTCCGCCTCATCCGTCTCCATCCCGGCCACCGGAAGCGCGGACCTGCGGCTTCGTCTCACGAAACCTCCTCTCGGCTGCCCGTGCGTGATCCGGGCGACCACCGTGACCGGCGACCGGATCGCCGCCACCCCGATCGACGTGACGGATGTCCCCGACGCCGCCACGGTCTCCACAGCGGCCACCGGCGGCACCGGCGACGCCGCACTGACCGTCGCCGACGCCGACATCGAGAACCGCTGGAGCCTCTGGTCGCTGGTCGGCGGCACCGCGCACCGGACCGTGCGGGTGACCGTCCGCAACACCAGCGCCGAGCCCTCCCCCGGATCCGCGTTGAGCCTGGACCTGGGCCGCGCCGCCGGAGCACGGGCGCCGGACGCGCTGCCGATCGGCCCGCTCGCTCCGGGCGCCGAGCTGCGGCTGGAGATCCCGTTCGAGGTGGCCGCCCCGGCGATCGGCCGTTATCGGGTGACCGGGCGGATTGACGGGACGGCCGGAACCGACGCGACGTTCACGGTGACGACCACGGTCTGGCCGTGGCTGCTTCCCCCCGTACTCCTCAGTCTGCTTCTGATCGTAAAAGCGGCACGCGCGCTGCGCCGGATGTCTCCGCTGCGAGCGGGGGGATTCTCGCTGATCGGGGCGGGGGCGCTCTGTGCGGCGGTGCTCGCGGCGCAGACCCTGCTGCCCGGACCGGAGACCGCTGACGCGCAGGCCGCCCTGGACCGCCGGCTGGCCGCGGCGTGGGCAGCGGCGCCGGCCGCCGGAGCGACCGGCGGAAGCGCCGGCCAGGCCGCAGTGACCAGCTTGGACACGGTCACCGTCACCCCGCCGCAGGGGCAGCCGTTCGCGGTGCTGCGGGTGCCGCGGTGGAACGCCCAGTACACGATCGTCGAGGGAGTCAGCACCGCTGACCTGCGACAAGGCCCGGGACACTACCCCGGGAGCGCGCTACCGGGCCAGATCGGGAACATGGCGATCGCCGGGCATCGCGGTCCGGCCGGGCTGCCCTTCAACGACATCGACAAGTTGCGCGCCGGCGACCCGATCGAGGTGGAGACCGCGACCGCCCGGTACGTCTACCGCGTCCAGCGCCACCTGATCGTCGCGCCGACCAGGGTGGACGTGGTCGCGCCGACCCCGGAGAAACCCGGCGTGGAACCCACCGAGGCGATACTCACGCTGACCGCCTGCCATCCGAGGTTCTCGTCGAAGCAGCGCTACATCCTCTACGCGAGGTTGGCGGAAGTACTGTCGAAGTGACAGACCGCCGTGACCACGAGTCCGTTCTCGATCACGAACCGGCCGTGCATCTCGTCGAACGGCGCGTCGATCAGGATCCGTCCGGTGAACGTGCGCTCCGCCGGATCGATGCTCAGCTCGGCGTCCTCGAAGCCCAGCCAGCGGCCGGTCAGCGGGTACCACGCCTTGTAGATCGACTCCTTGGCGCTGAAGAGCAGCCGGTCCCAGTGCACGTCCGGGTCGGCCCGGCGCAGCTGGTCCAGACGGTCCCGTTCGGCGGCGGTGCTCACCGCCGGCAGGACCCGCGGCGGGAGCAGCGCGTGCGGTTCCGCGTCGATGCCGAGGCTCGCCACGTCGGCACGGCGGGCCACCGCGGCGGCCCGATACCCGGTGCAGTGCGTGATGCTGCCCGCCACGCCGTCCGGCCAGAGCGGCTCGCGGCGCGGGCCGGGCCTGATCGCCACCGGCGGATGACCGAGAAGGCCCAGTGCTTCGCGGGCGCAGCGGCGGGCCGTGAGAAACTCGCGGCGCCGGCCCGGCACCGCGGTGCTGAGCAGGTCCTCCTCACCGGGGAAGGCCTGCTCGCCCGGATCGTCGGAGAACGCCTCGGCGACACACACCGATGACGGCAGCAACTTCTCGAGCACGGGGGAAGTGTCCCACCCCGTGCGGGGTGGGACACTTCCGGGCCGGGTCAGTTCGCCGGGTCGATCTTGTAAATGAAGTCCCCACCGGTGGCGCCGGCGCCGGACTTGTCGACCGCGTACGCCTTGCCGTTCGCGGTCTCGATGTGGTTCGGGTTGGCGGCGGTCACCAGGTTCTCCTCGACGACGGCCGTCGTGGCGTCGACGACGGTGACGGTGGCCGCGGTGCGGTTCGCGACCAGGACCGTGCCGGACCGCTCCTCGTAGGCGACGGAGAGCGCACCCGCGCCGGTCGCCACCTCAGCGGTGACGGTGCCCTTCTTCAGGTTCACGAACGACACGCTGCCCGCGGTCTGGTTCGCGGTGTACGCGGTCTTGCCGTCCGCCGACAGGTCGATCGAGATGGGGCCGTCGCCGGTGGCGATGAAGCGCGGGGTCTCCGCCTTCGGGGACACCTCGATGATCCGGTCGTTGTTGAGGTCGGCGGCGTACAGCGTGCCGGTCTTCTCGTCGACGACCAGGCCGGTCGGGCCGGCGCCCTCGACGACGACGCGCTTCTTCTCGACGAGCGTCTTGCTGTCGTACGCGACCAGCTCACCGGAGGTGAACGCGCTGGCCCACACGGTGTTGTGCTTCTCGTCGACGACGATCTCCCGGGCGTGCGGCACGTTCGCGAAGCTGGCGACGTGCGCGCCGGTCCGCTGGTCGTAGACGGCGACCGCGTTGTTCCGGGTGGCGGTCACCCAGACCCGGTTGTACTCGTCGTCGACCCCGACGCCGTAGACGGCCTCCACGGCCCCGGTGGTCTCGTTGGTGACCGGCGGGGTGATGGTGGCCTCGATCTCGAGCGTCTTCGGGTCCACCTTGAGCAGCGCCGAGCTGGTCACCGGCGGGCGGCCGACCGCGGCGGTGACCCAGAGGGCCTTGTTCCGCTGCGAGTAGTCCGACTGGTACAGCCCCTTGATCAGCTCAGCGGACGCGACAGTCGCGGCGTCCTGGCCGGAGTGGGCGGAAGCGGCGCCGGGAGCGGCCAGCACACCGGCGGCGATGGCGACAGCCGCGACGGCGGCACGACGGGACGTTGAGGACATGGTTCTCCTTACGGGTGTGCCCTCGGTGAAGGGCAGGCACCGATGAACTTAGGTGTGCCTTACCTAAGTTGCACCACATCCTCGGTCCAATGTAATCAGCGCCATAGATTGTTGACAAAAGCATGAGCAAAAGCATCAACAAAACCAAGTACGAGTGACGGCTCCCAACGCACCGACCAGGTCCCCCGCGCGCCCGACGCGATCCACTCCCGAGCGTGTTGAGTTCGGGCGCGCTCCGCACCCCAGCTCCACACACAGGACGGCAACCGTGACAGCGTGTTGAGTGCGGGCGCGCTCCGCACCCCAGCTCCACACACAGGACGGCAACCGTGACAGCGTGTTGAGTTCGGGCGCGCTCCGGCGACCGGCGCTGCGCCGCTCGTGCTGAGGCCGCCGCGCCGACCCGCCGGGCCGCGAACAGCCGCCCCGCCACGACCCACCCCGCCGGGACCCACCCCGCCGCGACCCGCCGGGACCGCCCCGCCACCCCCCGCCCCGCCGCCCCGCCGCGCCGCCGACCCGCCGACCCGCCGACCCGCCGACCCGAAAGGCACACGCTCCGCCGAAACCCGGTCAGCGTGTGGATTTGAGGTGCGGATCGCGCCCGAACTCAACACGCCCACGTCGACGACGCCGCCCGCCGGTAGCGATGGGCGCCGGACGGCCCGGCTCGGCAGCGAGGTCGCGTTGTACTCACGGGGACCGGGCCGGTGCGTTTGGGGAGCCGTCGCGCGTACCGGATAAAGCCGGAAGCGTGAGTGAAACGCCTCCCGGGACCCCCGCAGGGGCGAAACGGGGTCGATCTGAAACGCGGAGACGGCACAATGGCGGCATGGATCTTCGACAGGGCATCGGTCTTCGCAAACTAGGCAAGACCGTCGATGAGTTCCAGCAGGACCTGTTGAGCAACCTCTACTTCCGGCGCGGCACCACGGTCGAGTCGGCGAGCATGCGGGACGCTTACGAGACGCTCTCGCTGACCGTTCGGGACCATCTCGCCGAGCGGCGGGCGCGCACCTCGGCCGCCCACTACGCCAGCAACCCCCGCTGGGTCTACTACCTCTCCGCCGAGTACCTGCTCGGCGCTCAGCTGGAACAGAACCTGCTGTACTCCGGCACCGGGGAGATCGCCAGTCAGGCGGTCAAGTCGTTCGGCCTCACGCTGGAGGAGATCGAGGAGCTCGACGTCGAGCCCGGTCTCGGCAACGGCGGTCTGGGGCGGCTCGCGGCCTGTCTCGTGGACGCGATGGCGACCCGGGACATTCCGGCGGTCGGCTACGGCATCCGCTACGACTTCGGCATCTTCAAGCAGTCGCTCGCCGCGGGTGGTCAGGCGGAAGGCCCGGACGACTGGGCGTTCCAGGGCAATCCGTGGGAGTTCCCGGCGCCGGACGACCGGCAGACCGTCGGCTTCTACGGGCACACCGAGCCGGTGCCGGGCTCGTCGACCCGCAAGGTGTGGGTGCCCGGCGAGATCGTGCTCGGCGAGCCCAGCCACATGCTGGTGCCCGGCTACGGCACCGAGACCGTGAACATCGTGCGGCTCTGGCGGGCCCGGGGCAGTGAGGCCTCGTTCGACTTGAGCCGGTTCTCCGCGGGGCAGTACGCCGAGGCCGTGCAGGAGGCGGTCCGCGCCGAGAACATCAGCAAGGTCCTCTACCCGGACGACAGCACCGAACTGGGTCGCGAGCTGCGCCTCAAACAGCAGTACTTCCTGGTCTCGTGCTCGCTGCGGGACATCATCCGCCGGTTCCGGCTGCGGAACTCCGACTGGGACGAGTTCCCGGAGAAGACCGTCATCCAGCTCAACGACACGCATCCGACGATCGCCATCCCGGAGCTGATGCGGCTGCTCGTCGACGAGTACGAGCTGGACTGGGACCGGGCCTGGTCGATCACCCGGCGCACGTTCGCGTACACCTGCCACACGCTGCTGCCGGAGGCCCTGGAGACGTGGCCGGTGCACGTCTTCGAGCGGCTGCTGCCCCGCCACCTGGAGATCATCTACCTGATCAACATGCTGTTCCTGCGTGAGGTCGAGGAGCGGTTCCCCGGCGACACCGACCGGTTGCGCCGGATGTCGATCATCGGGGAGCAGCCGGAGCGCCGGGTCCGGATGGCGAACCTGGCCGTGGTCGGCACCGAGGCGGTGAACGGCGTCGCCGAGCTGCACTCGAAGCTGCTGCGGGAGACCGTGCTCAACGACTTCGCGGACCTGTGGCCGGCGAAGTTCCAGAACGTCACGAACGGCATCTCGCCCCGCCGGTTCGTCAAGATCGCCAATCCCCGGCTCTCCGACCTGATCACCGAGGGTCTCGGCGACGACGGCTGGCTGGTCGACCTGGAACGACTGGCCGAGCTCGGCTCGCTGATCGACGACGCGTCGTTCCTGGAGCGCTGGCGGGCGATCAAGCGGGCCAACAAGGTCGACCTGGCCGCGGGTGACCCGGACTCGCTCACCGACGTGATGATCAAGCGATTCCACGAGTACAAGCGGCAGCAGCTCAAACTGCTGCACATCATCACGCTCTACCACCGCATCCGGAACAATCCGGCCGGCGACTGGGTGCCGCGTACCGTGCTGTTCGCCGGCAAGGCGGCGCCCGCCTACCACGCGGCAAAGAACATCATCCGGCTGATCAACGCGGTGGGCGCCACGATCGCCGCGGATCCGATCGTCTCGCCGTACCTGAAGGTGGTCTTCGCCGAGAACTACAACGTCAGCCTCGCCGAACGGATCGTCCCGGCCGCCGACCTGAGCGAGCAGATCTCGCTCGCCGGCAAGGAGGCGTCCGGCACCGGCAACATGAAGCTGGCCCTCAACGGCGCGCTCACGATCGGCACGCTGGACGGCGCGAACATCGAGATCCGGGCCCGGGTCGGCGAGGAGAACTTCTTCCTCTTCGGGCTCGACGCGTTCGAGGCGGCCGAGATGCAGATCGCCGGTTACCGCCCGTGGGAGCACTACGAACGCGACCCGGAGCTGCGTCAGGCCATCGACGCGATCAACGCGGGCGTCTTCGGCGGCGTCGGCCACGACGTGGCGGACTCCCTGCTCGGCCGCGACGAATACCTCACGCTCGCCGACTACCGCTCCTATCTGGACTGCCAGGACGAGGTCGAACGCGCCTGGCGCGACCAGGACCGCTGGACCCGGATGTCGGTCCTCAACACCGCGAACAGCGGCTTCTTCTCCGCCGACCGCACGGTGGGCGACTACGCCGCCCGCATCTGGCGAGTTTCCCCGGTTCCGGTCCCGAAAGACCAATAACGGGGTACGGCTACGCATCGTCCCGTGGCGCCCCACCGCGACCACCTGCCTACGCACGGCCGCAGCGCGGCCATCGCTACGGGCGGGTGGTCGCGCTCCCACCAGCGACTCCGCTGATAATCCGATCTCACCTCCTTGCGCTCGAGCCGTCGTGATCTCTAACGTCTTGCGGTCCGGGATGATCAGGGAGGAGCTGCCGATGCGTGACGACGCGTTCCGTGCGTATTTCGAACGGCACCACGCCTCGCTGTCCCGCCTCGCGTTCCTGATGACCGGGGAGTCCGACGTCGCCGACGATCTGGCGGCGGACGCGCTGACCGAGTGCTGGCGGCACTGGGACCGGGTCACGGCTGCCGACGACCCGGCGGCCTACGGGCACGGCATCCTGATGAACCTGGCCCGTAACTGGGTCCGCCGCCGTGGCCGGGAACGCCTGATGTCGTTCGAGTCGTTACGGCGTACCCGGGAAAGTGACGTCTCCGCCGTGCTGGACGTGCGCGGCGCCCTGCGTCGCCTCCCGCATCGCCGGCGCGCGTGCGTGGTGCTGCGGTACGCGTTCGACCTGCCGGAACGTGAGGTCGCCACGATCCTCGGGATCTCCGTCGGCGCGGTGAAGAGCGCGACCTCGCGCGGCGCGAAGCAACTCGCCGGCCTGCTCGGTGACGGCGGCGTGGCACGGATCGACGGCTGGGAGGCGGCGCGATGAGGCTCTCCGATGACGACCTGCGCGCGGCCCTGCGCGCGGAGGCGGCCGCTCACCAGCCGGACCGCGACGCGATGCTGAGCCGGATCACCATGGCCGCGACCTCCGCGCCGGTCACCCGCCGTCGTGCGGCGCGGCGCGGCCCGAGGGTACGGATGGCCGCCGCGGCCACCGCTGTCGTGGCGCTGTTCGCCGGGGGCGGGTTCGCGAACTGGGCCCTGGCCGGCAGCGACGACGCGGCTCCGCCACCGCCCCCGGCCCCGGTGATCTCCGCGCCCGCCCCCACGACGGAACCGGCCACCGAGCCGACCGGCGAGCCGTCGGCGAGACCGTCGGCCGAGCCCTCAGCCGCGAGCCCGTCGCTGTCGCTGTCCCCGTCGCTGTCCCCGTCACTGTCGCTGTCACCGTCGCGGAAGCCGAGCTCCGCACCGCCGGAGCCGGCCCCCACCACGGAACCAGCCCGGGGCACCCGGGTCCAGCAGGGTCCCCTCTGGTCGGACGGCTCGGTCGTCGACGGCTCCAGCGTCGTGACCCTGACCACCACCGAGCGGCTGACCTCGCTCGACGTGGTCATCCGGGTGGCCCGCACCGAGGGCCTGGCCGTTCGCGGCGCCACGAAGCAGACACCCGGCGGCAGCGTCACCACCTCGGTCACCGAGGAGGCGGACGCCTTCCAGTACCGGTTCGTCCTCTCCCCGGCCGACACGCTGGAGCCGGGGACCTACACGTTCACGGCGAAGTACACCCACCCGGCGGAGAGCCGGGACGCCGGCGGCGACACCTACCGGGCCCGTGCCGCCACCGCGTCGGCCCCGGCCCTGGACGTCTACGGCGACTTCTACTGACGTACCAGCCTTCTACCGGCGTACCAGCCGGCGGGAGTTCTCCACGGCCATGGTCCGTACCTCGTCGGGGGTGAAGCCCGCCTCGAGCAGCCGGTCGGCGAAGAGCGCCAGCCCGTCCTCCACCGGCGGGTTGAACGGCTGACCCAGGTCGCTGGAGAGCACCGAGTGCGCGGGCCCGGTGGCCCGGATGGTCGCGAACATGTCCGTCCACGACACCTTGCCGGTGTGCGGCGTCGTGAAGCACCGCTCCAGCAGGGCGCCCATCCCGGCGAGGCGGCGCTGGTCGGTGACCGGGAGACGCTGCGAGGTGAACTCGGGATGGGTCACCACGATCCGGCGTACCCCCTCCTGGCGTGCCGCCTCGGCCACCGCGACGATCTCGGCGGCCGCGAGGTGGCCGGTGGCGAGGACCATGTCGTGCCGGGCGACCACCCGGAGGACCTGCCGGACGGCCGGGAGCACCTCGCCCGCCTCGTCCACCACGTCGACGATCTCCGGCACGATGCCCTGGGCGTGCAGGTCGGCCTGGAGCGCGCCCCACATGGCCGGCCGAGCCCCGGGCAGGTCACCGGCGGTGCTGGTCCGCTGGTTGCGGGCGTCCACGGTCGGCATCCAGACGATCCGCGCGCCGAGCCGTCCGGCGATCTCCACGGCCGCCGGGTTCATCCCGCCCATCGAGCCGTTCAGGGTGATCGCGCCGAGCACGTCGGCGCCGGGCACCGCCTTGCGGACGACGGCGGCGCGCTCGGCGGTCGTGAGGTAGTGCGACTTCAGCACGAACCCGGCCATTCCCACCTCGATGAACCGGCGGGCCAGGTCGAGGTCGTCGATGCGCCGGTCCATCACGTCCGGCGAGACGTGCACGTGGGTGTCGTAGGCGCCGGAGACCAGGTCACGGGCGATCGCCGTAGGGTGCGCCATGAGACTCCTCAGTCGTTCGGTGACTCGTCCTCGTCGACGTCCTTGAGGGCGAGCGCCGCGATCACGTTCTTGTCGGCGTTCCACTTCTGCAGGGTCGAGCCGTCACACACCCCGACATAGATCTTGGCGACCTGGTTGGTGGCGTTGAAGTAGTCGGTGGGCGATGCCGACTGGCTGCGCGGCTGCAGGCAGTACTTCCCGGAGCCGTCCACGATCTGGTAGCTGGTCGCGTATCGATCGGTCTTTCCGTAGACGGTCCAGCTCTGATAGAGCGTACTGCCGGTGCAGGCCAGGGTCCGGACGTACTTGCCGACGGCGGTCGATCCCGGACTCTCCAGGCAGTAGGTGACGTTCTTGTCCGTGGTGGTGGTGATCGTGCCGGTCGCGTAGTTGGTGGCCCGGCCGTCCTTGGCCGCGTCGAGCGCCGGCAGCGTGTACCGCTGGTTCCAGGTCACCTTGTCCGGGTTCGGGTTCTGCTTGCAGGGCCACGCGATCATGTGGGGGTAGTCCGGATTCTTGTTGGTGGCGTCCAGGCAGCGGCCGAACTGCGCGTAGTTCACCAGCTGCCCGATCACCTGCCCGCCGGTCGGCGAGTTCGCCATGCCGGCGCCGACCGCGCTGTCCGGCGCCCAGCTCGAACAGCTCGACGTGGCGATCACGATGCCGGCGCCGGCGGAGTTGTCCGGCGTCCGCCGGAAGCAGTTGCCCGTCACGTCCGAACCGTCCGCCAGCTTCGCGCCGACCAGCTGCGAGTTGTCGTTGAAGCTCCACTGCTGGCGGTAGAGCGAGGGCTTGGTGTCCTGGCACGGCTGCATCACCACGGCGGCGCCCTCGGCCTGGGTGCCGGCGTCCAGGCACATGCCGGACGGCCGGGCCGGCTTCTGCGACGAGATCAGCACGAACTTCAGCTCGTTGTCGTACGCCCAGGTCTGCGCGACGGCGCCGTACTTGCACGGCTGCATGGTCACCGCGCTGCCCGCCGCCGGGTCACCCGACTCGGCCGCGACGCAGAGATCCACCGAGCCGTTGGAGTGCACCAGACCGCCGTAGATGTTGGCGTTCGTGGTGTGCAGGATGTACGTCCCGTTCAGCTTCCGCCTGACCGTGCCGTCCTTGTCGGCGTACGTCCCGACCGAGGTGAACCGGGCGTACGCCGGCACCTCCTGCGGCGCGCCACCGGACGGGCAGGAGATCGCGTTCTCGGACTGCCAGCTGTCGGACTTGCCCTGCGGGTCGACGAGGTAGTACCGGGCCTCGACCCGGTACGTGCCGTCGTTGCCGGCCCCGACCGTCCCGGACATCGGGTCGCAGGGCAGCAGCGTGCGATCGCCGCTCTCGTCGCCCTCGTCGTCCGTCGACACGGCGGCTCGCACATGACCCAGCGCCACGTCCAGACCGGCCTGCGCCGCGTGCAGGGCGAGCAGCTGCCGGCTGGACGTGACGCCGCTCTGGATCCGGCCGAGCACCATGGTGGTGAGCAGCGCGCTGAGGCTGACCCCGACCACCATCACCAGCATCGCCATCGGCATCGAGCCGCGCTCGCCGATCGGCGCGACGAGTCTGCGCATGACTACACTCCCCGGCCTTCGGTGCACGTGCTCTCGGTGTTGTTCGGGTTCGTCGCGTTGAGCGCGGTGAACGTCACGTCGGTGACCCGGCTGGACGCGCTCGCCCCGGCGCCGACCGTCACCGTCGCCAGCAGCCGCAGGCGCTGGTAGCGATATCCGGTCAGCGACTCGATGTCGACAGCGCTCACGGTGAACGGCGTGCCGGCCGTGACGTTGCTGGCCAGGGTGGTCCAAGCGCTCGGCGACGGCGGGTCGGCGCCGCTGACCCAGGTGCGCCGCTGCAGCTCGGCGACGCCGGTGTCGACCCGCAGCTGGACGCAGGTGGTCACCTCGTTCAGGTCGACCTGGTACTCGACGTAGTAGTCGCCGTCCAGGACGGCCGGCTTGCTGATGCCGCGGGCGTACCGGACCTCCTTGTCGAGGCGGGTGTAGGCCGCGGTGATCTGGGTCTGCGCCTCGGTCTCGGCGTCGGTGCGGTCGACCGAGCGGTAGATTTCCACGATCCCGCCGGTGACCATCGCCATCATGATCAGCATCACCGACATGGCGACGACGACCTCGATGAGCGTGACACCCGATTCATCCCGAAATTTCATGAGATTTTCCAGGGAATCGTTTTACTGACGGTCACGTTCGCCGTGTCCGTCACGATGAGGATCACCGGATAGGTCCTGGCCGCGGTCGGCGTCCCGCTGATCACCCCGGTCGAGCTGTCCAGCGTCAGCCCGGCCGGCAGCCCGGAGGCGGTCCATGATTTGTACGGCTGAACGCCCCCGGCGGCCACCAGCGTCACGGCGGTGATCGCGGTGCCGGCCGTCGCGGCGGAGAACTCCTTCGTGCTGATCGAGAGCGCCGGCACGGTCCAGGTGAACGACTGCGTGGCCGTCTGCCCGTACGCGTCGGTGACCGTCACGCTGACCGGATAGACCCCGGGCGTGGTCGGCGTACCGGCGGCGGTGTTCGTGCTGTTCATGCTCAGCGAGGTACTGGTGCTGGCAGTGCCGGCGCTGGTCAGCGTGACGCCGGGCGGCAGGCCGGTGGCCGTCCAGGCGTACGGCGAGGCCCCGTTGTTCGCCGTGAACGTCACCGAGGCCGGGACACCGCCCGTGGTGTTCACCGCGTTGATCCTGCTGATCGTGGGCAGCGCCCGGATCACCCAGGTCAGCGTGACGTAGTCCTGCTGGTCGTACGCGTCGGTGACGGTCAGCCGGATCGAGCCGGTGCTCCTCACCGTGGTCGGCGTGCCGCTGACGGTTCCCGAGGCGGAGTCCAGGGTGAGACCGGCCGGCAGGCTGCTCACCGTCCAGACGTATCCGGCGCCGCCGCCCTCCGCGGTGAACGTCTTCGACATCGGCACCGACACGTCGTTGATCTGCGTGCCGGGGTCGGCGATGTCCAGCGCGGTCGCGCCCTCGTTGGTGTTGAAGATCGGCTCCTCGGTCTCGCTGCCGATCAGCGACGAGGTGACGTACGAGCAGGAGCCGCCGTCACAGGTGTTCCCCCTCCAGGTCACCGCCACGATCACCCGGTAGAACGGGATGGTCCGGCCGGTCCCGGCGCTCTTCACGCAGTCGCCGCTCACACCGGGCAGCCGCTCGCACGCGCCGACGTAGAAGTGCTGCTGATAGGCCAGCCCGTCCACGGTGACGACGGACCAGGTGGTGGGCAGCGCGGCGCCGGCCGGCTTGTCGGCGTACGCCGCCTGCGCCGCGACGTCGGCCTGATTCGTGGCGCCGGTGTCGTAGACCATGGTCATCTCGTCGAGCAGGTCCGCGACCGGGCCGATCAGGCCGCGGGCCGGATCCCACTGGTACGCGACGCTCGCCTGGTCACGGCCGCTCACGATGGCGGCGACCTTGAGCCCGCGGACCCGCTCCATGGCGCTGTTGGCGACCGCGATCGCGGCCAGCCGGTCACCCTGATAGCTGTTGATCCGCATGGTCTGCGTGAAGTACTGGGTGAGCGACAGCATCACGATCGAGATCACGGCGATCGAGATGATCGTCTCGATCATGGTGAAGCCGTCGTCGGCCCGTTCGCCGCGCATCCCTCTCCCCCTGGTGCCCGACGGCCAGGCAGTGCCGTCACAGCGCAGTGCCGTCACAGCGCAGTGCCGTCACAGCGCAGTGCCGTCACCGACAAAGCCGTCATAGGCACCATCGGCAGGCGATGGGGGTTCTAAAGGAACTCCACCCGAGGCCGGGCGGCCGGCCTCAACCGCGGAGGGTCAGCCGGTGCGGTCCGCGATGTAGTGGCAGAGCCCGTCGATCGTCCGGCGGGCCGCCCCGGACGGCAGAGCCGCGGCGTGCCGGCGAGCCTCCTCGGCGTACCCATGAACGGTTTCCCGCGCCTGTTTCAGCGCGGCCGACTCCCGCAGCAGGAAAAGCGCCTCCGCGTGCAGCTCGTCGTCGATGAGCGGGCCGGACGAGAGCAGCTCCTTGAGCCGCCGTGAGTCGGCCCCGGTGTCGGCGGCCGCGAGCGCGTAGAACACCGGCAGCGTCGGCACGCCCTCCCGCAGGTCGGTGCCGGGAGTCTTGCCGGACTGGTCGGAGTCCGAGGCGATGTCGAGCAGGTCGTCGGAGAGCTGGAACGCGATCCCGATCGAGGTGCCGAACGCCTCCAGCGTCGCCAGCTGGGCGGCCGACAGCCCGGCGGCCATCCCGCCGAGCCGGGCCGAGGTGGCGATCAGCGAGGCGGTCTTGTCCTCGATGACCCGCAGGTGATGCCGGATCGGGTCGTCGCCGCGCGGGCCGACCGTCTCGGCGAGCTGGCCGCGGACCAGCTGAGCGAGGGTACGGGCCTGCAGGCGCACCGCCTCCTCACCCAGGTCCGCCGCGATCGAGGCGGCACGGGCCAGCAGGTAGTCGCCCACGTAGACGGCGATCGAGTTGGTCCACCGGGAGTTGGCGCTGGCCGCGCCCCGGCGCATCGGCGCCTCGTCCATCACGTCGTCGTGGTAGAGCGTGGCGAGGTGGGTGAGCTCCATGACCACGGCCGAGGAGACGGCCGCGGCCCGGTCCGCCGCACCGAAGTGGGCGCCGAGGGCCACCACCAGCGGCCGGAACCGCTTGCCGCCGGCCTCCACGAGATGGGCCGCCACTTCGGACACCAGGGGTTCCGGGCTGACCACCGAGGCGCGCAGCTCGGACTCCACGTCTCCCAGGAATTCGGAGATCGCGTCCCGGACAGCCGGGTCGATGAAGTCGTTCACCACCGTCATGATCTTGAGGCTAGTTCATGTCGCTGGGAGGACGCTGATCCCCCGGCAGGGGCAGAATCCGGTCCCTCGGCAGGGCGGAATCCATCCCGCCGGCAAGGCAGAATCCTCAGGATGACGACGCACAGAACCGGCACCGACCCGCTCGACCTGATCGACGTCACAGGCCTGCTCAGCGACGAGGAACGCCAGATACAGGACACCGTCCGACAATTCGTCGCGGACCGGGTCCGCCCGCACGTCGCGGAGTGGTTCGAGGCCGGCACGTTCCCCCGCGAGCTCGCGCCGGAACTCGGCAAGCTGGGCCTGCTCGGCATGCATCTGGACGGCTACGGCTGTGCCGGGACGAGCGCTGTCGCGTACGGGCTGGCCTGCCTGGAACTGGAGGCCGGCGACTCGGGTCTGCGCAGCTTCGTCTCGGTGCAGGGTTCGCTGGCGATGTTCTCGATCTGGAAGTACGGCTCGGAGGAGCAGAAGCAGGAGTGGCTGCCGAGGATGGCGGCCGGCGAGGCGATCGGCTGTTTCGGCCTGACCGAGCCCGACTTCGGCAGCGACCCGGCGAACATGCGCACCAGGGCGACCCGCGACGGCAGTGACTGGATACTCACCGGCACCAAGATGTGGATCACCAACGGCAGCATCGCGGACGTCGCCACGGTCTGGGCGCAGACGTCGGACGGGATCCGCGGCTTCCTGGTCCCGGCCGGCACCCCCGGTTTCACCAGCCGCACCATCAAGCAGAAACTCTCCCTGCGCGCCTCGATCACCGGTGAGCTGATCCTGGACGAGGTCCGCCTGCCCGACTCCGCCCGCCTCCCTCTCGCGACCGGGCTGGGCGCTCCGCTGGGCTGCCTGAGCGAGGCCCGGTTCGGCATCATCTTCGGCTCGGCCGGCGCCGCCCGGGACAGCCTGCGTGCCGCCCTCGACTACGCGAACAGCCGCGTCCAGTTCGGCCGGCCGATCGCCGCGTTCCAGCTCACCCAGGAGAAACTCGCCAACATGGCGGTCGACCTCAACACGTCGCTGCTCCTCGCCCTGCACCTGGGCCGGCTGAAGGACGCCGGCGCGATCAAGCCGCACCAGATCAGCGTCGGCAAGCTGAACAACGTCCGCACCGCGCTGGCGATCGCGCGCGAGTGCCGCACCATCCTCGGCGGCAGCGGCATCACCCTCGAGTACTCACCCCTGCGCCACGCCAACAACCTGGAGTCCGTCCTCACCTACGAGGGCACCTCCGAGATCCACACGCTGGTGGTCGGCCAGGCCCTGACCGGTCACGCCGCCTTCCGCTGATCCAGCGAGGGTACGGCCACACCTCCCGAGAAAATCCCATCCGTCCCCGAGAGTCCACCGCGACCCAGGCGCCGGACCAGGCCGTCCGGCGCCTTTCGCTACCGCTGCCGGGTCTAGCTCACCCCGCCCGCCAGCCGCCGATGACGCTGGGCGGCCATCCGCACCGGCGCGTTCGCCTCCCCGAACCGCGCGTATCCCCCACGACGCTCCACGATCTCGAAGAACACCCGGCCGCCCAGCACCGGCGTATAGAGGTGCAGCAACTCCCCGCCCGCGGCGTCACGGTCATAGAGGATCCCGTGCCGGCGCAGCGCGCCCACGAACTCCGCGGAGAGCCCGAACCGAGCGGCCAGATCGTCGTAGTAGTTGTCCGGCACCGGCAGCATCCCCAGGTCCAGCGCCGCGGCGGTCGCGAAGATGTCCGCTGTCGAGAACGACACGTGCTGCGGATCAGCCACCGCCGGAGCCCACTCACCACGACGCAGCAACGCCACTGTCAGCGCCAGCCGCAACCGGTGCCCCGCATTGCTCAACGCCCGCGAGCGCATCAGCCCGAACGGCGCCGCGTACTCCTCGGTGGAGAGCGGCGACAGGCCCAGCACCGAGTGATAGAAGAGCCCCGCCTCGTCGAAGTGGTCGAACGGCTGCGCCAGGCCGAGATGGTCGATCTCCAGCAGCCCGGCGCCGGGCACGGCCGAGCCGGTCGGCAGGAAGTCGTCGCGCCATTCATCGCCGGCCCCGGTCACGAACACGCTCGTACCGTCCGGCGCGGTGATCGCGGCGAGCTCCGCCTCGCCGGGTTCCCGGACGTTCGGGTGGGCCGGGGCGAGCAGGGCCTCCGCACGCTGCAACGACTGCGAAGGATCAGCCGACGCCACGGCGAAGGCGCTGATCGTGGCGGCCTGCGGGCGGGTGACAGCGCTGTTCAGCACGACCCGGCACCGGCTCTGCTCCCAGAGCTCGACGGGCTTGGTGCGGTGCTGCCCGGTGTGCGCGAACCCGAGCCCTCGCAGCGCGGTGCGCAGCTCCGGCCCGGAGCTGCCGTCCACCGCGAACTCGGCGAACGAATACCCGGACAGTTCCGGGAAGTCGGGGAGGCTGGGTGAGATCGAGTCCTCCAGCGCGATCAACGACCGCATCGCGTCGACAGCGGTACGCGCCGGATCGGCCTGCCGGAAGACATCGTTGAACACTTCGAGCGAGAGCGGACCGTCATATCCGGCGGCAAGCGTCAGCCGGACGAAACCCGGCAGGTCGAACGCGCCCTGACCGGGAAAGAGCCGGTGATGCCGGCTCCATTGCAGGACGTCCATCCGCAGCTGGGGCGCGTCCGCGAGCTGCAGGAAGAAGATCTTCCCGGGCGTGATGCCGGCGATCCCGGCCGGGTCGGTCTCGCGGGAGAGGACGTGGAACGAGTCCAGACACAGCCCGAGGGCGGGGTGATCGGCGAGCCGCACGATGCGCCACGAATGGTCCCAGGTCGAGACGTGCCGGCCCCACGCCAGCGCCTCATAGGCCACCCTGATCCCGTTGTCCGCGGCCACCTCCGCCAACGACCGCAACTGCTCGGCCGCCAGCTCGTCATCGTCCACGGCCGACGGATGAACCGACGAGCACACCAGCATCGTCCTCACACCCAGCGCCGCCATCACGTCGAACTTGCGCTTCGCCCGCTCCAGGTTCCCCCGGAAGATCGCGTCCGGCACCGCCTCGAAGTCCCGGAACGGCTGGTACAGGTCGATCGTCAGCCCCAGGTCCGCACACCGGGACCGGATCCGAGCCGGCGACCACGGCGACACCACGAGATCGTTCTCAAAGATCTCGATGCCGTCGAAGCCGGCCGCGGCCGCCGCGGTGAGCTTGTCGTCCAGAGTGCCGGAAACGCAGACCGTCGCGATGGAACGGCGCATCACACCTCCCGTAGATACCCGGTCACCAGGTCGCCGAGCATGGTCCGGTAGTGCACGCGACGATCCGGGTCCAGCAGGTCCCGGTCGAAGAGCGCCCCGAACGTGTGCCGGTTGGCGACCCGGAAGAAACAGAACGAACTGATCAACATGTGGACGTCGAGAGCGTCCACGCCGGACCGGAAGAGCCCGTCCCGGCGCCCTCGCTCCAGCACCCCGTCCAGCAGCGCGACAGCCGAGCTGTTCAGGTCGACCAGCCCGGCGACGTGCCGCATGTGCCTGGCGTGCTGCGCGTTCTCCACCCCGACCAGCTTGATGAAGGCCGGGTGGGCCTCGTGGTGGTCGAACGTGACCTCGGCGAGCCGGCGCAGCGCCGCGACCGGGTCGAGGTGGTCGACGTCGACGGCCCGCTCGGCGGCGCGGATCTCCGCATAGGCACGTTCCAGCACCGCGAGGTAGAGCTGCTCCTTGCCGCCGAAGTAGTAATAGATCATCCGCTTCGTGGTGCGGGTCCGGTTGGCGATCTCGTCGACCCGGGCGCCGCTGTAGCCGCGCTCGGCGAACTCGTCGGTCGCCATCTCGATGAGCTCGGCGCGGGTGCGCTCGGCGTCACGCCGCCGTCCGGGCGACAACGGGGGCACCGCCGGCATCGATTTCTCCTGCGTCATGTGGGCAAGTCTGCCGTGGGTCTTGACAGTGGTCCCCGTCACACCCGATAACTAACGTACCAGTTAGTACATAGATGGCCCAGGGGCGTGAGATGGCGAATTGCCGATGCGGTTTGGTCGGGGCGGGGATCGGCACGTCGCTGTCACCGGCACTGCACGAGAGCGAGGGCCGCCATTCGGGCCTCGACCTCACCTACACGCTCTTCGACACCACGGCCCTCGGCCACACGCTCGACGACGCCGAACGCGACGGCTTCGCCGGGCTCAACATCACCCATCCCTTCAAGCAACAGGTGATCGAGTTGCTCGACGACCTGTCACCGCAGGCCGAGGCCATCGGTGCGGTCAACACCGTGGTGTTCCGCGACGGCAAGCGGTTCGGTCACAACACCGATGCGTACGGGTTCGCCCAGTCCTTCCGCGCCGGTCTGCCGGACGTCCCGCTCGGGCACGTCGTGCAGCTCGGCGCCGGCGGGGCCGGTGCGGCGGTCGCTCACGCTCTCCTGGAGCTGGGCGTCACGAAGCTGTCCATCATCGATCCCGACACCCAGAAAAGCACCGATCTATCGGCTCAACTCGGGCAATCCCCCGCCCACGAACTGCCGACCGCGTTGACGACCGCCGACGGCCTGGTCAACGCCAGCCCCGTCGGCATGCACCACCACCCCGGAATCCCGCTGCCCGCAGAGCTGCTCCACCGCGATCTGTGGGTCGCCGACATCGTCTACATGCCGGTCGAGACGGAGCTGCTGCGCGCCGCCCGTGCCGCCGGACTGCGGACGCTCGGCGGGACGGCGATGTGCGCGTACCAGGCCGCCGCCGCATTCCAGCTGTTCACCGGAATCGCCCCCGATATCGCGCGGATGCTGCGTCACCTCGACGTCCTGCTTCTGCAACGCGCCTGACGCGTAACCGTCCTCCAGGAGCGTCACATGTTGTCCGACACCACTACCCGGGAACTTCCCGAACCCCTTTCCCTACGTCGCATGATCGGCCCCGGCATCATCGCCGTGGGCATCGGCATGGCCGCCGGCGAGATCATCCTGTGGCCGTACCTGACCGCGATCGGCGGTCTCGGCCTGCTCTGGCTCGCGTTCACCACGCTCGCCGTGCAGTTCGTCATCAACATGGAGATCGAGCGCTACACGCTTGCCACCGGGCAGACCGCGCTCGCCGGCTTCTCCCGCTGGTGGAAGGGCTGGGGCATCATCATCTGCCTGGCCGGCGCCTTCCAGTACGTCTGGCCGGGCTGGGCGACGAGCGGGTCGACCGTCCTCACGTACCTGATCGGCGCCGGTGATCCGGTCTGGATCACGGTCGGCACGCTGGTGGCCGTCGGCGCGCTGCTGACGATGTCCAAGGTGATCTACACGACGGTCGAGCGGGTCGAGACGGTCAAGGTCGCGCTCACCCTGTTCTTCCTGACCGTCGTCGTCATCTTCGTGATCTCGCTGGGCACCTGGGGCGAGGGCGCGAAGGCCACCGTGACCGAGTTCGGTCAGATCCCGGACGGCATCACGTTCACCCTGATCCTCAGCGCGATCGGCGCGGCCGGGGCCGGCGGCGTGCACAACCTGGTGCTCAGCAACTGGATCCGCGACAAGCGTTACGGGATGGGCGCGCACGTGCCCCGCCTGATCTCCCCGATCACCGGCCAGGAGGAGGCGGCCGGCACGGACCGTTACGAGTTCCCGATCAACGAGACGTCAATGAGCCGCTGGAACGTCTGGTGGAAGCGGGCCAACACCGAGCACCTGACCACGTTCGTAGCGGTCTGTTTCGTGACGATCAGCATCATGAGCCTGCTCGCCTACGAGACGCTCTTCGGCCGCGCCGACCTGAAGTCCGACTCGTCGTTCCTGCGCATCCAGGGTGAGATCTTCGAAGCCGAGGTGGGCGGCTGGCTGCGCCTGCTCTTCCTCTCCATCGCGGCGGTCTCCCTCTGGGCGGCGGCGATGGGCCTGCTCGACGTGATCGGCCGCCTGGCCTCCGACTTCCTGCGCCGCAACTACCTGGCGAACTCCGCCCGCTGGACCGAGTCCCGCCTCTACCTCGCTGTCGTCTGGGCCGAGATCATCCTGGGCTCGATCATCCTGCTGGCCGGTTTCAGCCAGCCGCTGGGCCTGCTGATCGTCTCCACCTGCGCCGCGTCGGTGGTCACCCTGCTCTACTCGGTCCTCCTGATCCGCCTCAACACCCGCGACCTGCCCTCCCCCATCCGCCTGCGCGGCTGGCGCCTGATCGGCATGCTGGCGGCGATCGCCTTCTACGGCTTCTTCGCGATCGCCATGGTGGTAACCCAATTGCAGCGCCTATGAGCCAGACCCATCCGGTACGCGCCACACCTCCCCCACCGCACCACACCCCTCCCCAAGAGCCCACCACCTGACGACCCGAGGGCCGGCGCACTCCGCCGCCGGCCCCGCCGTCCCGTCACCCCGCCGTCCCGCCGTCCCGTCACCCCGCCGTCCCGCCGTCCCGTCACCCCGCCGTCCCGCCGTCCCGTCACCCCGCCGGCCCCGCCGTCCCGTCACCCCGCAAGCGCTGAGTGCCGTCACCTCATGCGCCGAGCCGAGCCGCCAACCGTGCCGCCGCAGAACAAGCTGACCCGCCCGGCATCAATCCCACCTCGCGGGGCAGCTCAGGTGACGGATCGGTCAGTGCTGTCGTCCGGCTTCACAGCAATGCTCATGTCGAAGTTCCGCAGCCGCTGCCCGCGGATCTCGGCCAGACGGGTGGCGTCGACGGCGAACCCGAAACGCTCGAAGGCGGGTCGCGCGGTGAGGCTGGCATGCACATACAGCCTCCGGTGCCCGGCGGCCGCCGCCGCTCGCAGGATGTGGTTGACCAGCGCCCGAGCCACCCCACGGCCACCGGCGTCAGGGTGGACGAAAAGCATGTCAAGCAGGCCGTCGCCGGTGAGGTCACTGAACCCCACGACCCTTCCGTCCAAGCAGGCGACATAGGTCGTCGCCGCCGAGCGACGTTCGTGCCACCGAGCCTCATCAACAGTCGGCGGCGCCCACGCCTCGATCTGCTCGGCCGTGTAGTCACGGCTGGCCGTGCCGTGGACGGCTGCGCGGAAGACCTGCCATGTATCGCCGGCGTCAGCGGCCTGATAGCGGCGGATGACAAGATTCCCAGGTGGACGCGGGTCGGAGGTCACGATCCTATTCTCGGCCACCACGGAACCGACATGCGAACATGCCGCCCACAGCACGCTGGGCAGCCGCCGCTCTCACGTACAGACGCACACGTGCCGTCAACATGACGCGACGTATTGAATTGAGTGAGTTGAGTTGAGTAGACGGCTTGTCAACTCAACTCAACTCAACACGGGCGGTGGGGCCTGTGTCATCGACGGGAGTTGAGGGCGGCGATGGACAGGAAGCACATCGCGGTGATCGCGC
Organism: Actinoplanes sp. NPDC023936; assembly: GCF_040639325.1. Lineage (NCBI taxonomy): Bacteria > Bacillati > Actinomycetota > Actinomycetes > Micromonosporales > Micromonosporaceae > Actinoplanes > Actinoplanes sp. NPDC023936. The sequence goes on along the minus strand of NZ_JBEZZR010000001.1, from coordinate 251,356 downwards.
CTACCGCAAGCGTGAGCGTTCCGGCCGACCCGCCGGACATCGCCCAGCCGTCGCCGACGAGGAGCGCCGTCCCGGAGAACGCCGCGCCGATCGCCATCGCCCGCGAGCCGGCACGCGAACCGGCAGGCGATCCGCCACGCGAGTCGGGACGCGAGCCGCCGCGCGAGTAGTGCCGCGTCAGCACGTAGCAGGCCGCGATCAGTGCGGTGAACGTGATCGACCCGGCCGCCATGTGACCGATCGCGTGCCAGCTCATCGTGGACGGAACGGTGTCCGGAGTTCCGGCCGGGAAGCCGCTGCCCGGATCCATCACCAGCGCCCCGGCGGCGATCATCCCGGCGCCGGCGATCCGGACCAGCCGGGGTGCCCACCGTCCCGGCAGGACACCGGCGCCGACGATCAGCAGCACTCCGGCCAGCACGAAGTTGACGATCTGGATCCAGCCCAGCGCACCGGTGCTGAGCAGGCTGAGCGGATGCCGCAACAGGTCGAACCCGTCCCGTGTCGCCACCTGAGCGAACGAGACGGCGGCCCAGAGCGGCCCGGCCACCGCAAGCGACGCAACGGCAAAACGCGACGAACCCGCGAGGCGCGACGAGCCTACGGTGCTGCGGGGCGGGACGACGGCGGTCATGGCGATCTCCTTCATGCGGTGACGCGGCTCTTCCACCCACTCGTCGTCTGGCGCCATGTGACAGGTAATGCTCGAATTACCTGTCACATGGGCCGAGCCGACGCTGAGGCAGAACCGCACACCGATCGAACGGAGAAGCGTCATGCGTTACCTGATGTTCCAGAAGGCCCAGAGCACCGAGCCCGACGCGAAGCTCTACGCCGACATGGCCGCGTTCGTCGAGGAGCTGACCGCCTCCGGCGTGCTGCTCGCCACCGGCGGCCTCGACCCGGCCGGCTTCAAGCTGACCTCGGAGGGCGACGAGGTCACCGTGACCGACGGCCCGTTCACCGAGGCGAAGGAGGCGATCGGCGGCTTCGCGCTGATCGAGGTCCGGTCGCGTGCGGAGGCGATCGAGCTGGGCCGCCGGTTCCGGAAGATCGTCGGGGACGGGGAGAGCGTGATCCACCAGGTTTACGGATGATCGACGCCGCGGCCACGGCCGGCGCCGTCTGGAAGCAGGAGTCCGCCCGGATCGTCGGCGGGCTCCTGCGGATGGTCCACGACGTCGGCCTCGCCGAGGAGTTCGCGCAGGACGCCCTGGTCGCCGCCCTGGAACAGTGGCCGGCCACCGGCGTGCCGGACAACCCGGGCGCGTGGCTGCTGACCATCGCGAAGCGCCGGGCCGTCGATCATCTGAGACGCGCCGGCCGGCAGGAGGCGCTCTCCGATCAGCCGGAGCAGGCCACCGAACCCGCCGACGACGACGTCCTGCGACTCATGTTCACCGCCTGTCACCCCGTACTCCCGGCGGAAGCTCGGGTGGCACTCACCTTGCGCGTGGTCGCCGGCTTGAGCCCCGCCGAGATCGCCCGGGCCTTTCTCGTCGCCGAGCCGGTGATCGTGCGGCGGATCGCCGGCGCTAAGCGCACCCTGGCCGAGTCCGGTGTGGCCTACGAGCCGTCCGCGGCGCTCACGTCGGTCCTCGAAGTCGTCTACCTGATCTTCAACGAGGGCTATGCGGCGACCTCCGGCGATGACCTGATCCGCGCTGACCTCTGCCTGGAGGCGCTACGGCTCGGACGGCTGCTCGCCGGGCTCGCGCCGGATCAGGCCGAGGCGCACGGCCTGGTCGCGCTCATGGAGATCCAGCAGTCCCGGTCCGCGGCGCGCACCGGACCGTCCGGCGAGCCGGTCCGGCTGCACGAACAGAACCGCGGCCGCTGGGACCAGCTGCTGATCCGGCGCGGCTTCGCGGCGATGCTGCGCGCCAGGGAGGCGGGCGGGCCGCCGGGGCCGTACGTGCTGCAGGCGGCGATCGCGGTCTGCCACGCGCAGGCCCGCACCGCCGGGGAGACCGACTGGGCACGGATCGCCGCGCTGTACGACGCCCTGGTCACGCTCCTGCCCACACCGGTGGTCCGGCTGAACCGGGCGGTGGCGGTCGGTTTCGCGCACGGGCCGCAGGCCGGGCTGACCCTGATCGACGAGTTGCGCGCCGACCGCCGGCTGGCCGGCTATCACCTGCTGCCCAGCGTCCGCGGCGACCTGCTGGAACGGCTTGGCCGCACCACCGAGGCTCGGCACGAGCTGGAACAGGCCGCAGCCCTCGCCGCGAACACCGCCGAACGGGACTTCCTGCTGCGCCGCGCGGCAGCCCTCGATGAGCCGCCGGCGTCCGGCCCGCTGCTGGGCGAGGCGATCGGCGAGTTCCTGTCGTCGGGTCTCGCTCCGGCGACCGCCCGGGCGTACGGTCAGACCCTGCGACGGCTCGGTGATCGCACTCCGCTGGCCGGGCTGACCGCGGCCCGTGTCGGTGCGATGGTCGCGTTGCACTGGACGGAGGTGAAGCCGCGGAGCTGGAACCGGCACGTCGCCGCGGTGCGATCGTTCGTCACCTGGGCGGGGGTTCCGGAGCTGGCCGCGGACCTCGAGACCCGGCATGTCCCGGAAAGTGGCGGCAGGACCGTTGTCGATCTTCCGGCCGACGCCCCGCTCCGGGAATTGACACTGTGGACCCTGCTGAGGGAGTCGCGGGCCCCGATCGGCACGGTTCTCGCCATCGATGTCGAAGACCTGGATCTTGACGACCGGCGGACGAGCAGCGGCGACGTCACGTGGCGGTCCGCGTCGGCCCGGTTGCTGACGGAACTCATCTCCGGCCGTACGCAGGGGCCGTTGTTCCTTTCCGAGAGACGCCACGGCCCCGGCCGCCGACCGGCGGCGCACGACCTCTGCCCGACGACCGGCCGCCGGCGCCTCTCCTACGAGCGCGCGGAATACCTCTGCAAACGCGCCACCGGACACACGCTGGGCCGCCTCCGCCACACCTGAGACACGCGACGGAGACGGCCCTGAGCAGCCTGTATCAGACCGCGCGACGCCGCCGGGTCCAGGAGAAACCGATCAGCCCGGTGATCGCGGCCAGCACACCGCCGCTGACCGTCCACACCCACCGTGACGAGAACTCCGGCACCCAGTCCGCGGAGAACGTGGCCGGCTCCGTCGACGGCGACGCCGCCGGAGCGGCCGTCAGCACCTCACCCGGCCGGTTGTTCGGAACCAGCGGCGCCTCCAGCTCACCCTGATCCGCACCGGTGTCGCCGGTCGGCGCGGTGAGCGTCAGGTCGACCTCGATCGGCAGGCCGAGATCCACCTCCGGCAGATCGGTGCTGGACAGCCGCACGTAGTAGGTGCCCGGCAGCGGGTCGCCGTCCCACGGCTCGGCCCAGCTCCGCACCTGCCGCAGCCGGCAGCCGAGCGTCACCGCTGTCGCGCCGGTGTCCGCGACCGGGCTCTGCTCCCCCGCCACGCAGGCCTGTCGCCGGCGCAACCCGTCGAACACCTCCACGGTCCACGACTGCGCGCCGGTCCGGCCCTTCGCGGGCAGCGCGACGGTCGCGGCCAGCGTGGGGTTCTCCCCCGCTGACGCGCTGAACGACCAGTAGAGGTAGTCGCCGGTCACCGCGTCGACCTTCACCGGCTGCTGCGGGGAGATCCCGACTGCGGTGAGGAACGAGGTGCCGGCGCTGCTGACGTTCGGGGCGGGTGAGGGGTCCGCGGCCAGTGCTGGTGAGGCGGCCAGGACTGGGGCGGCCAGGAGCGGTGCGGCCACGACGGCCGCGAACGCGTAGAAGCGACGCATGTCAGTTCTCCCTCCAGGTGGCGACCCACCAGCGGGTCAGCCAGCCGGCCAGCACACCGGCGATGAGGCCCGCGACCGCGAGCACGAAGAGCAGCAGCCAGCCGCGGCCCAGCCCGGGCGCGTCCGGCGTCTGGGAGGCGTCGACAAGATCGATGCTGAGCTCCAGCGGCATGCCGGGGGCGCCGGCCGCGGTCCTGGACGCGAACGAGTTGCTGACGACCAGGCAGACGCTTTCCAGCTTTTCCGAAATTTCGGTCTTGTCGTCGTCGCTGCCGCCGCTGTCGCCGCTGTCGCTGCTGTCGCTGCTGTCGCTGCCGTCGCTGTCGTCGTCGTTTGCCGACCAGCGCAGGCCGGTGGAGAGCACGTCCGCTCTGCCGCTACCCGCGTCCACCCCGCGAACCAGCTCACGGCCGTTCTCGGTGGCCGCCTTCAGCAGTACCCCGTAGTCACGGTTCAGCTCGCGGTCCAGGGCGATGCTCACCGAGGCCCGCAGTTCCTGACCCGGCTGGACGGCGACCCGGTAGTACCGGTGCTCCCCGATCAGCTCCCGGTCGGTGTAGACGCCGGCGGCCAGCATCGGCGCCTTCGTGCAGTCCTCGGCGCCGGCCACGGTCGCCGGCTGCACCGGCGGCGGCTGTGCGGCCCGGTCCACGAGTTGCTGGATCCGGTCGGTCAGCTCCTCCTCGCTCTGCGCTGCCGCATACGTTCCGCCGGTCGCGGTGGAGATGCAGACGAGCTGCTTGCGGGTCTTCTCGTCCGGGGTCAGGCCGAGCGTGTCGACGACCAGGCTGGTGCCCTGCGCGGCCAGTTCGCGAGCGACAGTGCAGGGATCCGGCGGCGTGCAGGTGTCCTCACCGTCGGTGATCAGCACGATCCGCCGCACCGAGCCGGTGTCTCCCAGGTCCTCGGCCGCCTTCCGCAGCGCGAGGCCGATCGGCGTGAACCCGGTCGGCTTCAGCGTGGCGATGGCATTCTTGGCGGCGACCCGGTTGACCGGCCCGACCTCGACGATCTGCTGGGTGTCCTTGCAACCCACCTTCTTGTTCTCGCCGCCGTAGGTCGCCCCGAGCACCCGGATGCCGAGCTGCGTGGTCTCCGGCAGCGCGTCGACCACGTCGTTGAAGGCCTGCTTGGCCACCGAGATCCGGGTGGCGCCGTCGATGTCCGCGGCCCGCATCGACCCGCTGACGTCGAGCACCAGCTCGACCCGGGGAGGCTCGACCCGGGTCTCCGGCACTTCGTCAGCTCGGGCGGGCGAGGCCCCCAGCGCCACATTCGCGGCGATCAATCCTATTGCTGCCACAAAGGACAGTTTCTTGTGGATCACGCGGCAAGATCATAAACACTGCCCCCACATGTACGGTCAACGCCCTCCCCCGCCGTCCACGCCCACCGGGTCCGACCCGTTCCCGCACCCGTCCCGACCCGTTCCCGCACCCGTCCCGGCCCAGCCCGGCCTAACCATGATCCCGTCCCAGCCGTAGCCCAGACGGGTAACCAAGCGGGATAGCCTGCGCCAGCTACGGCCCAGCCCCGCGAGCCGTAGCCCAGACACCCAACCAAGCCGATTTACCTGCGCCAGCTACGGCCCAGCCCTCCGAGCCGTAGCCCAGACACCCAACCAAGCCGATTTGCCTGCGCCAGCTACGGCCCGGCCTCGCGAGCCGTCGCTCAGCCAGGTTATGGAGGGGCGGATACCTGGCTGAGCGACGGCTCGCATGGGCGGCGCTCCCGGGTGGGGCCGATCCTGGGCCGCAGGCCCGTCCACTACTGGTCTGCGGCCCAAGATCGGTGACTGGTGAGCCGACGCTGGACCGACCAAGCCGGACAGACCCCACCAAGTGGGACGGCCGGCTCGGCGGGACCGCTGGACTGAGCGGGACCGCCGAGTTGGGCGGCATCGCCGAGCTCAGCGGGACCACCGAGCTGGGCGGGACCGCCGGGCTGGGCGGGACGCCGGGGCCGGCGGCTGGGGGCGCCGGCGGAAGGGACGTCAGTCACCGGGGGTGGCGGGACCGGTCACGTGCGGTTGGGTGGGTGTGGCTCGTACCCTTGCGGGGGTCGCGGGCGACGGACCTCTGTTCCACTAGAGGGACAGGCCGGCGCCGCTGGTGACCAGCAGGAGACCGACCAGCATGAACCAGACCGAGATCTCCACGTTCTGCCTGGTGAGGCCGAACTCGCGGGGCAGGTCGCCGAGCACGTCGGTGAGCTGTTCGGCGTCCTCGGCCTTGAAGTAACGGCCGCCGGTCAGGTCGGCCACCTGGGTCAGCGCCTCCTCGTCGATCTCGCGTGCGCCGCCCCGGCCGCCGCCGAGACCGCCGCCGAACCCGTTGCCGCCTCCGCCGAAACCGTTGCCGCCGAAGGGTGTGTCGCCGCTCACCTGGTCGGCGGTGCAGACCAGTTGCTGCGGTTCGGTGGTGCCGAAGCCGATCGTGTAGACGCGCAGGCGGCGGGCGGCGGCTTCCTGGGCGGCGGTGACCGGATCGACGCCTGTGGTGTTGGAGCCGTCGGTGAGGACGACGATGGTGTCCGGCTCGTAGTCCTGCGGCGACGAGGGCTGGGCGGGGTCGCCGAGATCGACGCCGGTGGCCGCCACGTCCGGGTTGATCTCGGCGATCGCGTCGACGGACGTGAGGATGGCCTGGCCGATCGCGGTGCCCCGGGCGGTCTTGAGGGTGTCGATCGCGTCGAGCAGGGACTGTTTGTCGGTGGTCGGGGCGACCAGCAGGCCGGCGATGCCGGAGAACGCGACCAGGCCGATCTTGGTTTCGCCCTCCTGGGCCTCGACGAAGCCGCGGGCCGCGTCGGTGGCGACGGCGAGGCGGTTGGGGGCGATGTCGGTGTTGCACATCGAGCCGGAGACGTCGATGGCCAGCAGGATCGTGGTGCTGTTCGACGGCACGGCGATGGACGCCTGTGGCCTGGCGACCGCGCCGGCCAGGGCGAGCAGGCCGGCGAGGAACAGGTAGACCGGGATGCGGCGGCGCCACGCGGTGCGGCCGGGCAGGGCGGCGCGGATCAGCGCGACGCTGGAGACGGTGATCGCGGTTCGTTTGCGGCGCCGGTTCAGCCACCAGCGGGCGGCGAGCAGCAACGGCACGACTCCGAGCGCGAGCAGTGCCCACGGCCAGCTCAGCGACATCAGACGATCCTTCCGTGCCAGCGGGTGCTCAGCAGGCCGCCGAGCGTCAGCAGGAGCAGGGCCGCCGCGGCGAACGGCGCGGTCAGCTCCAGCGGCTCCTTCTCCGTGGTCAGCCGCAGGTCGATCGACTTGGTGGTGTCGGCGAGCGTGGCCGCGTCACCGGCCGCGTGATAGGTGCCGCCGGTGACCTGGGCGATCGAGGTGAGCAGCGACTCGTCGAGCGCGGTGCCGAGCTGGAAGCCGTCCACCTCGACGGTGCCGCCCTGCGCGGTGCCGACACCGACGGTCTGGATGTGCACCCCGGCGGCGGCCGCGAGCTCGGCGGCGGCCTGCACGTCGGGCCCACCGGTCTCCTCGCCGTCGGAGAAGACCACGATCGTCGCCGACGGCCAATATCCAAGATTCGTTCCAGCCGGCGCGTCCAGCGACACCGGCTTGCCGGTGATCGTGCTGAGGCCGACCAGGATGGCCTGGCCCAGCGACGTGCCGCCGCTCGCCTTGACCCGCTGGATGGCGGCGACCGCGGCCGCGTGGTCGTCCGTCGGCTCCTGGGTGAGCAGCGCCTGGTCACCGAAGACCAGCACGCCGACGTCCACGGTGTCCGGCTGTTCCTCGACGAATTCGGCGGCCGCGGTCTGCGCGGCGCCGAGCCGGCTCGGCGTGACGTCGGTCGCGGACATGCTGTTGGAGACGTCGAAGGCGAGCAGCACGGTCCCGGAGACCCGCGGCACGGACACCTCGGCCTGCGGGCGGGCCAGCCCGGCCAACATGATCGGCAATGCGGCGAGCAGCAGCGCGTAGGGCAGGTGCCGGCGCAGACCGCCGCCGGCCATCGTGCCGAACCCGGCCGCGGTGAGGGCGGCGGCCCGGCGGCGCTGCACCATCAGGTACGCGTAGATCGCCGCCCCGGTCACCAGCACGGCGACCAGGAGCAGCAGCGGGTAGTGGAAGCTCATCGCCCGGACCGCCTGACCATGTCGATCAGCACGGCGAGCAGATCCTGGTCGGTGGTGACCCGGTGCGGGTTCACCCCGGCCTTGCGCATGCCCTCGGCGAGTGCCTGCTCACGTGCGCCGACCTGCTCGGCGAGCCGGCCACGCAGCAGCGGATCACTCGTGTCGACGAGCACCTGCTCACCGGTCTCGGCGTCCTCGACGAGCACCAGGCCGAGATCCGGCAGCTCCAGCTCCGCCGGGTCGACCACCCGGATCACCACGACCTCGTGGCGGTGGGTGAGCATCGCGAGCGACCGCTCCCAGCCCGGATCCCCGATGAAGTCGGACATCACGAAGACCAGGCTGCGGCGCAGCGATGTGGTGGTGGCGGCGAGCCTCAGCATTTCGCTCAGATCGGTTGTCGTGCCGATTTTTCGTGATCCCGAAGGCGAGGTGAGCTCGCGCGCGAGCCGCAGGATCTGATCCCGCCCGCCCCGAGGGGCAACGACCTTCTTGTCCGCGTTGTCGAACAGGATCGCGCCCACTTTGTTGCCGCCCTGCGCGACGAGCCGGGCCAGGCTGACCGCCAGCTCGGCGGCGATCGACGCCTTGCCGTCATGTCCGCCGAACCGCATCGAGGCGGACCTGTCGATGACGAACCACGCGGTCATCTCGCGGTCCTCGGTGTACTGCCGGATGTGCGGCTCGTCGGTGCGTGCCGTGACGTTCCAGTCGATGTGCCGGACGTCGTCCTCCGGCGTGTACGCCCGCAGGTCGGTGAAGTCGAGCCCGGTGCCGTGCCACACCGTGCGGTACGCGCCCTGCAGGCGCCCGTCCAGGCGACGCCCGAGCTTCCACTCGAGGCGCCGCAGCAGCCGGTCCGGAGCTGTGACACCCCGCCGGGGAGAACCCGAGGCAAAACCGGACTCTGAGATCATGAGGTCAGCGGCCCCGCGGCTCGGGGAACGACAGATTCGCCAGGATCTTCGAGATGATCAGGTCGGGGGTGACCTCGTCGGAGAGCGCCTCGTAGGAGAGCACGAGGCGGTGCCGCAGCACGTCGAGGGCGAGGTCGCTGAGGTCCTCGGGCACCACGTACTCCCGGCCGCGGATGAAGGCGAGCGCCCGGCCGGCCAGCACCAGGCTGATCGACGACCGGGGACTGGCGCCGAACGTCACATACCTCGCGAGGTCGGTGAGCCCGACCCGGCCCGGCTCACGGGTGGCGTGCGCGAGCTGCACCGCGAAGTCGATCAGCGACGGGTCGACGTAGACCCGGTCGGCCTCCTGCTGCAGCGCGACGAGCGTCTCCGGGTTGATGATCTCCTGGATCACGGCGGCCGGGGCGAGCGCCCGCTCGACCACCACGAACTCCTCGGTCGGCGACGGGTAGCCGACCACCACCTTCATCATGAAGCGGTCGACCTGCGCCTCGGGGAGCGGGTAGACGCCCTCGCTCTCGATCGGGTTCTGCGTCGCCATCACGAGGAACGGGTTCGGCAGCTTGTGCGTCTCGCGGCCGATCGTGACCTGCCGCTCCTGCATCGTCTCCAGCAGCGCGGACTGCACCTTGGCCGGCGCGCGGTTGATCTCGTCGGCGAGCAGCAGGTTGGTGAAGACCGGGCCGAGCTGAACCTGGAACTCACCGGTGGGCTGGTGGTAGACCCGGGTGCCGACGATGTCCGCGGGCACCAGGTCGGGGGTGAACTGGACCCGGTGGAAGTCACCGCCGATCGCCTCGGCCAGGGATTTCACGGCGAGGGTCTTGGCCAGCCCCGGGACGCCCTCGACCAGGATGTGCCCACGGGCCAGCAGCGCCACGATCAGCCGTTCGAGCAGGATGTCCTGGCCCACGATGGTCTTCTTGACCTCGTAGAGCACCTTCTCGATCGGGCCGGCGGTGGCCGCCGGTGCGTCGGTCCAGCTCATGTGGGATGTCCGTCCTTATGTCTCAGAGGGGCGGTGCGGCTCAGAGGGGCGGTGCTTGTCCGTCGCCGTCGCCGCCACCACCGAGGGCCGCGCCGATCGGGACCGCGAAGCCGATGCCGATGAAGGTGCCCGCGTCGGTCGGGTTGGCCAGCGCCACGACGATGCCGACCACCTGCCCCCGCGTGTTGATCAGCGGTCCGCCGGAGTTGCCCGGGTTGACCGCCGCGTCGAACTGGATCAGGCCCTCGATGTCGCCGGACGCGTCCCGGTCGAGCTTGCGGTCCAGCCCGGAGACGACGCCGCTGCTGGTGCTCCAGGCGAGACCGAGCGGGTTGCCGATCGCCACCACGTCGTCGCCGACCGCCACGCCGCCGCCGAGCACGGCCGGCACCAGCGTCTCCGGCAGCTTGTCCGGTGCGATGGTGGCAATGTCCTGATCAGCGTCCTTGCTGGCGATCGAGGCCGCCGCACGGGTGCCGTCGGCGTAGGTGACCCGGATCGCCTCGGCGCCGTCGACCACGTGCAGGGCGGTGAGGATGGTCCCGTCCGCGTTGACGATCACTCCGGTGCCGGTGCCGGCCTCGAGATGGTTCTGCGAGTCGTGGCCGGTCGTCTCGATCAGCACCACCGAGGGGGTCAGCGCCCGGGAGACCTCGGCGACGGTGAGAGGCGCGGCCGAGGCGGAGGGCGCGGCCGAGGGGGCGGCCGCGGCAGGGCTTTCGGTTTCACCCCGATCGGGTACGAGGACGAACGCGGTGATCGCCACAGCCCAGAGGAGGGCCGCACCGAGGAGCACCTTGCGGCGCCGCTCCGGCGTGTTCCACCGGGCTCCCCGTGTCTCCGGCTTCTCGGCTTTCTCCGGCTCCTCCCGGGCGGGGTCCGGTGACGGGACTCCCTCCGGGCGGAGCACGGTCATCACGACACGACCGCCAGACTGTCCATTCCTTGAATCTAAAAGCGATTCCTAGGAATTCGCCATGAGTCCTCTGACGGTTTCCCGTACGCAAATGGGGCTATACAAGGTAATAAGGGTTCCGGCCGGGGTGGTTTGTCAGCTATCTAAGGATTCGCACCCGTGTGGTGCCCGCCCATAGCGGGCATCGGCGCTCAGCGGCGGGACCGCCAGCGCCGCAACCATCGGCGCAACTGGTGCGACCAGGTGCCCGGTCCGGCGGTGACTCCGGGGAAGTTGTCGTCGCTGTCGATGGGTCGCATGTCAGCTCCTTTCCGTTCGAGGCCTCACTTGTTGAGCGTCGCCGGAAACGGTCGCGTTACTCCATTGTCCTGGGAGCGCTCCCATGTAACGATGTTCATCACTTCGTCATCCGCATACCCCCGGAAGCTTCAGGCGTACCCCCCGGAGGCTTCAGGCGCACCCCGGACGCTTCAGGCGTACCCCCGAACGCGAAGGACCACGCAGATGCGCGCACTCGCGCGGCTGGCCGTGACCACCCTGCTGGTCGCGGCTCCTCTCGCCGCAGTCACCGTCGCCACCACCACCGCCAGCGCGGCCGACGATCCCGCTCCGATCACCGTGCTCACCAGCGACTTCGAGGACGGCACCGCACAGGGCTGGACCGGTCGCGCCGCGGAGACCGTCACGCACAGCACCGCCGCCGCGCACGGCGGCGCCGGCAGTCTCGCGGTCACCGGACGCACCGCCGCCTGGCAGGGGCCGTCACTCGACGTGCTCGGCGTGTTCGAGAAGGGCACCGCCTACACGATCTCCGCTTGGGTACGGCTGACGTCCGGCTCGGACAACGCCCGGCTCAGTGTGGAACGGCGCAGCGGTGGCGTCGCCGCCTACGACCAGGTGGTCGGCAACACGGCGGTGACGGCGGGCGGCTGGGTGAACCTGACCGGCCGGTACACGCTCGCGGCCGACGTCGACTTCCTGCGGATCTATCTGGAGACCGGGTCGACGACCGGTGACTTCCACATCGACGACGTGACGGTGTCGTACGTGCCGGCGTTGCCGATCCAGACCGACATCCCGGCGGTACGGGACGTGGTCGACGAGTTCCCGGTCGGCGCCGCGATCACCGGCGCGGAGATCATCGGCGACCACGGTCTGCTGCTCTCCCGCCACTTCGCCTCGGTCACCCCCGGAAACGCCCTCAAATGGGACGCCACCGAGCCGAGCGAGAACACCTTCACGTACGCGCAGGCCGACCCGCTGATCGCGTACGCCACGGCGAACGACCTCGCCGTCCGCGGGCACACCCTGGTGTGGCACAACCAGACGCCGTCCTGGGTGTTCACCGGCGCCGACGGCCAGCCGATGACCGCCAGCGCGGAGGACAAGGAACTGCTGCTGGCCCGCCTGGAGAACCACATCCGCAACGTCGCCGGCCACTACGGCGACACGATCGCGGCCTGGGACGTGGTCAACGAGGTGATCGACGAGAACCAGTCCGACGGGCTGCGGCGCAGCGACTGGTACAACGTGGCCGGGCTGGACTACATCCGCACCGCGTTCCGGGTGGCCCGGGACGTGCTGCCGGACGCGAAGCTGTTCATCAACGACTACAACACGAACGTCCCGGCGAAGCGCGACAAGCTGTACGCCCTGGTCGCCCAGCTTCGTTCGGAGGGCGTGCCGATCGACGGCGTCGGGCACCAGATGCACATCAACGTCAGCTGGCCCACGCTCGCCGAGACCGAGGCGATGATCCAGAAGTTCGTGCCGCTCGGCGTCGAGCAGCAGGTCACCGAGATGGACGTCAGCATCTACACAGGCAGTGGGGAGAGCTTCCCGGCCCCGCCGGCCGACCGTCTTCTCCAGCAGGCGTACGTGTACCGGGACATGTTCGCGCTCTTCCGCAGGTACGCCTCGGAGATCACCTCGGTGACGCTGTGGGGTCTGGCGGACGACAACACGTGGCTTGACACGTTCCCGGTGACCCGCAAGGACGCGCCGCTGCTGTTCGACACGAGGCTGCAGGCCAAGCCGGCGTATTGGGGCGTGGTCGACCCTTCCAAGATCGGCGTCTCGCCGTCGGGGTCGGTCTCGCCGTCGGGGTCGGTCTCGCCGTCCGGGTCGGTCTCGCCGTCCGGGTCGGTTTCGCCGTCGGCCGGGGTGGCGGGGTGTTCGGTGACGTATCGGGTGACCGGGAGCTGGTCGGGCGGGTTCCAGGGCGAGGTGACTGTCGCCAACACCGGCGCGGCCGCCGTCAGCGGCTGGTCGCTGGCCTGGCAATTCGCCGGTGGGCAGCGGATCGCGCAGCTCTGGAACGGTTCGGTCACCCAGTCCGGCGCCGCCGTGACCGTGACCAACGCTTCGTGGAACGGCACCCTCGCTCCGGGCGGGTCCGCCTCGGTCGGCTTCCTGGGCAGCCGGACCGGCAGCAATCCGGCCCCGGCCGCCTTCACCGTGAACGGCACGGCCTGCGCGGTCCTCTGAGCCGGACGTGATCGCGGCTGAGCCGAGCGTGATCGCCGCTGAGCCGAGCGTGATCGCGGCTGAGCCGAGCGTGATCGCGGCTGAGCCAGGGGGTCACGACGCCCGGGGGAAGCTCTCGGCGGCGGGAGGCGGCACATGCAGCCCCGCTTCCCGCCGCCGAGGCCTCGGGCCCGGTCAGGCGTTCATCATCATGTCCAGCGCCTCCGCTGTCTCCGGGTGCCGGGTGAGCAGACCGCCGGCGGCCGACTCCAGCGCGGCTGTCCCGGGCACGGCCGTATCGGGCACTGCCATATCGCGCACTGTCATATCGAGCACTGTCACATCCGGCGCCGACCACTCCCCCGCGATGCCGAGCAGGGCCGCGACCCCGTCCGCCGCCTCCGGGTGAGCGGCCAGCAGCACCCCGGCCGGGCCACCGCCCCGGACCGCCGGACCGGCCGGCGCACCCCCGGCCGGCGCCGGGCGGGACCTCCACGGCGGTGTCCACGCGTCGATACCGGCCAGGGTCGCCGGGAACGTGCGCCCCGCTTCCCGGGTCAGCACCGGGACCAGCTCCGCGGCCTGCGATTTCAGCGTCGTGATCAGCGTGGGCAGCCACGGGAGCAGGACCGGGTCGGGCAGCCGCCCGAACGCTTTCGACAGGGTCTCGACGACGAACGGCGCCAGCCTCGGCACCGGTTCGAGCGCCTGGACGAACCCGCTCACGTACTGCGGGACCGCGGGCACCACCAGGGGGTTGGCGAGCAGCTCGTCGACGCGTACCCGGAGGTCGGCCAGCGGCAGGGCACCCAGCTGGTGGCGCGCCGCCCAGAGCAGGGCCAGTTTCGCCGGCGTCTCCGGATGGGACTGCCGGACCGCGAGCTCCAGCTGGGTGCGGTCGCAGCCGAGCGACAGCGCGAGGCTCTCCATGCTGAACAGGAAGCCGAGCATCGCGCCGACCTGCCGCACGCCGGTGTCGTCGGCCACGAACGCGGTCGGCAGCAGGGTGCAGTAGTGCGCGTAACCTTCCGTGACGAACCGCTCGCACCAGGCCGGGAGCGCCGGTTCGGTGGCCCGGTAGTGGGCCATCAGCCGGCGGATGCGGCGCAGCACGGCGGGCGCGTCGTCGACAGTGCGCTCGGCGGCGAGCAGTTCCACCGCCCGGGTGCCGAGTTCGTCGGTGAGGCGCGGGCTGCGCAGGAAGAGCAGCGAGTCCTCGACGGCCTTGAGCGCGGTGGCGGCGGTGGCTTTCGGGTCCCAGGCGGACCGGCGCAGCCGCTGTTCCAGGACCTGCTCGACGGTGACGCCCTCGTAGCCCAGCTCGATGATCGTGCGCTGGTGGCGGCCGAGGTCGAGGTCCCAGCTCTCCTGGATGTGTTTCTCGCCGAGCCGTCGTGAGCCCATGATCGGCCGGACCGCCTGGTCGGGCAGCAGGTAGCGGAGCATCCAGAGCAGCTGGGAGCAGGCGGTCAGCTCGGGCCGCGCGGCCAGGTCGAGCAGGGCGCGCTGGATGGTCCGCTGTTCGAGGTTGAGCCCGAGCGGCGCGAGACGGTCGTAGACGTCGCGGGCCAGCGGCGGGAGGGCGGCGTACCCCACCTGGCCGATCCGGTCGCCGCCGAGCAGGATCTCGCAGAGCCGGCGCACGTCACGCCGTCCCGGCACGGTCTCCTTCTCGATGCAGGTGACCGCCGCGTCCTGAAAGTCGTACGGCGTGGGCCGCCGCCGCCCGCGCATCCCGGCCAGCAGCACCGACGTCTCGAACACCGCGATCGCGTCCGCCGTGCTCGCCAGGTAGCCGTTGCGGCGGGCCAGCCGGACGATGTCGACGCACCAGCCTCGCAGCTCCCCCTCGTCCAGGGCGTCCAGCGCCGCCGGCCCGGTGAGGTAGCCGCTGAGCTGGTCGGTGACCGGCCCGGAGGCGACCGCCGCGGGGAGCGCCGGTGTCTTCTTGCGCCCGCTTTTCTGACCGGTCAGCGAGAACGGTTTCACCCGGGTGCGCAGCAGCGATTTCTGCCAGGCGGCGGCCGCGATCGACACCGATCCCGGCGCCAGCCCGAACTGCGCCTCGATCGCCGAGTGGCTGGACGGAATGAGCCCGTAGAGCCATGTCGTCGCGGTCCGCTCGGTGATCGCGAAGTCGGGTGTGCCCGGCGCCGAGCCGGCCTCGGGGACCCGGCTCGACGCGTGGAAGGCGCCGCAGATGTAGAGGCAGTCGGCCCGGTCGGCGCCGCTTCGCGCGAGATGCTCCCGGATCCGGGTCCACATGTAGCGCTCGCGGTCCTCGTCGATCGCGAACCGCCGGCTGTCGTGCGGCGCGAGCCGGCGGAACAGGCTGCCGATCATGACCATGACCTGCCGGTACGTGTCGTGATCGGCCCCGGCCAGCGGCTGCTCGACGTACTGCTCCCACCACTCGGACCAGTGCCGGACCCGGCCGTGGTGCAGCAGGTGCTCCTCCAGCTCGGCGAAGCGCGGCCGCAGGTCGCCGATCTCCACCCCGACCGCGTCACCGTGCAGATCGTCCTCACCGGTGGACGCCGAGACGTCCGGCTGCCACTGGAAGACGTGGTCGGTGGACCTGTCGACGAGCACCAGCTCGACGCCGGGGGTGTCCAGCGCGTACGCGATCGCCTGGTACTCGGCGGACGCCTCGGTGATCGGCGCGACCACGCTGAGCGGCGCTGACTCCTTCGGGAAGCCGTCCAACTCGGAGGCGAACGCCTGCAGCGCCACCGGCAGCCGGCAGTTCCGCAGCTCGGTGAGGAGCGGTGCGAGGTCCTCGCAGAGCTCCAGGTAGATCACCTTGGGCTGTTTCTCCCGCAGGCGGCGGGCCATCGCCAGCGCCGAGGCCGGCGAATGGTGGCAGACCGGGAAGATCTCCAGCGGCTCGCGCAGCGCGTGATCGACGTCGTCGACCATCCCGGCCAGGATCTCCGGCAGGGCCGCCGGGCCGTCCGCGAGGGCTTCGGCCGCTCCGAGCAGCTGCTCCCGCAGCGCGTCGAAGGGCCGGCTCACGACAGCGTCGCGATCGCCTGGCGGCCGCCTTCGAGGAAGCCGTCCCACTCCCCGCCGTGCTCCCGGCTGCGCGGCTCGACCACGCCGTGCCAGTACTTGTTGAGGATCGCCAGGTCCTCCGGGCTGCGCCGGGCCAGCGAGCCGACCAGGGAGCCGGCCAGCGTCTCGGCACTGAGCGCCCTGGCGCCGAAGAAGTTGCTGTGCAGGATCGCGTCCTCCAGCACGCCGATCTGCTCGGCGGTGGAGAGCGCCGACTCCAGGCGCTCCTCGTCGCTGGTCGCCGCGCCGGCGGCGGCACGCAGGTCGGCGAAGCTCTGCAGCAGCACGTCGAGCAGGGTGGGCGGGACCTCCAGCTCGATGTTGTGCCGGCGCAGCAGTTCCTCGGTGCGGAACCGGACGATCTCGGCCTCGCTCTTCTTGTTGGTCATCACCGGGATGCGGACGAAGTTGAAGCGGCGCTTGAGCGCGGAGGAGAGGTCGTTGACGCCCCGGTCCCGGCTGTTCGCGGTCGCGATGATCGAGAAGCCCGGCCTGGCGAAGACGATGTTGTCGGAGTCCAGCTCGGGAATGGAGACGTACTTCTCGGAGAGGATCGAGATCAGCGCGTCCTGCACGTCGCTGGTGGAGCGGGTCAGCTCCTCGAAGCGGCCGATCACGCCACCCTCCATCGCCGTCATGATCGGCGACGGGATCATCGAGGCGCGGGACTGGCCTTTCGCGATGACCATCGAGACGTTCCAGGAGTACTTGATGTGGTCCTCGGTGGTGCCGGCGGTGCCCTGCACGACGAGCGTGGAGTTGCGGCTGATCGCGGCGGCGAGCAGCTCGGCGAGCCAGCTCTTGCCGGTGCCCGGGTCGCCGATCAGGAGCAGGCCGCGGTCGGAGGCGAGGGTGACGATGGACCGCTCGACGAAGCTGCGGTCACCGAACCATTTCTGGCTGACCTCCCGGTCGAGGCCGTCGGCGCGCTCCGAGCCGAGGATGAACAGGCGCACCATTTTCGGGCTGAGCCGCCAGGAGAACGGTTTCGGGCCGTCGTCGATCGACTCGAGCCAGTCCAGCTCCTCGGCGTACTTGATCTCGGCGGGGGCGCGCAGCATGTCACTCATGGGGGTGTCTCCTAGAAGGCGAGGAAGTTCTTCAGCTCGGTGACGAGCTTCTTGATGCGACCGGAGAGCACCGGCGTGCCCTGGTCTTTGAAACGCTGGCGGAACCAGGGGTTGACGCTCTGCTGGCCGCCGCTGCTGACGGAGCCGACCGGGATGAAGCGAGCGCCGGAGCGGTGGATGGCGGCCATCCCGTCGAAGACGGCCTGTTCCTTCCACTCGTAGAAGTCGGAGATCCAGACGACCACGGTGTTGCGCGGGTCGGCGATTTTCGGCCGGGCCAGGTCGAGCGCGACGGTGCCGTCCGTCCCGCCGCCCAGCTGAGTGCGCAGCAGCACCTCGAACGGATCGTGCACCCACGGCGTCAGGTCGAGCGCACGGGTGTCATAGGCGATCAGGTGCACGTCGACCTTGGGCAGGCCGGCGAAGATCGAGGCGAGGATCGTGCAGTTCACCATCGCGTCGACCATCGAGCCGGACTGGTCCACCACCACGATCAGCCGGGCCGGGGTGATCCGTTTCGCGGTCTGCTTGTAGTAGAGCCGGTCGACGTAGAGGCGCTCCTCGGCCGGGTCCCAGTTCGGCAGGTTCTTCCAGATCGTGCGGTTGATGTCGAGGTTGCGGTAGACGCGTTTCGGCGGGATGGACCGGTCGATCGTCCCGGTGCTGGCCTGCGCGACCTGGGTGCGCAGCACCTCGGCCACCTCGTCGACGAAACGCCGGATCAGCGCCTTGGCGTTGGCGAGCGCCACGCCGTCCAGGTTGTCCTTGTCGCGGAGCAGTTGCTCGATCAGCGACATGCTCGGAGTGAGCTGCTTGGCGAGGGCGGGGTCGGCCAGCACCTCGCGCAGCCGCATCCGGCTGACCAGGTCGGCCTCGATGGCGGCGAGCACAGGAGCGAGGTCGACGTCGAACCCGTTGCCCGGCCCGGTCCCGACGCCGGCCCCACCGCCGCCCGGCGCGGCGCCGCCCGGCGAAGACCCACCCGGCGAACCGCCGCCCGGGGAAGCGCCGCCCGGCGAGCCGCCGCCCGCCGGAGCGCCCGCCGACGGAGCGCCCGCGCCGGCGGCCGCGGCACGACCGCGCAACGAGCCGGGGGTGCAGCCGAGGGACCGCTCGAACCAGCCCGCGTCCGACTGCCAGCGGGCCAGCTGACCGGCCGTGACGTTGCCGGAGCCGGTGCCGAAGACGTTGAGCAGCAGCTTGGAGACGAGCGCGGCCCGGCGGACCTCACCCTCCCGATCGTCGCCCGCCCCGCTGAGCAGGCCGTCGAACTCCGCCTCGAGGTGCGGGAAGCGCTGCACCACGGTGTCGACCGAGACGGCCGGGTCGAGCAGCGCGGCCGGCAGGTCCAGATCGCCGACGATCGCCACGCTGCCACTTTCCAGCGCGGCCTGCTCCTCGGGATCGAAGAGCCGGGCCAGCAGCCGCCAGTACAGCACCTGACGCCGATTTTCCGCGGTGCTCATTTGCGCAGCAGCCTTCCCGCGCGCTCGCGCAGCACGTCGACGGCCGTGCCGGCGACCGCCTCTGCCTTCGCGGCCTTCGCGTCGAGCGGGCCGAGCGCCCAGTCACCGGCGTGCACCGCCACCGCTTTCCGTTTCACAGTGGCCTGCACGGCGAGCGGCTGGAGCGCCCATCGGCCGGCGTCCCAGCGCAGCAGCCCGAGACAGGCGGTGGACGCGGCGATCAGGGCCGGGGTGAGCGGGCCGGCGGCGGGCAGCCGGTCCAGGTCGAGCGCCAGGGTGACGCCGCCGAGGTCGAAGCCGTCGGCACCGGCGGTGTAACCCTCCAGCAGCACCGGCTCGGCGACCGCGGCCGGGTGCCGGTCGAGCGGCGGGAGGGACGCTGCCGCCGCCGCGTCGAGCCGGACCCGGGCGGTGGCGAACGGGTCGGCCGGCTCGCCGGCGGTGACCCGCGACTCGTCCCAGATCAGGTCGCCGCCGCCGGTCAGGACGAGACCGCTGACCTCGACCGACCGATGCTCGGCCAGGGCGGCCCGGAAGATCGGGAACGCCGCGAGCATCCGCCAGGCGGACGGACCGGTGATGGTCTCCACTTTCGGTGCGGCCACCGCGGTACGCACCAGGCGGACCTCGCCGCCGGCCGTCTCCAGCAGACCGTGCGCCTGCGCCTGGAAGATCGTGGGGTGCTCGTGCAGGTCGGCGCCGAGCAGCAGGAACCGCCCGTCGACCGGCTCGCCGGAATCGGCGGGGAACCCGTCCTGGGAGAGCAGCAGGGCGCGGGACCAGAGGTCGGCCCAGCGCCGGGCCGGGACACGATCCAGGGTGGCGACCGGCGCGGCCGTCCGGAGCTCGGCGGCGAAACCGTCGAGCAGCACCGCGAGGCGGCGGGCCGCCGGATCGGCGAGCAACGCCTGCACGGTCGGCGAGCCGGCCGCGGCGAGCTCGTGGTCGACGCCGCGCCAACCGGCGATCGCCAGCTCCCGCAGCCAGGACCGGCTGCCGCCGGCGACGAAGGCCGCGGCCTCAGCCGGAGCGGGCGACGGCAGCCTCTTGCGGGCCAGCGTGCCGAGCAGGGCATCGTGCGCGGCGCCGAGCAGCGCGGTGCGCGCGCCGGCCAGGACCGCCAGGTGCTCGTCGGTGACCGTCCCAGCGACGATCTTGCCGATCGAGTCGGCCACCCGGTCGGCGAGCGGCGAGCCGGCGAACGCGGCGGTCAGCGACGTCAGCGACGCGGCGCGCTCCTCGTCGATCCGGGCCAGGCCGTGCACGAGCACGTCGTCGAGGCCGTCGACCAGGACGAGCGCCTCGCTCAGGCCGGCGGGCTCGGCACGCAGGGCGTCGGCGAGCATCAGCGCACCGCCCCGGCCGCCGGGAACCACTGCAGGTCGGGCAGCGGGTCGGTGGTCGCCGGCAGCTCCAGGTAGGAGAGGTGCCGCAGGAAGCTGCTGAACACCTCGGCCGCCCGGTTCGGCGCGGCGGCCGG
Source organism: Actinoplanes sp. NPDC023936 (assembly GCF_040639325.1). Taxonomy (NCBI): domain Bacteria; kingdom Bacillati; phylum Actinomycetota; class Actinomycetes; order Micromonosporales; family Micromonosporaceae; genus Actinoplanes; species Actinoplanes sp. NPDC023936. Next base: position 231,137 of record NZ_JBEZZR010000001.1, on the reverse strand, counting down.
GTGCAGGCCGGTGATCAGGTCAGCGCCCTCGGCGACCTCGACCTTCAGGTATCGCGCGACGCGGGCCGCGCCGTACTGCAGGGTGGCCTCGGCCAGCAGCGAGCGCAGGTGGTTGCACGGGTGGGCGCCGCTGAGGCCGCCGCACGGGCGGTTGTTGTTGGTGTGGCAGCTCAGGCCGTGGTCGCCCGCGGTGATCGAGGAGACGTAGACCCGGGAGACGTCGGACCCGCTCGACACCACGCCCTGCAGCCGGCCCTCGGCGAGCTCGAGAAAGGGCACTTTCGCCAGTTTCCGCGATCGCACTGGCTCGATGACGGGCGCCGAGCTGCGGCGCTCGTAGGGGATGCTCATGGGGCGTAGTTGTATCGGAGGGGTCCGACAAAAACCGGCCGGCCCTGGCCGGACCCCTCGACCTCAGCCGTGCTCGCGCAGACCCATCCGGGCGTGCAGGGCCCGCAGCGGACCGGGCGCCCACCAGTTCCAGCGGCCGAGCAGCCGCATGAACGCCGGCACCAGCACCGGTCGGACCAGCAGCGCGTCCAGGATGATCGCCAGCGCCGCGCAGAGGCCGAAGAACTGGATGAACGACACCCCGGACACCAGCATGGCCAGGAACGACACCGACAGGATCGCGGCGGCCGCGCTGATCACCCGGCCGCTGCGGGACAGGCCTTCCACCACCGAGGTACGCAGATCGGCGCCCTGCCGATGCCGTTCGATGATCCGGGACAGCACGAACACCTCGTAGTCCATCGAGAGCCCGAACGCCACGCAGAACAGCAGCACCGGGATCGCCACGGTCAGCGGTGTCGCGGTGAATCCGAGCAGCTCGGACAGGTTGCCGTCCTGGAAGATCCAGACCGCGACGCCGAAGACCGAGCTCATCGTGAGCAGGTTGAAGACCAGGGCCTTGAGCGGCAGGAGCACGCTGCCGGTGAGCAGGAACAGCAGCGCGAACGTGGTGCAGGCGATCAGGATCAGCGCGTGCGGCAGCCGCCCGCCGATCGAGGCGGTGATGTCGACCAGCTGCGCGGCCGGACCGGTGGTCATGACCGGGACGCCCGCCGGGACCGGCACGTCCCGGATCGCACGAGCCAGGTCGGCGCCGGAGTCCGAGTACGGCTCCACATCGCTGAGCACCGAGAAATAGGTGGCCAGCTTCCCGGACGCGAACGTGCGCGGATGCCTCGTGATCAGCTCCGGCGCCGCGGCGCCGCGCACGAACGTCCCGGCCATGCTGTCCACCCGGCTCACCCCCTCGACCCGGGAGAGCCGGGCCGCGTAGACGGCGGCCCGCTTGATGCCGTTGGTCCCGGTGCCCCAGCCGTCGGCGACGATCACCGTGGCGCCGCTGCCGGTGCCGGCGAACTCGGTGCGCAACGCGTCCGCGACGACCCGGCTCTCCGCGTCCTTGGGCAGCACCCGGTCGTCGGCGATGCCGAACTTGATGTGGGTGAACGGCAGCGCGAGCGCGATCAGGAACAGGATCACCGGTACGGCGCTCCGGAACGGCCGGCGCATCACCTCCGCGGCGACCCGTCCCCAGAACGGCGCGTGCCCACCGACGGCCGGCCGCCGGCGCAGCACCGGCCACTTGTCGATCCGGTCCCCGAGCAGCACCAGCAGCGCCGGCAGCACCATCAGCGCGGCGCAGACCGTGGCGATCACGACGGCGATCCCGGCGTAGGCGAACGACCGCAGGAAGTACTGCGGGAACACCAGCAGGCTGCAGAGCGCGACCGCCACGGTGGCCGCGCTGAACACCACGGTGGACCCGGCGGTACGCATCGTCGCCGCCAGCGCCGTGATGTTGTCCGGGTCGCGGAGCCGCTGCTCCCGGTACCGGGAGACGAACAGCAGGCTGTAGTCGACGGCCAGGCCCAGCCCCAGCGCCGTCGCCATGTTCACCGCGAAGACCGATACGTCGGTGAAGACCGCCAGCAGCCGCAGCGTGCCGAGGGTCGTGACGATCGAGAAGAGGCCGATCAGCAGCGGCGCCCCGGCCGCCCACACCGTCCCGAAGACGAGCAGCAGCAGGATCAGCGTGATCGGCACCGCGATCGCCTCGGCGTGCGCCAGGTCCGTGGTGACCTGGGCGTTGATGTCGTTGTTGACCTGGGTTATCCCACCGAACCCGACAGTCACCTCACCGGTACGCCCGGCGAGCTCATGGAGATCCTTGACCCGCGCCGCGCTGGTGTCCTCGTCACCGTCGACGCGGGCCAGGATGATGCCCTTGTCCCGGTCGCGCCCGGCCAGCTGCGGAGCCCGGCCGGCCCAGTACGAGCCGACCACGCTCACGCCCTCGGTGCCGGTCAGCCGCTGCGTCACCTGGTCGGCGACCGTGCGGACGTCCACGTCGTCCACGTCGCCGCCCGGCTTCTCGAGCATGACGACGAGGTTCGGGTCGGCGGCGCGGAAGTGCTGGGCGAGCGACTGCTGGCCGCGTACCGACTCCGAGCTCGGATCGTCGAAACCGCCGGTCTTCAGGGCCCCGACCAGATCACCGCTGAACACGATGGCGGCCACCGCGATCAGCAGCGCGGTGATCAGGACCGATTTCGGGCGGCGGGTGACGAGCCGGACCACCGGCCCGGTAGCCGGGCCGGTGGTCGGGACGCGCCGGCCGGTGGTGGCCGGGCGAGGGGTTACCGATGTCATTCCGCGCTCACACGGACTGCGACAGTGTGGCCGGGTCGAGGTTGCGGGCCAGCAGGTCCACGGTCTTCTCGATGTCGGCCGTGGTGTGCTCGGCGGTCACGAAGAACCGCAGCCGGGCCATCTTCTCCTTGACCGCCGGGTACAGGATCGGGTTCGCGCTGACCCCGTTCTGGAACAGCATGTCGGCGAGGAGCAGCGCCTTGATCGAGTCACCGGTGATCGCCGGGACGACGGGCGTGCCGACGGCGCTTCCGGTGTTGACTCCGGCCTCCTTGGCGAGCCGCAGGAACGTACCGGCGTTGTTGTGCAGCGCGGCGAGCCGCTGCGGCTCCTCGCGGAGGATGTGCAGGGCGGCCAGCGCCGCGGCGGCGTTCGCCGGGCTCATGCCGGCGCTGAAGATGTAACCGGGCAGCGTGTACCGCATGTAGTCGATCAGCTCGTGCCGGCCGGCGATGTAGCCGCCGCAGCTCGCCAGGGACTTGGACAGCGTGCCCATCCAGACGTCCACGTCGGTGCGCTCGACGCCGAAGTGCTCGCCGACGCCACCGCCGCGGGCGCCGAGCACGCCGATGCTGTGCGCCTCGTCGACCATCAGCAGCGCGCTGTGCTTCTTCTTGAGCGCGATCAGGGCCGGCAGGTCACAGATGTCGCCGTCCATGCTGTAGACGCCCTCGACCACGATCAGCACCCGGCGGTACCGGTCACGGGTGGTGGTGAGCAGCTCGTCCAGGGCCGCGTAGTCCTGGTGGGCGAACGGCTGGCGGCTGGCGCCGGAGAGCCGGCAGCCCTGCAGGATGCTGTCGTGCGCGAGCGCGTCGTGCACGATCAGGTCCTCGGGGCCGACCAGGTGGCCGATCACGCTGACGTTGGTGGCGTGGCCGCCGATCATGGTGATCGCGTCCTCGCAGCCGACGAACTCGGCCAGGGCCCGGTCCAGCTCGTCGTGCAGGGCCCGGTTGCCGGAGAGGATCCGGGCCGCCGAGACCGAGGAGCCGTACCGGTCGACGGCCTCCTTCACCGCGTACGCGACCATCGGGTGCCCGGCCAGGCCGAGGTAGTTGTAGCTGGAGAAGGAGATCAGCTGCCGGCCGCCGACCGTGGTGGCCCGGCCGATCCCGCCCTCGTGGACGATGAAGTACGGGTTGGCGACCTGCACCATCCGCTCCATCATCGCGCCACGCTGCCGGAACTCCACGACCTCGGGCAGGGCGGCCACGTCGGCGACCTCCTTGCGCGGCGGCGCCACCAGGGCACGCTCCGGCACCGGCACGACCGGGGCGGCGTGCTGCGGCGGCGCGGGCGGCGGCGAGACGGCGGCCGGCGCGCTGTTGCCGCCGAGGGCCGCGGACAGCAGCTGCGCGAGCTCGCCGACCTTGTGCACCTCGAACATGTCGGCCGGGTCCACGTCCACGTCCGGCCAGCGCCGCCGCATCGCGGTGAGCAGCTCCGAGATCATGATCGAGTCGAATCCGAGGTCGTCGGCGAACGACTGCTCGGCACGGACCAGGTCGGACGGGTACGCGCTGATCGAGCCAATGATCTTCGCGAGCTCGGCCACGATCGCGCCGAGGTCGTTCGGCCCGGTCTTCTGCGCCGGCACCACGGCCCGCTTGGCCGCCGGCTCGGGTTCCGGGACCGCCCGGACGACCGGCGCGGGCGCGGCTTCTTCGAGGGCCGGTGCGGCGATGGCCCGGATCGGCTCCACACCGATGTTGCGCAGAACGGCGAGCTGTTCCCGCATCAACGAAATGACGTCGTTCACTGGCGTCGGATCTCCATTTCTGGTGGCGACCGGAGGCGCCGAGCGCTCCGGCAGGCAAAGTTCGATCTCCCCGGCGGGCAGCGCCGAACGCTCCAGCGCGGTGGTGACGAGGCGCGGACCGGCTTCCTCGACGGTCCGGCGGATCGAGTAGTACTGAGTGGCGAGCGGCGACGGCGGCAGGGTCAGCAGGGGTACGCCGAGACCGGTGAACAGCGGTGTCAGATCCACCGGCACACCGGCGACGGCGAGCCGTCCCAGGCCTTCGAGCAGCGCGTACCCGTCGTCCGGCTCGGCCGGCATCAACGCGATCTTGCTGAGCCTCGCGGTGGCCGGGATCTGCGCGGCCATGCCGAGCAAGGCGTCGCCGGCGCAGACCTGGACCAGGATCCGGGCGCCCGCGGCAACGGCCGTGTCGACCGCGTCGCGGAAGAGCACCGGCGACGAGATGTGCCGGCTCCACAGCGCGCGCAGCTGGTCCGGCTCCGCCGCCGCCTCCGGGTCGACGCTGGACACGAACCGCACACCGGGTGCACGAACCGCCAGGTCCGCGGTGTATTCGGCGATCCGGCCGTCCACCTCGGCCAGCAGCGGCGAGTGGAACGCGTGCGACACCCGCAGCTCGACCGCCGAGATCCCCCGGGTACGGCAGCGGTCCAGCAGGTGCGCGACGGCTTCCCGGTGGCCGCTCGCGACGGTCTGCGCCGGGTGGTTGTAGCACCCCGCCCAGACCCCGCGGATGCCCGACCGCAGCTCCTCGAAGGCAGCCGCGTCCGCCTTGATCGCGGCCATCGTTCCGGGCGCCGGCTCCTGCCCCGCGGTCACGGCTGCGCCGCGCTCGATCAGGAAGTCGAGGCCGTCGTCCGGGGAGAGCGCGCCGGCGGCCACCGCGGCGACCAGCTCGCCGACGCTGTGGCCGAGGGCGACGTCCGGCATGACACCGCAGTCGGCGAGCAGCTGGGCCATGCTGATCCCGGCGACGCCAAGTCCGGGCTGGCAGATCCGGGTGTCGCTGACCTGCGCCTCGGCGCCCGGTCCCGGGTTCTCGCAGAGCAGGTCGGAGACCGAGGTGCCGGTGCGCTTGTCGACGGTGTCGGCGAGCGGGCCGGCGTACCGGGCGAAGAGCGGGAACCGCTCGACCAGGTCGCGCAGCACGCCGGGGCGCAGCGAGCCCTGTCCGGGGAAGAGGAACGCGAGCTTGCGCTCCTCCGCGTCCAACGGCGCTTCGGCGGCGTACAGGCCGGGGCCCAGCCTGCCGAGGGCGCCGGCGCCGAGTTCCTGTGCGGCGAGCGCCAGACGCGCCGCGAGCTCCGCTCGCGTGCGGCACATCACCGCCAGGCGGGCCGGGAGCGCTTCGCGCGTGGCCATGGTCCGGGCCACCGCGGCGGGCGTCAGGGCCGGGTCGGTGGAGACCATGGTGGAGAGACGCTTGGCGTACGTGGAGAGCAGCTCGACAGTGCCCGCCGTGATGAGCACCATCCACGGCCGGCCCTCCGCACCGGTGTCCTCGCCCAGGCCCAGTGGGCTCGGGGCCTCGCTGAGCACCGCGTGCACGTTGGTCCCGCCGAACCCGAACGAGTTGACACCGGCACGACGCCGGTCGCCGGGGACCTCCGGCCACTCCCGCGCCGCAGTGGTGATCGCCAGGCCGGCGGCGGTCAGCGGCAGGTTGGGGTTCTCGGTGATCGCGGGCTGCGGCGGCACCGTGGTGTGGTGCAGCGCCAGCGCGGCGCGCATGATCCCGGCAGCGCCGGCGGCCGGCATCGTGTGCCCGATGGTCGCCTTGCCGGAGGAGAGGTAACAGGGCCGGTCGGTCACGTCCGCGCGCAGCCGCCGGATCGCCTCCACCTCGACCCGGTCACCCACCGCCGTGCCGGTGCCGTGCGCCTCGAGGAAGTCGATGGCGCCGGCTTCCAGCCCGGCGTCCCGGTACGCGGCGCGCATGGCCGCCTCCTGACCCTCCGGGAACGGCGTCATCGGCCCGGCGCCGCGGCCGTCGTTGGCCGTGCCGATCCCGTTGATCACCGCATAGATCCGGTCGCCCGCCGCGAGCGCGTCGTCCAGCGGGCGCAGCACCGCGAGAGATCCGCCCTCACCGAGCACGAAGCCGTCGGCGCGGACGTCGAAGGGACGGCAGACGCCGTCCGAGGAGAGCGCGCCCACCCGGGAGAAACCGATCAGCGCGCTCGGCGTCATGTTGATGAAGACCCCGCCGACCAGCGCCGTGGTGCAGGAGCCGGTGCGCAGGTGGTTGATCGCCTCGTGCAGGGCGACGAGCGCGGAGGAGCAGGCGGCGTCCACGGCGAACGACGGGCCGCCGAGGTCGAGCAGTTCGGACACCGTGCAGGGCGCCATGTTGAGCAGGTTGCCGGCGAGCGAGAACGACTGCGGGGGCTCGATCGCTGCGGCCGCCTCGGCGGTGGCCGCGAGCAGCGCCTCGTCGTACGCGCCGGCCGGCAGCGAGCCGTCGGCCAGCATCGTCGCGGTGATCCGGGCCCCGGCGATCTCCCGGTAGTCCGACGAGCTGAGCCCCACGAACACGCCGGTACGGGCGCGGTCGAAATCGGTCCGCTCCCAGCCGGCGTCCTGCACCGCTTCCCGGGCCAGGTCGACGAGCAGCCGGTGCTGCGGGTCCATGGCCTTCGCCCGGCGCGGCGGAACGCGGTGGTGCAGGGCCGCGAACTGCTCCACGTCCTCGAGGAACGCCACCCGGTCGGTGTAGGTGGAGTACTTGTCCCGGTAGTTGGTCGAGAAGAAGCTGTCGTGATTCCACCGTTCGGCCGGAACCGGCCGGAAATGATGGGCCGCGTTCAACGAGTTCGTCCAGAACTCGGTAACGTCGCGAGCGCCCGGAAAACGGCAGGAAAGGCCGACGATCGCTATATCCACTGATGTCCCCATGCTTGCGGTACCCGTTAGGCCCGACCGGAAAGAGAGCAGAAAAGCGCCGACCTCGCCGATGAACGACCGCCGGCGGTGGCGCTAATGAGCAAGGGCTAACGCCTTCCGGGACTCCTACCCGGACGTCGCAGCCTGATCGTACAAGAAGCTAGAGCATGTGATCACGATCGAGAAGATCTTTCCCATGGCGTCACCCGGATGGGGTCGACCCAGCTCTGAGCTGCTGATACTCACCGGCATCACCGGCGGCTCACGAAGCCGAAAATTTCTATCAATTCATTCTTTGAATAAACCTCGATATCTTTCTCAGGCGCGGTTCACTCCTACTCAACGGCACGGCATTCGGAAGGTGTCGGGGGGAGGTCGATGATTCACAGCACACCCCGCCGCCAAACATCAGCGATGCCGCCGCCGGCGCCGCTCGACGCGCAGGAAACGCATCGGAACGGAAAGGGTTACGAATGTTGACCCGATTCGGTAGTCATCGGCCACTCGTGAGTGCGGCGTTTTGGTGTTAGGTCGCCGGATCGCCTAGTTTTCTGCGCCATGAAGCACATCACCAAGCGGTGGCTCGCCGCCGCGGCCGCTGTGGCAGCCCTTGTCGCAGCGAACCCGGCACCGGCTCAGGCCGCTCCTACTTTCCAGCGGCAGCGTCTCATCGCGACTGCCTACTACGGCACCATGGACATCATCGCCCGGGAGACCCTCGGCCTGCGGGCCCGGTTCATCACGGTCGGCGGCCGTCCCGTGCCCAACCTGATCGTCAACTTCGTCACCACCGGGGAGCGGTTCCCGATGTGCGAGGCGACGACCGACCTCAACGGCTGGGCCGAGTGCCGCAACGGCCCGATCCCCCCGCCGCAGTCGCTGGCCAACCTCCTGGTCAACGGCTACGACGCCGTCTTCGACGGAAACCGCTACTACATGCCGGTGAGCGCCCACAACAACATCGGCATCGGCTGACAACAGCCTCTGGCAGTCCGGCCGGTGATCGACAGCCTCAGCCCTCGATCACCGGCCGCCCGGCAACAGTGAAAAGCCCCGCTGATCAGCGGGGCTTTTAGCCGTACCAGGGGAAACTTTGTCGATCGCCCAGACGGCCAGCGCACAGGCCGCGAATCCCGCCCCGAGGAGACTGGAGGCGGTCCAGCCCGCGGCGGTGAACATGACCGTGGTCGCGGCCGCGCCGAGAGCCGAGCCGAGCGAGTAGAAGACCATGTAGCTCCCGAGGACGCTGCTGGTGCGATCCGGATACGCGGTGGCTATCACGTGCTGGTTGCTCACATGTACGGCCTGGACCGCGAAGTCGAGAACCAGGATTCCGACGATGAGCAGCCACAGTGAGCGCGGCAGTTGTGCGATCGCTGCCCACGAGAGGATGAGCAGCGCGAGCGAGAGGCCGATCACCGGCCCCGTCCGTCCCGCGTCCGCCCACCGCCCCGCACGTGCCGCGCCGAGCGCGCCCGCGAGCCCGACGATGCCGAACAGGCCGATCTGGCTCTCGCCGAGCTGCCACGGCGCGCCCGCCAACGGCAGAGACATCCCGCTCCACAGGGCTCCGAACGAGGCGAACAAGAAGAACGCGATGAGCCCGCGCACCAGGAAGAAGCGCTGCCGGAACATCCCGCCGAGTGCGACGACGGCCCGCCCGTAGCCCACCGGCCGGCTGCGTCGCTCCTCCGGCGGCAACACGACGAGGACGAGGGCCGCGAGCGCCAGCGACAGCGCGGCCAGCACCGCATAGACGCTCTGCCAGCCGCACGCCTCGGCGAGCATGCCGGTGACGACCCGCGCGCCGATGATGCCGACGACAACTCCCGATGTGACGACACCGATGTTTCGTCCGCGTTCAGCAGGCGGCGAGACCGACGCGGCGTAGGCCACGGTGGTCTGCACCACGACCGCGAACACACCAGCCGTCGCGAGGCCTGCGAACGCCGCCCATGCGACCGAGGCCGAGGCCGTCAGTGCTGCGCCCGCCGCGATGAGCGTCAGGTGCGCGGCGATGAGCCGGCGCCGGTCGACCACATCACCGAGCGGCACCAGCAGCACCAGCCCGGCCAGATAGCCGACCTGGCTGATCGCCACGATCCATCCGGTGAAGGCTGCCGACACGCCGAGATCGCGACCCATCGGCTCAAGAATCGGCTGCGCGGCATAAACGCTCGCCACTGACACACCACACACCATCGCGAGCAGAAAGCTTCGCCACACAGCCACCACGGCCCCGATCAGTAGCAGATTGCAACCAATTCACCGTAGGGCATGATGGTTTCAAACCGCAACCAATCGAGGTGTCATGTCACGCTCCGCACTTCGCGCCCCGAACCCCGACTGGACCGACCCGCACTGTCCCGTGGCTCGCACGCTCGACCTCGTCGGCGACAAGTGGAGCCTTCTCGTCATCCGCGACGCGATAGACGGGGCCCGATCGTTCACGGAGTTCCAGCGAAGCACCGGCATCGCCCGCAACATCCTCACCGACCGCCTCGGCAAACTCCGGGCTCACGGGCTCCTCACCCAGCGCACCGCACCATCGGGCCGTCGCCAGGAATACGTGCTCACCGATGCCGGCCGCGATCTCTTCGCCGTCGTCCTCACCCTCCGGCAGTGGGGAGAACGCCACGCCTTCACCCCCGGCGAGACCCACTCCACCCTTGTCGACCAGCACGGCAACCCGGTGCCGGAGATCGCGCCGACCAGCGCGGACGGCACGATCCTCGGCCCCGACACCACCAGCGTGCGGAAGGTCCGATAGACGGCAGCGCCTCCGCTCCGCCGGCTGAACCTCCGCTCCGCCGGCTGAACCTAGGAGACGCGGCTCAACAGGTCGGCCTCGGCCATCCGGATGTCGTCAGCGAAGGCAGCCACCTCGGTGAAGATGTTGCGCCGGTCGTCGTATTCGGGGTCGCAGTCGCCGCCGAAGCTGACGATGCCGACCTGTTGCCAAGTGCTGTCGGTGAGCTGGGTCAGGGCCGGACCGCCCGAGTCGCCGCCGCAGATGCCCTTGCCCTCATCGGCGAAGGTGCACACGTGACGATCGGGGTGGTACATCCCCTCGACGCCGCCCTCCAGCTCGGTGCAGGCGGTGTCGTTCATGAACGGCACCTCCGCTCGCTGCAGGAACCGTTGCTGGTCCTGGTCTTCCTGCGACCGTCCCCATCCGAGCACCGTCAGGTCCGCGTAATCCTGGGACGCCTCGCCGGCCAACGTGACCACGGGCAGGTCAACCGGCTCGGCGAGCTTCAGCAGTCCCCAGTCCGACTCCCACCAGAACAAGCCGGCCGCCGAATAGCTGTCGACGACGGGCACGCGGGTAGTGGTGTCACGGTCCTGCTGGTCCACGGTGCCGACGACCGCGGTGAGGTCTTCGGCTTCCGGGTTGACGCAGTGCCCGGCTGTCAGCACGATCTGCGGGCTGATCAGCGTGCCACCACATCCGGTCGGCAGCAACCGCACCATGAACGGAAACTCGCCCTGGGCAGCGGAGTTGCCGCCGTTGACGGCCTGCGCCCCGCCGGCCGGCGTCATCGCCAGAACCAGACCTACGGCAGCAGCCGCCAGAACCGTACGCGTTGCAGAGAAAACCATGGTGTCCTTCCACGTCATCAGGAGCCGTGATCTCAGCGGCCCCTTCGCCGGGATCAAAACGCTCGCCGAGGACCGGAAGGTTGCATACGGATGCGCCGAATCTTCGCGATGTGGCAGTGGTCTCCCTTTCGCGCGCCTCCGCGACCCGCACTGCCGGGCCCGGGAGTTCAGCCGGTACGTGCTGGGGCCGGGACGAAGCAGCGGCCGGCCCGTACCCGGTCCTCATGTAGCTCATGGGCACGTCGCAGCAGGTCGAGCAGCTCCTTCTCGATGCGGATCCGGCTCCGATGTTTCGCCGGCAGACCGTCGATGCGTGCCTCGTCCTCGAGCAGGCGGTGGTAGATCTCGTCGCAGTAGGCCGGGTCGGTCTCGACGTCGAGGTACGCGTTGGCGTGCCGGCGCGCCGCTCGGGCGTACGTCTGTGCCCGGCCTTTCGGGCTCAGCAGTGAGAACACCACCGTGACCAACAGGATGCCGATGATCAGCGACAGCGACAGGCCGGTGGAGATCTCGGCGGCGTCGACGTGCTCGCCGCCGTTGATGAACGGCACGTTGTTCTCGTGCAGGGCGTGCAGGAACAGCTTGACGCCGATCAGCGCGAGGATCGCGGCCAGGCCGTAGGAGAGGTAGACCAGCCGGTCGAGCAGGCCGTCGATCAGGAAGTACAACTGTCGCAGGCCGAGCAGGGAGAACGCGGTGGCGGTGAAGACCAGGTAGGTGTTCTGGGTCAGGCCGAAGATCGCCGGGATCGAGTCGAGGGCGAACAGGATGTCGGTGCCGCCGATCGCCACCATCACCAGCAGCATCGGGGTGAGCATCCGGCGCCCGTCCACGACGGTGACGAGCTTGTCGCCGTCAAAGTTCTCGGAGGTACGCAGGACCCGCCGCGCCAGCCTGATGACGATGTTGTCCGGCGGCCGGTTGTCGTCATGCTGTTCGCGCAGCAGGTTACCGGCGGTGATCAGCAGGATCAGGCCGAACAGGTAGAACACCCACGCGAACGAGTTGATCAGCGCGGCGCCCAGGAAGATGAACCCGGTACGGACGATCAGCGAGAAGGTGATGCCGAACAGCAGCACCTTCTGCTGGTCGGCACGCGGCACCCGGAAGCTGGCGAGCAGCAGCAGGAAGACGAAGAGGTTGTCGACCGACAGCGCCTTCTCGGTGACGTAGCCCGCGAAGTACTCGGCGCCCGCCGTGCCGCCACCGAGGATCAGCACACCGATCCCGAACGCCACGGCGATGCCGATGTAGACGGCCGTCCAGCGCGCCGCCTCGCCCAGTGACGGGACGTGCGTGCGCCGTACATGGAAGAAGTAGTCGAACAGCAGCAGGCCGACGATGCCGGCCACCGTCAGCAGCCAGACGCCACCGGACACGCTCATGCGGAGATCTCCGACAGCAGTTGCCCGGTGATCTGCTTGGCATCGCGGTCGTCGCCGGACAGGAAGACCGAGCCGCGCTCGGGCAGGGCACCCGGGTTGGTCATGACCTCGCCCGAGGTGACGGCCTCGGCCGAACCGAGCGCCGTGCCGACGCCGCCCGCTCCCAAAACCGCAATCTTCACCGCTGAACCCCGTTCTGTGTTGGTGCGGCAGTCACCGCCGTGGTGGGAGCCATGCCGGTCACAGCGGCGTGAGCGGGCAGGCGGTCGTCGGTGAGTTGTTACGGGCGAGCTTGCCGGCGCATCACGAACTCGGCGTGGAACAGCTGATCGCCGATGAACTCGCCGAACGCGTAGAAGCCGGAGTCGTCCAGGTAGTCGATGCGGTCCCCGTCGAGCCAGTAGCGGCCGGTGTAGGCATGCCGGCGCCCGCCGCGGGTCTCGTCGTAACGACCCTGCGGCAGCAGTTCCTGATGCAGCCAGTCGTTCTGGTCCACCCACACGCCGATCCGGGCGCCGTCCGGGTTCGCCGGCCGGTCGAGCGGCTCGCCGTCCCGGATCACCACCCGGCCACGGGTCAGCAACGCGCGGAGATCCGTACGGCCGACGATGACCCGCCACCACGGTGTGCCGAGCCTCGGCATGCTCCCCCGAGGGACCAGGAGCAGGTCGGCTGGGATGCCCGGCTCCACGCGTCCGACCATGTGTCCCTGATCCTTGCGGGTCGCCGGCACCACGGCGACCAGGCCGAGGCCGGATCCGTCGATGATTTCCGTGTCCGGCCCGGTGCCGGCATCGGCGACCATGCCGTCCTTCACCCGGACATCGGTGACCAGGCTCCCGGTGGCGCCATGGACCTGGACATTCTTGAACAGCACGGATCCTCCTGTGGGAGCGGCAGCCGGCGTCCGAGGATCGCCGGCCGAGCATGCCTGCTGAGACATGACCGTCGCGGCTACGACCGTTACGGCGAGCGTGTGAAGACTTCCGCGCGTCATCGTTCCCCTCCCGGCCGGCGCTGGTTCCATGATCGAAGACCCGCGGCCGGCTGGAATCGGTGCTCGTCGCCTATAACCGCGCGCCTTCGCCGGCGTCCCGGTACATGTCGCGCAGTTCGCGGCGCGACTTCACCCCGAGCTTGGCGAAGATGCTGCGCAGGTGCGCGTCGACCGTACGCGGGCTGATGAAGAGCTCGGCCGCCGCTTCCTTGCTGGTGGCGCCGCGGGCGACGAGCCGGGTGACCGCCTGTTCCGCGGCGGTCAGCGCTGCTTCTCCGGCGTTGGGGCGCCGGACCACTCCGGTGGCGGCGCGCAGCGCGCGACTCGCCCGGCCGGCGAAGTCCCGGGCGCCCATGGCCAGGAACATCTCGTGCGCGGCTTCCAGCTGCTCGCGGGCCTCACCCTTGCGTTCCTCGCCGGCCAGCCACTCGCCGTAGGCCAGGCGGGCCCGTGCCAGGTCGATGCGGCGGGTGGTGCGGGCCAGCCGCTTGATCGCCTCTCGGTAGGCGGTGTCCGCCTGTTCGCCGGCACTGATCAGGGCCCGGACGTAGAGCGCGGTCCCAGTCCCCCAATCGGTGTCCATCTCGGCAGCGACCCGTTCCAGGCGCTCGACCACCTCGAGCGCGTCCTGCGGCCGGCCGGAGCGGGCGGCGCCCTCGACGAACTCCGGTATCAGCCAGGGCGGGAAGCTCGGCTCGTCCAGGTGCACGGCGGTGCGGCAGGCGTCGGCCGCGGCCGCGAACTCACCCATGCCGTTGAGGGAGACGGCGGTGGCGTACTCGGCGGCGGTCAGCAACCGGCCCTCGTCGCGGGCGGTCGCGTCGGCCATGGCCTGCTCGGTGAGTTCGCGCACCCGCTGCCGGTCGCCCTGCCAGGCGGCGATCGCCATGTCGACGAAGGCCATCCGTGGCGCGCCGATCTCGGCGGAGATGGCGTACCCCTCGTCGACGAGCCGCTGTGCCGGCGGGAAGCGTCCCTCGTGAATGAGGCTCAACGCCCGATGGGTCAGCGCGATCGGCATCCCGGCGAGCGCGCCGTTGTCGCGGGCATAGTCGAGTTGCTGGCGCGAGAGCGCGATGAAGATCTGGTCGTCCCAGATGTCCTGGGCTGCTTGGCAAGCCAGCCACAGCTCGCCGATGTCGAACCGCTCCACGGCCCGGTCCGCCTGACCGGCCTTGCTGCCGTACTCCAGGTAGTGGGCGAGAACCGGCCGGATCGCGCCCGGGTCGGCCTTCCCGCCGCTGATGCAGGCGATCAAGGGGTCCAGCAACCGGTCCAGTGGGCGCGTTCGCTCGTCGTCGACCGGCAGGTCCCGCACGGCCTCGGCGAGGTCGAGGGTCAGCGACCAGGTCGCGAACCGGCCCATGAGTGTCGCCGCGGCGAGGGCGTCGAACAGCACGTCCCGACCGAACAGCACGTCGAAGGGTCCGATCGCCCTGGCGGCCGCGATGAGCCCGCGTACGGCCGGCTCGTCACGTCCGCGGTCGAAGGCGACCCGGGCGCGGACCACCTGTGCCCGGGCCTGCAGCACCGGGTCCTGCACGGTGGCCTCGGCGGCGGCGACGAGTCGCAGAGCCCGGCCGAAGTCGCCGCATTCGTGCCGGGCGCGGGCGGCGGCGAGCAGGCGCCGGGCCTGGGAGCCGGTGTCCGGTGTCAGCGCCGCGGCCTGTTCCAGGAAAGCGCCCGAGGCCGCCAGGCCGCCTCGGGACCGGGCCCGGTTCGCCAGCCGTTCGAGTTCGTCCGCGAGCTGCTCGTCGGGTTCGGCCGCCGCCTGCGCCGCGTGCCAGGCCCGGCGCTCCGGGTCGACGAGGGGGTCGGTCGCCACCGCGAGCGCGTCATGGACGGCCCGGCGGTCGTCCACAGTGGCGGACTCGTAGATCGCCGAGCGCACCAGCGGGTGCCGGAAGCGGATCCGGATGTCGATCTGTATCAGTCCCGCGTCCACCCCGTGCGACGCCGCCACCGGGTCGAGCCCGAGATGACGCGCCGCGCGCCAGACGACCACCGGATCGCCCGTCGGGTCGGCCGAGGCGACCAGCAGGAACCGGCGCGCCTGGGCCGGCAGCCGTTCCAGCCGGTCCTGGAAACCCACCTCCAGGGTGCGGGGCAGCCGGGCGGTCCCGGGGACACCGAAGCCGCCCGCCAGCGCACCCAGGTCCGCGCTGCGCGGCAGCTCCAGCAGAGCGAGCGGATTGCCCTGCGCCTCGGCCAGGATGCGGTCGCGCACGCGCGGGTCGAGTGGAGCGCGCAGGCCGGTCCGCAACAGGGTGCGGGCGTCGGCGTCCTCCAGGCCGCGCAACCGCAGCACGGTGACCCCGCTGAGCGCGTCGGAGGTCAGCGGCTCGCGGGCCATGAAGATCACCGACACCGCGGCGCCGCTCAGCCGGCGGACCACGAACGCCAGCACCTGCGACGAGGCGTCGTCCAGCCAGTGCGTGTCGTCGACGACGCAGATCACCGGACGTTCCCGGGCGGCCCAGGTGAGCAGGTTCAGTGTGCCGAGGGCGACCAGCACGGTCGCCGGTGACACCGTCTCGCCCGTGCCCAGCGCGGAGGCGACCGCGCGGGCCTGCGGCTCCGGCAGGGACTCGATGCCGCCGACCAGCGGTTGCAGCAGCTGCTGGAGCGCCGCGAACGGCAACTCCATCTCGTACTGGGCGCCGGCGGTCTGCAGCACGCGTACGCCGCCGGTCACCTCCGCGATGGTCTCGGCGACGAGCGCCGTCTTGCCGATACCCGCCGGGCCGGTGACGAGGATGGCGTCACCCGTCGCGCCACGGGCGCCCTCGACGAGTTCGCGTAGCACCGCGCGTTCGTGGTGTCGTCCGAGGAAGGTCATGCCGGCTCGGGAAGGGGGGTCAGCGCGCCGCCGGTGGTGAACACTCGCCCGAGACTACGAGTCGAAGCGCCCGGAAATCTTGCCGGCATGGGTCGAGAACGTCACATCCGGGCGACACCACGTCCTTTTGCTCCCCCGAGGAGTAATTTCAGCCAGTCCGAGTGACGCATGTCACAGCTACTGGCCGCCCGGCGCGTCGTACCTGGAGAAGTACGGTCCGTAGCCGTTGTCCGCGATGGCCCGGACGAGCCGCAGATGCTGCTCCAGCAGTACGGCACGGTGGAGGTCGCCGACGAACACCGGGGCGAAGCCGACGTCGCGGATCAGCTGCTCCGCGACCGACCGGGCCGCCGCGTCGGCGGCGTACAGGTGACTCGGGCGGATCACCTGGCGCTCGATCTGGTCGTACAGCAACGCGTAGTCGGTGTTGAACGCCTTCGCGACCGGGCCTCCGATCAGCGACTGCACCAGGTGCGCCAGGGACGGGTGCCCGGCCGGCGGCGGGCCCTGCAGGTTCGTCGCGTCGACGGTCACGGCCCCGCGAAAGCCGCGGACGCGGGTCAGGGCGTCGGTGATCGCGGCGGCCGGCACGGCTACGACCAGCACGTCCGCGCCGGCCACGTCCCCGCCGTCGCGGCCCAGCACGGTGATCCGGTGGCCGGCCCGCGTCCAGAGCCAGGACAGGGTGGAACCGAGATGCCCGCGGCCCACGACGGCGATGTCCACTCGTACCCCTCTCTGAATCTTTTGATCGTGTCGCGGCAGCCGCCCACTCGAATCGGTGAAGTCGCCTATCCGGGATGGCCGGGCCCCGACCGGACCGCCCGATTCAGGTCGTTCACCGGCGGCGGTCCGTCTAGGCGAAAGCTGCCGATTCAAACCGGTCTCGGCGGCTGCGATCTTCGGATCAGCCGATGCCGGCCACCCGGCCCGGCCTTCGCTTTCCGCAGTGTCAGAACGCAGCGTCAGAACCTGGAGGAACGCACCATGACCGATAGCCTCGCCACCCTGGCCGACCTGCGCCGGCAGGCTGCCGACCCGCAGCGCAGGATCCTGTTCACCAACGCGACGATCATCTCGATGGATCCGCAGATCGGGATCCTGCACCGCGGCGACCTGCTGGTGGAGGGGTCCCGGATCGCCGCGGTGGCGCCCGATCTGCGCTCGCAGGGCGCCGCCGACGGCGCCGTGGTCGTCGACGCGACCGGAGCGATCCTCTCCCCCGGCTTCGTCGACACGCACCGCCACTCCTGGCAGGCGGCCCTGCGGCGGATCATGCCGGACGTCAACGACCTCGGTGAGTACGTCATGTCCACCCTCGCCCGGTACGCGCCGGTGTACCAGCCGCAGGACGTGTATCTCGGCACCCGGCTCGCCGCGCTGAGCGCCATCGACAGCGGCATCACGTGCCTGCTCGACTTCTCGCACAACGCCCGCACCGCCGCGCACTCCGACAGCGCCGTCCAGGCACTGCTGGACACCGGCATCCGCGGTGTCCACGCCTCGATGCGGCCGCACTTCGGCGCCTGGGACGGGCAGTGGCCGGCCGACCTGGCCCGTCTGCGGGAGCAGTACTTCAGCTCGGCGGACCAGTTGCTGACGCTGCGCCTGGCGACCCTGGCCACCGACGAGATCGCCGGGCCGGACCTGGCCTACGGGCCGCAGCTGGCGCAGGTCGCACGGGACCTCGGCATCGGCGTCAGCATCGACGCCGTCTTCGGCACCACGTCGTCCGCGGCGATCCTCGGCTGGGCTCGCGACGGTCTGCTCGACCCCGGCGTCACCCTCATCCACTCGACCGGCCTCACCGGTGAGGCATGGAAGGCGATCGGTGACACCGGCGCCACCGTGTCGCTGGCCCCGGTCTCGGAGGCCCAGATCGGCCTGGAGACCGCGGTGCCCGCCGTCGACGAGGCTCTCGCCGTCGGTATCCGCCCCGGCCTGAGCATCGACGTGGAGGTCGCCCTGCCGGGCGACATGTTCATCCAGATGCGCACCCTGTTGTCGATCCAGCGGATGCGGGCCGTGAACGCCGGCTACGGGACCGATCGGATCCCGCCCCGGATCACCACTCACGACGTGCTCGACTTCGCCACCCTGCAGGGCGCCCGCACCAACGGGCTGGAATCGGTGACCGGCTCGCTGACCCCCGGCAAGCAGGCGGACCTGCTGCTGATCCGCGCGGACGACCTCAACAACATGCCGCTCAACGACCCGATCGGCACGGTGGTGCTGGGCAGCGACGCCCGCAACATCGACGCCGTCCTCATCGCCGGTCAGGTCCGTAAGTGGGCCGGCACGGTCCTGGACGTCGACCTGCCGCAGCTCCGGAACGCGGTCGAGGAATCCCGCGACCGGCTGCTCGCCGCCGCCGCACGGTGAGGCGCCGCAGTCCCCGGGTCCCGCGACCCGGGGACTGCGCCAGTGCTCAGGCTCCGATCGCGGTGAGTGCCGGATCGGCCGCCGGCCCGGTGAGATCGCCGAGATCGGCGATCTCCCGCCGGGACGTGACGCCCAGCTTGGCGAAGACGTTGCGGAGGTGTGCCTCGACCGTTCGTGGGCTCAGGTACAACGTCTGCGCCACCTCCCGGTTGGTGGCGCCGCCGGCGACCAGCCGGGCCACCGCAAGCTCCTGGGCGGTGAGCTGGTGGGCGGGCTGCCCGCCGCCACGCTGCAGGCTGATGCCCGTCGCGGCCAGTTCCCGCGCGGCGCGTTCGGCGAAGGCGGACGCCCCGATCGCGGTCAGCTGACAATGCGCCAGCCGCAGCTGGACGCGGGCCTCACGTTTGCGCCTCTCCCGGCGCAGCCATTCCCCGTAGAGCAGGTGCGCCCGCGCCAGCCGCGGCGCGGCCTTGCTGCTGGTCAGCTCGTCGATCGCCTCCCGGTAATGGGCCTCGGCCTCGGCACCGGTCGCGGACAGCGCCCGGCACAGCGCGGCCAGGCCACGGCTCCAGGCGGACGGGCGCAGCCGCGCCCGCTGCGACAGCCGCCGCGTCAACGGCTCGGCCAGCTCGGGACGGCCGGCCCGGACCGCGGCCTCGACCACCTCCACCGGCAGCCAGGCGTGGAAGCCGCCCTCGTCGAGCTCGGCCGCGAGCCGGCCCGCTTCGAGGGCGTCGGCGTACCGGCCCAGCCCGTTGAAGAGCACCGTCCGGGCGTAGTCGAAGCCGGTCAGGAACCAGCCCTCCTCCCGGGCGACCACGCCGGGCTGCCGTTCGGCGATCAGCCGTTCGACATGCCGCTGGCGGCCCTGCCACGCCGCGATGACCACGCTGACGTGCGACAGCGGCGGCACCCCGATGACAGCGGCCGACGCGTCACTGTCATCGGCGAGCTCCTTGGCCCGCTCGAACTCGCCGGCATGCAGATGCCAGAGGGCCTGGTACGCGGCGACGACCGGAACCGACCCGAGAGCGCCGTCCTGCCGTGCCGACCTCAGCCGGTCCCGCGTGACGGCCCGGAACGCCTCCTCGTCCCACGCGTCGCCGGTCTGCCGGGAGAGGTGTTTCAGGGCGGCGAGGTCGCTCCCGCTGTCACTCTCCGATGCCGCGGCGAGCGCCGCCCGCAGCTCCGTCACGATCCGCGGGTCGGCGAGGCGTCCGTGCAGGATGGTGACCGCGTAGGCATCCAGCCGGATCCGGACGGCCTCGGCGGGATCGGTCGCCTCCACCTCCTCGGCGGCAGCCAGGAACATGTTCAGCGCTTCGCGGTTGTGCCCCTTGGACAGGGCGATCCGTGCCTCCAGGACGTCCACCGCGACCGGGTTGCCGGTGCCGCCGGCGTGCGTGCGCGCCGCGACGGTGAGCGCCGTCGCGGCCTCGAGGTTCCCGCTGAGCCGATGGGCGTCCGCCGCGGCCAGCAGGCGACCGCGCCGCAGACCCGGATCCGGGGTACGGGCGGCCGCCAGCCCGAGGAGGACGGCCGCGGCCGGCAGTCCGCCACGCTCTCGCGCATGCGGAGCGGCGTCGGCGAGTTCCCGGGCCACGTCCTCGTTCAAAGCGTCGCTGGCGAAAGCCTGGTGCCACGCGCGCCGGTCCGGGTCGATCAGCGGGTCGATGACCGCCGAGATGGCTCGGTGCACTGCCTGACGGTCTTCCGGGGTGGCCGCGTGATAGACGGTGTGGCGCGTGTGCGGGTTGGGGAACCGCACATGCGAGTCGATGGTCAGCAGGCCCGCCTGTTCCACCGCGCGCAGCGTGCCGTCGGGCAGGCCGAGGTGCCGGGCCGCGGTGGCCAGCAGCACCGGGTTGCCGGTCGGGTCCGCGGCGGCCACGGTCAGCAGTCGCCTGGTCGCTTGCGGCAGCGTGGCCAGCACGGGGAAGGGTTCCTCCGGTGCGCTGGTCCAGGCGGGTGGCGGAGGGCAGTCGTACCCTCCGCCGAACGCCCATGGCGTGGTGGCGGTGAAGTCGGTCAGCAGACCCGGATTGCCGCGCGCCTCGGCCACCAGGCGCTCCCGGACCCGGGGATCCATCGGAGTGAGCGCCCGAGTGATCAGGAAGTCCCGGGCGGCGTCGTCGCTGAGCCGTGCCGGGATCACCGTCGGCAGGTCGCCGAAGGACGCGGCGGCGCCGTCGCGATGCACGAACAGCAGGAGCACCGGCTCGCTGGTCAGCCGGGAGGCGACGCTGCGCAGCACGGTCAGGCTGGCCAGATCGATCCACTGGGTGTTCTCGACCACGCAGGCGACCGGGCCGGAGTGGGCGGCATCGGCGAGCCAGCCCAGCAGTTCGTCGATCAGGGCGCGGGTCATCTCCAGCGGCAGATCGGCGGAGTTCAGCACCTGGTGCAGGATCGGCGCCGAGGAGGCGAGGTCGCCGCTCTGCGGGCCCACCGCGCAGGACAGCAGGTGCAGCCCGGCGAACGGCACCGCGCGCTCGTGGCGGCTGCCCACCACCTGCAAAATCTTGAAACCTTTGCCGTACGTTCCCAGCGCGTGCTCGACGAGCGCGGACTTGCCGATCCCCTCCACGCCTCGAACCACGACTGCGGCGCCCGCCCCGGCACGTACGGTGTCGAACAGCCGGCCGAGGCGGGCGAGGTCCTCGTCACGTTCGTACAGCGCGGCGCCAGTGCTCATTCGCTTTCCCCCAGGTGCAAGCTGACTTTTCTGGTTCCTTCATCGAAGCGGTTCCGTCGTCCGGAGACCAGGAAGAAGACACGAAGAGTTAGTCCGCAGCGGGGCTCGGGCGCACCGATGCCGGTGGAGGCCGCCCCCACGACCTCCACCGGCTGGCGGCAACGCCGCGCGATGGCCTACTCAGATGATCTGCTCGGTGGGCAGGATGGTGATCTCGGTGAGGTTCACGTGCTTGGGCACCGAGGCCACGAACGCCACTGTCTCGGCGACGTCAGCGGACTGCAGCACGTCGATCTGCTTGATCAGGTCAGCCATCAGCGCGGTGGCGTCCGGATCGGTGACGTGCAGCGGCAGCTCGGTGTCGACCATGCCGGGCTCGACGGCCGACACGCGCACCTTCTTGCGGCCGAGCTCGGTGCGCAGCACCCGGGCCAGGTGGCTGATGTAGGCCTTCGTGCCGGAGTAGACCTGGAACTTCTCCAGGATGCGGGTGGCCGCGATCGACGAGGTGAAGATCAGGTCGGCGGACTTACCGGCGGCGGCCGCGGACTCGAGGTCGTGCACGAACGTCTGAACGGTGTTCATGACGCCCTTGATGTTGAGGTTGATCTGCTCGTCCCAGTCGTCGATCGTCAGGTCGTCGATCGGGGAGACGTGCTGGACGCCGGCGTTGGCGAAGACCAGGTCCACGGTGCCGAACTCGTCGTGCACGGCCTCGGCGGCGCGGACCATGGCGGCCCGGTCGGTGACGTCGGTCGGCACGGCAAGGGCGCGGCCGCCACGCTCGGTGATCCGGGCGACGGCCGCCTTCAAGCGGTCCTCACGGCGGGCCAGCAGCGCCACGTTGGCACCGAGCGCGGCGAGCCGCTCGGCGGTCGCCTCCCCGATGCCGCTGGACGCGCCGGTCACCACGGCGATGCGGCCGGCCAGCGGGCTTGCGGTCAGGACGGTGCTCATGTTCGTCATTCCTTCCGTGGGGGTGAACCGGATCAGTTGTGAACGGGCAGGCCGGCGGACTCGCCGCCGTCGGCGATGAATTCGGCGCCGGTGCTGAAGGCGGAGTCGTCGCTGGCGAGGAAGAGCACCAGCGGGGTCAGCTCGGTGTCGGCAGCGGTGCGGTGCAGCGCCACGTTCGCGGTGTTGTCGCCGAGTTCCTCGGTCATCGGGGTACGGACGAAGCCGGGGTGCACCGAGTTGACACGGATGCCGTACTGGCCGAGGTCGAGAGCCGAGGTCTTCGTGAGGCCGCGGATGCCCCACTTCGAGGTCGTGTACGCGGGCAGCCACGCGTACCCGGTCATCCCCGCCGTCGACGAGACGTTGATGATCGATCCACCACCGGCCGCCTTCAGCGCCGGGATGACCGCCTTCGTGCCGTTCCAGATGCCGGTCAGGTTGACGCCGATGACCTCGTCCCAGAGTTCGTGCGAGTGGGTCTCGATCGACTCGCGCCGGAAGATGCCGGCGTTGTTCACCAGGACGTCGAGGCGGCCGAACCGTTCCACGGTCTGCGCGACGACGTCGGTCCACCGCTCGCGGTCCCGGACGTCGAGCTCGGCGAAGATCGCTCGCTCGCCCAGGTCGTCGGCGAGCTTGGCGCCGAGGTCGGCGAGCACGTCGGCGATGACGACGCTCGCGCCCTCCTCGACGAATCGCCGGGCGTGCGCGGCACCCATGCCCCGGGCGCCGCCGGTGATGATGGCTACTTTGCCGTCGAGTTTGCCCATCTTTCCTCCTTGTGCGTCAGTGCTGGATGAGTGGTGATGTGCGGGCTGCCAGGGCAGCCGCAGCCGAGGGGTCGCGCGCCTCGTCGCTCGGCACGACGATCTCGCCGTCGTCGATGTAGGTGCCGGTGGGCACGTCGGCGGTGACGGCCTCGGCGATACGCCGCCCGCCGTGCTCCACCCGGGCGCCGCCGGCCCCGAACATCTGATGCAGCAGGCTGGTGCTGATCACGCCGGGGCTGATCGCGACGACGCCGATGCCGCGATCGCTCACCTGCTGCGCGAACCGCAGGGAATAGGTGAGGATCGCCAGCTTGGACTGGGCGTAGGCGCGAACGGGGTCGTACCCGTGCTCCAGATTGAGGTCGTCGAGCGCGAGGCTGACCATCCGGTGCGTGGTGGAGCTGACGTTCACGATCCGCCCGCCCGCCGGGATCGCCGGCAGCAGATTCTCGGTCAGCAGGGTCAGCGCGAGGTAGTTGACCTGCAGCGTGCGTTCGTTGCCGTCCGCGGTGACCTGCCGGTGTGCGGTCCCGGGCACACCGGCGTTGTTGATCAGAACGTCGATCGCCGGCACTGTCGCGCGGATCTCGGCGGCCGCCTGCCGCACCTGCTCGAAGGACGTGAAGTCGGCCGCCACGTAATGGACCTCGGTATGGGCGCCGAGCTCCTTGATCAGGGTGGCGACCTCGGAAGCCGGCTGCGGGCCCTGGATGACCAGCGTGCCGGTGCGCGGTGCCAGCAACCGGGCGGCGGCTTCCCCGATGCCGCTGGTGGCACCGGTCAGGACGACGGTTCTGCCGTCGAGGTTCATCTCAAGCCCCCTTCCGTTGGACAAACCGAATGTCCCAGGGGGAGGTGGCCGAACGTATCGGTGTTTCTCGCCTAAACGGTCAACGCGACGGCCACGGCGTCGCCCGGGGCGAGAAACGCAGGCGGTGGGTGATCCGGTCGCGTCGCCATCGGCGACGAGCACCTATACCGGTGGCTGCGGTCGCGACAGCCACCGGACTCCCGTGGTGGCGTCCCGGCGCGAGAAACCGCAACGGCCGAAGTAGAACTCGCTCAGCGGCGGCTCGAACTCCACCAGCAGGCGCGACAGCCCGGCCGCTTCGACGTCCCGGATCACGTGGCGGACCAGTGCCAGGCCGATGCCCCGGCGCTGCCGGTCCGGATCCACAGCCACGTCGAGCAGACCGGCCTGCCCGGGATCCGTCCGGCGCGCCTGCGCGAACCCGACCAGGTCGGCGCCGAGGAAGGCCCCGACGAACGTGACCGTCGCCGGCTGGCCGAGGACCCGGCCCCAGGCGAACGGCGTCTCGGCGTAATCGAAGGCCCGCGCGTGCAGGCGACTCAGCGCGGTGTCGTCCACGGCGAAACGTGTGCGGTAACGGATCTCCACCTGACGACGATACGCAGCGCGTACAACCTCGATGGAATAGCACAGCCCAGCTCGGCGTCGTCGGCGTGGGAGCGCTCACCTCCCCCGCGAAGTGGGAATACGGTGTAGCTCGGGGACTTCGGTTCGTTACGGAGGTGGACGTGGTGGAGCCCGAAGCACTGGGCCCCTTGCTCCGCCGGCTCCGCCTGGCCGCGGACATGACCCTCGATCAGCTGTCCACTGCGGCCGGCATCACCGACCGCGCGCTCAGCGATCTGGAGCGTGGAGCCAGCCGGGGTGCGCGGGTCAGCACGATCGACGCGATCGCCGACGCGCTCGGGCTCGATGCCGCCGAGCGGTCGGCGCTGACCGCCGCCGCCCGAGCCGGCCGCAAACGCGGTTCGGCGGCCACCGCGCAGGCGCTGCCACTGCCTGCCCCGTTCGCCGATTTCACCGGACGCGACGCCGAACTGACCCACATCCGGGCACGGATCGGCAGCGACCCGGCCGACGGTCAGTGTCCGACCGTGTTGATCAACGGAGAGCCCGGCATCGGGAAGACCGCACTGGCCGCGCAGGCCGCGACACAGCTCGCGCCGCGCTTCCCGGACGGCCAGTTCTTCGTCGACCTGCAGGGACTCGCGGAACATCCGCTGAGCCCCGAGGCGCTGCTCATGCAGCTGATTCAGGCGGTGGAGCCGTCCACCGGCAGCTTTCCTCCCCGGCTGGCCGACGTCACCGCCGCCTGGCGCAGCGTCAGCAAGGGCAAGCGGATCGTCATCGTGCTCGACAACGCGGCGAACGAGGCGCAGGTGCGGGCGGCGATACCCGCACACGGGCCCGCCCTGGTCATCGTGACGAGCCGGCGGTTGCTCAGCGGACTGGAGAACGTGGAACGCGTCGTGCTCTCCCCGCTCCAGGAGCGGGAGGCGGTCGCGCTGCTCGCGGACATCACGGCCGATCGTCCGGCCGACGAGACCGAGCTTCGTGATCTCGCCCGGCTCTGCGCCCACCTGCCGCTCGCGATCCGGGTCGCCGGCAACCGCCTGGCGGGCCGCCCCGACAAGACGGCGGGTGACCTCATCGCCCGCATGTCGGACCGGCAACACCGCCTGGCCGAGCTCTCCGCGGGCGAGTCGGGTGTCAGCGCGGCGTTCTCGCTCTCATATGACCAGCTGTCCGACGACGGCAGGCGACTCTTCCGGCGGCTGTCCTTGATGTACGGTCCGACCTGTGGGGCGACGATGGCCACCGTCGTCGAGCCGCAGTCCGTCACCGGGGCGGAGGACGCCCTGGACGAGTTGATCGAGCTCGGCCTGCTGCAGGAGGCGGAGAACAACCGGGTCACGTTCCACGACCTGTTCCGGCTCTACGCGCAGCTCAAACTGCGCGAGGACGACGACCCGCACGCCGTCTCGGTGGCCCGGGCGCGGCTGCGGAACTGGCTGCTCGACACCGCCATCGTCGCGGGGCGATGGTACGAGCCCGACGGCGCAGACGCTCCGGAGCCGCGGCTCCCCGTCATCGACTCCCCGGCGGCCGCCAAGGCGTGGTTGACGGTGGAGGCGGAGAACTGGTTCGGCGCTCTGGCCGAGGCGGCGGAGCTCGGTGAGCACCAGCGGGTCGTCGACGTCGCCGAGTCTCTGCACTGGTTCTCCGATCATTGGCTGGACTGGGGCCGCTGGCACGAGGTCTTCGCACTGTCGAGCGAGGCGGCCAGCCGGCTGTGCGACGACCGCCTGCAGGCCACCCACCTGGGCTACCTCTCCTGGGCACACAACTTCTGTCTCGCCGAGTACGACGTCGCCACCCGGTTCGCGGAGCGGGCCTTCTTCTTCGCCCGGCGCGCCGGTGATCGCCGGCAGATGGCGTGGGCGCGCATGTATCAGGCATGGGCGCTGCTGACGCAGGACCATTACCAGCAGGCGCTCGCACCGGCGCGGGAGTCGGTCGAGCACTTCTCCGCCGCCGGCGACCGGGCGGGACTGCCACAGGCGCTGATCGGCCTCGGCAACGTGTTGCGGGCGCTGGACCGGCACCAGGAGGCACTCGACGCCATCGAACGAGCCCTGGCCCTGGTCACGGACCCGCGGACGGCGCCCCGGGACAGCATCGCCTACTTCACGATGATCTCGGCGCGTGCTCACGCCGCCCATGTGTATGTGCACCTGCGGCAGTGGCAGAAAGCGGTGGATGCGGTCACCGCGGCACTGCGACCGCACGAGACGCCGATCCCGTTCCAGCATCGGATACGTCTGCTCGGACGACGCGCCGAGGCCTACCAGCAACTCGGCGAGAACTCCGCAGCCAGAGACGATCTCGAAACGATCCTGCGGCTGCAGGAGGCCGCGGACGACGACGGAGCCGAGCAGACCAGGACGAGGCTGCGGCATCTGCCGGCGTAGGACCCGGCGGGGCTCGGCCCCGCCGGGTCCGGTGTCACTCTCGTGCGCCCAGCAGGGCGACGGGATGTTCCCGGGTGGCCGCCCAGGTGGCCACGGTGCTGGTCACCCCGGTCACCAGCACCGTGCCGGCCACCACGGCGCTCACCAGCAGCCACGGCACGTCCACCGTGACCGTGCCCGCCACGGCGGCCGTCGTGGCCATCACCCCGACCAGCGTTCCGGCCGCCGCCAGCAGACCGAGGAGCAAACCGGCCACGGCGACCACTATCGCTTCGAGGACCGCCGCGCGGACCGCCTGCCCGCGGGTGAATCCGGTGACCCGCACAGCGGCGAACTCGCGCGGCCTCGTCGCCCCCGCGACGACGACAGAGTTGATCACTCCGATCAGCGCGTACAACCCGCCCAGGCCCATCACCATGATCAACACACCGGTGCTGGTGGCGGTACGGGCCACGCTGTCGCGCTCCAGCCAGGCGTCCAGTTCGGAGACCGTGCCGACACCGGTGAGGGCGGCGACCACCTGTTGCCGGGGCACGCCCGACACCAGCTGCACGAACGTGTGCGACGGCACGCCGGCGAGCTGATCCTCCGGCACCACCCCGGCCGGCAGCAGCACTGTCGCGCCGCCACCGATGGCCTGGGGCACCGCGGCGACGACCGGTAGCGGGCCCAGATCACGGTCACCGACGCGAACGCCCACGGTGTCGCCCGGGGAGAATCCGTCGGCTCCGGGCCCGGCCGCCACCGCGCCTTGGCGCAACGCGGTCAGGTCGCCGGCGCCGGGATGCGTCCGCCCGTACGAGACGGGGTCGACGAGAAGCGCGGTGGCGGACCGGGTGTAGGCCAGGTCGCCACTCCCGGTGGTCAAAGCGATCGGCACCTCCACCTCGGTCGACGCGCCGGCGACACCGGGTGTGGCGGCGATCTGGGCGCCGGGCGCCTGCGGTGCGTCGATCACCAGGTCGGCGGAGATCCATCGCTGCTGCTCCTCCCGGCCGGCGGCGGTGAACGACGACGACGCGGTGGCCTGACCGAGCAGCAACCCGACCAGGACGATCACCGGTGCGGCGGTGGACGCGGTACGGCGCCGGTCGTCGCGCAGGCTGGCCGCGGCGAGCTCGCCGAGCACGCCCGCGGCCCGGACCGGGATCAGGCGGGCCACCGCCGGCACCAACGAGGGCCCCAGCAGGGTCAACGCGATCGCCGCGCAGACCGACACGTTCATCGCCATGGCCTGTCCCCCGACGGCCCCGCCCACCGGCGACAGGCCGATCAGGGTGATGGCACCCGCCAGGAACAGCAGTCCGGTCACCCACCGTACGGTGGTCATCACCCGGGTCGCCTCCCCGGTCTCCCGCAGCGCCTCCAGCGGCCGGACCCGGGCGGCGCGGCGGGCCGCGAGGGACACCCCGGCCACGGCCAGAGCCACGCCGGTGCCCACCGAGACGGCGACGATCCAGAGGTGCCATCGGCCGGAGAACCCGTCCGGCACGAAGCCCAGCCGGTGCAGCAACCAGGTCTGTACCGCCATGAGGGCGACACCGACCGGCACGCCCAGCGCCGAACCCACCACGCCCAGCAGTGTCGCCTCGGCGAGCAGCAGCCGCCGGATCTGGCGCCGTGCTCCGCCGACCAGCCGCAGCAGCGCCAGTTCCCGGCGTCGCTGCTCGACAGTGAACGCGAAGGTGGAGCTGATGATGAAGACCGCGAGCAGGGCCGCGAAGCCCAGCGTCACGCCCAGCAGCGCCACCGCCGCCTCGGTGCTCGCGTCGAACCGCATGCGGGCGAGCGCTGTCGCGCCGGCCGGAGCGCTGGTGGCGGCCGCCGAGACCAGGAGCAGCAGCGACGATTGCACCAGCGCCACGCCCAGGCACACCGTCAGCACCGCTCCGGCGAACAGCGTCCATCGTTCGCGGAAACCGGCCCAGCTCAGTCGGAGCATGTCACGCCTCCAAGGCGACGAGGCGGTCCGCGACGGCACGCACGTCGGCGCCGGCAAGGCGGTCGACGATCCGGCCGTCGCGCAGGAACACGACGGCATCGGCGCGGGCTGCGGCGGCGGGATCGTGCGTCACCATCACGATCGTCTGCCCGTTGTCGGCAGAGGTCCGCAGCAATCGCAGCACGTCGCGGGCGGCACTGGTGTCGAGCGCGCCGGTGGGCTCGTCAGCGAACAGCACTTCCGGACGCGTCACCATGGCACGGGCGATGGCCACCCGTTGCTGCTGGCCGCCGGACAACTCCCGCGGGCGGTGGCCGGCCCGCTCGCCCAGTCCGACGGCGGCCAGCGCATTGCGTACCTCGTCGCGCGGCGGGCGGCGCCCGGCCAGCCGCAACGGGAGCGCGACGTTCTGCTCGGCGGTGAGCGCGCCCACCAGGTTGAAGCTCTGAAAGACGAAGCCGATACGGGTACGCCGCAGCTCCGACAGCGCGTCGTCGTCGAGGGTGGTGATGTCGGTGTCGCCGAGCATCACCCGGCCGGCGTCGACGCGTTCCAGGCCGGCAGCGCAGTGCAGCAGGGTGGACTTGCCGGAGCCGGACGGTCCCATCACCGCGGTCCAGCTGCCCCGGCGGAAGCCGATGTCGATGCCGTCGGCAGCGCGGACCGCGGTGGGCCCGGCGCCGTAGGTGCGGCTGACGCCCTCCAGGGCGATCACCGTGTCTGATTGCATGTTCGTCCTGTCGTATGGGTCACGGGTGGCAGTGTGACGATCCCGGACGGGGCAGAAGAGCGAATCGGTGAAGATCGCCTAGTCCGTGCCAGCGAGCCGTCACCGCCTTCGAGCGCGCCGTCGAGGCGCGGAACCGGGAGACGGCCGTGATCGAATCCATTGCCGCCGTGGGGACCGGCGTGGCGCTTCACTATGCGGCACTGGTCCACGCGGACCTGCAACAGTGGGAGACCGCGGTTCAGGTCACCACCCGAGCACTGCAGACGCCGGGGTTGCCAATCGCGGCACCCATCCGCCCCTGGATTCTCCGGACCAGGGTCCGCGCCTACCGGGAACTCGGTGATCTGGCGGCGGCCCGCGCGGACCTCGAAGCGGTACGGGAGATCAAGAAGGTCGACGGTGACGCATCAGGTCTGCGCGAGGTGGAGGAGGAACTACGCGCCCTGAGCTGATGGAGGGCGAGCGAGACTCGGCGCGGCCCGGCACCACGCCGTTTCAGACGGCGGGCAGACCCGCGCGCCGGTCCGGCGCCATCACGTGCAGCACCCGCTTGCCCCGGACGTGGCGGGTGGCCAGATCCCGGTAGGCGTCCGCGACGCGGTCCATCGGGTAAGCCTGCGCGATCGGAACGACGATCCGCCCGGCCGCTACGAGCCGGGCGAGTTCGTCCCAGATCTGCGGAGAGTCCGCCTGCTCCTGTGCGTCGGAGTGGACCCCGTACTTCCGGACACCGTTTCCGTCGGCAACCGTGTTGATCCGATACGGCGGCACGCCGAGCGCGATCGCGATGTCGACGTTGCCGGCGCCGAAGGTGTCAAGGTAGGCGTCGACGCCGTCGGGCGCCGCTGCCAGGAGGCGTTCGAGCAGCCCCGGGCCGTAGCGGACCGGGATCACGCCCAGTGAGGCCAGGTAGTCGAGGTTGCCCTCCCCGGCGGTGCCGATGACCCTGGCGCCGCGCAAAGCCGCCAGCTGAGCGGTGATGACGCCGACACCGCCGGCGGCGGCGGACACGACAACGGTCTCCCCTTCCCGGGGGAAGACCGCTTCGACGCCCGCCCACGCGGTGGCGCCGACGCCGGCGATGGTCGCCGCTTCGTCCCAGCCGAGGCCGGCGGGCTTGTGCGCGAGCGCGGCGGGATCTGCCACGACGAACTCGGCCTGCGCCGCCCGTGGCGCGAAGCCGAGCACCGGCTGACCGACCTGGAACTCGGTGACGCCCTGTCCCACCTCGGCCACCACACCGGAGTAGTCGTTGCCTTGGCCCTCGGGAAAGGTCGCCGGCCAGATCGAGGCGAAGACGCCCGCACGGATACCGATCTCCCCCGGGTTCAGGGCGGCCGTGACCACCTCGACCAGCACCCGGCCGGCCGGGACCACCGGCCGTGGGACGTTCACGACCTGCAGCACTTCGGGGCCGCCGTACTGCTCGAATCGCACTGCTCTGGGCACTGTTCTCCCTCACCAGGTTGTCGGCGCTTCGATGACCGCGCAGCCCGAGTCTGCCGATGTCCCCGAGCCTTGACATCGGTGTGACTCGCCTAATCCCTACCGTCTGGACCTGGTGGCTCTCCGTCGAAGGGCTGCGGGTTCGGACGGCAGGGGAGCTTTCCCTCACGGTGCAACCCCGACGCCCGGGCAGCCGTCATCGGGCCGGAGCCTTGCCCGCCTTCGGTGAGAGCCAGATCGAGGTTGTTCATCCGGACGACCATGCGCCGTCGCCCGACCCACGTAAGTTCGCGCGGTGACAACAACGCAAAAGGCGCGGTTGGCCGACGTGCATCGCCGTGTGGCCGACACCGAACGCGCCGTCAGTCGCCGGTATGCCGATCTCGCAGCGGCCGTTCGACTCTCGTTCGAGCACCTGCGCCACGGCCTGGAGCTGGCGCATGCCCGGTGCTCGGCGGTCGAGGACGGGCACTGGGCTGACTACGTCGCACAGCTGGATCGCGGGCTCGCCGAACTGGACATCGAGATCAACCGGGCTGCGAGCGGCGGCGCCGGCCCCAGCGCCCCGGAGGTCCTGGTGATCCATACGACCGCTGTGGAGCTCGCCGGCTGGCGGCTCCGGACGAGCCTGCCGGATTCGGGCCTTGAGGAGCCGTCCGCCGTGCGGTCGCGGCTCGCCGCCGCGGAGGCGGAGCTGGAGCAGTACCGGGCGGAGTGCGTCACCGGCCGGGCGTCGGCCACCGCCCTCGAGCGCCGCGTCGAGGAGCTGCGAGCCGGGGCCCACAGCTGATCGTCAGCTCCACAGATCGCCGGGGGCGGCGTACCAGGAGAAGTAGGGCCCGTAACCGTGCGCCGCGATGGCACGGACCAGGCTCAGATGCTGTTCCAGCAGTGGGGCGTGGCCGAGGTCGCCGATGAAGACCGGACTGAAACCGACGTCCCGGATGAGTTGCTCGGCGACGGGCCGCGCGGCGGCGTCGGCGGCGTACAGGTGACTCGGCCGGACCTGCTGACGTTCGATCTCGTCGTACAGCAGGGCGTAGTCGGTGTTGAACGCTTTCGCGACCGGGCCGCCCACCAGCGACTGCACCAGGTGCGCCAAGGACGGGTGGCCGGTTGGGGCAGGGCCCTGCAGGTTGGTCGCGTCGATGGTTACCGCGCCGCGGTAGCCGTCGACCACCTGCAGGGCGCGCGGGATGGCGGCCGCCGGTACCGCGACGACGAGCACGTCGGCTCCGGTGACGTCTCCGCCGTCCCGGCCCAGCGCGGTGACTCGGTGGCCTGCGCTCGACCAGAACCGGGACAGGGTGGAGCCCAGGTGTCCCCTGCCCACAATGGCGATCTCCACTGATCTCCCGTCGACTGCTCCGCTGCCTGAGCGGAGTCGGTCCGGCATTGGGAGCCGGTCTGGCTGCCGCCCCCGCTGGACACCAGACGCTCGCCGCGCCACAGAAGGTTGCATAGAACTCGTCGTAGCGTTCGAACCTCGCCGGCCCGGCTCCGTAGCGCCGGGCCGGCGGGGATCACGCTCAGGACATCATGTCGCGGACCATGGGTACGACAGTGGATCCGAACAGCTCGACGGCGCGCATCCGGGCGCTTGCCGACTGGGCGCCAGCGGTATAGATCATGTCGAACCGGCCGACACCGAGCGCGCCGGCGCCCTGGGCGATCCGGCGGGCGACGGTCTCCGGGGAGCCGATGTAGAGCGAACCGTGGGCCACCTCGGCATCGAAGGTGGAGCGGCGCAGCGGCGGCCAGCCGCGCAACGCACCGATCCGGTCGATCTGCACCTTGTAGGCCGGGTAGAACAGTTCCTTGGCCTCCTCGTCGGTGTCGGCGACGAAGCCGGGCGAGTGCATACCGACCGGGTGCGCGATCGTGCCCAGTTGCTCCGCCGCTCGCCGGTACAGGTCGACGTACGGCGCGAACCGCTGCGGCTGCCCGCCGATGATGGCCAGCATCAACGGCAGACCGTGCCGGGCGGTGCGCACCACCGACTGCGGCGACCCGCCGACACCCACCCAGGTGGACAGCCTGCCCGATTCGGTCTTCGGGTAGACGTCGGCGTTCTCCAAGGCCGGCCGGGTCGTGCCGCTCCAGGTCACCGGCTTCTCGTCGAGAAGCTTCACGAACAGGTCGAGCTTCTCTTCGAACAGCACGTCGTAATCGGCCATGTCGTAGCCGAACAACGGGAACGACTCGGTGAACGACCCCCGTCCGAGGATCGTCTCGGCCCGGCCGTTGGACAGGGCGTCGACGGTCGAGAACCGCTGGAAGACCCGAACCGGGTCATCCGAGCTGAGCACTGTCACCCCGGAGCCCAGCTTGATCCGCTTGGTCCGGGTGGCGATGCCGGCCAGCACGGTCTCCGGCGTGGAGATCGAGTATTCCGGACGGTGGTGCTCGCCGAGCGCGATCGCGTCGACGCCGAGGTCGTCGGCGAGCACCGCCTCGTCGACGACCTGACGGATCGCGGCCGCGTCGGACAGCAGCGCGCCGGTGTCGTCCGACGGCACGTCGCCGAAGGTGTCGAGGCCCAGGATCAGGTCGGTCATGGCAACCCCCAAGTGGTTGACGCGTCAATCATCAGCTTCTGGACGCGTCAACCACTCGGCGGGCCGGTTTATGCCGTCCAGCTCGCACCGTAAGCAGCAAACACCGAACGACCGTTACCAAATTCAGAAGCCAAAAATGGGAAATGAAAGGCCGTGACCTTTTTTGTGCAGGTCACAGCCTTGATCATTTAGGCGCCCGAAGGGCGACTTACTTCATCGCTGCCCGCCTCCGTCATCGTGACGCTCAACGGTTCACCGCGGCGCCGGCACCTCCGGCGAGCGCCATCACCTCAGCAGCCGTCGCCATCGAAGTGTCGCCGGGAGTGGTCATCGTCAGCGCACCGTGTGCCGCGCCGTACTCGACAGCGATCTGAAGCGGACGCCCGCAGAGCAATCCATAGATCAACCCGGAGGCGAACGAGTCACCTGAGCCGACCCGGTCGAGCACGTCCAGGTCCAGCCTCTCCGTGGCTCGTACAACACCGGTCGACGGCGACCAGGCCGCGGCGCCGAAGTCGTTGCGACTGGCGCTCACCACCCGCCGCGTGGTGGTCGCGACAACGGGTGTCTCCGGGTACGACTCGACATCGCGCACACCGATCAACACGTCCACGAACGGCAGCACCTCAGGCAACAGGTCATTACCGAGACTGGGCCGGTAGTTCACGTCGAACGACACCGCGGTCCCGTGCCGCCGAGCGGCCTCGACAGCGGTGAGAACTGTGGAGGCCGCCACCGGCGACAACGACGCGAAGATCCCACCGGTGTGCAACCACCGCACCCCGGCGACCCCGAACAGATGGTCCCAGTCCACGTCGGACGGCCGCATCTGTGACACCGCGCTATGGCCACGATCGGACACCCCCAGCGCTCCGCGTACCCCGAAACCGCGTTCGGTGAAGTTGAGCCCGTTACGAACGGTACGACCGACGCCGTCATAGGGCACCCAGCGCACCAGCGACGTGTCCACCCCACCGGTCAGCATGCAGTCCTCGACGAGCCGCCCCACCTCGTTGTCGGCGAGCGCCGTGACAATCGCGGTCCGCATCCCGAAAACACGTCGCAGCGCGCGAGCCACGTTGTACTCGCCGCCACCCTCGGAGACTCGGAACGTCCGCGTGGTCCGTACCCGCCCCTCGCCCGGGTCGAGGCGCAGCATCACCTCACCGAGGCTGACCACGTCGTATTTGCAGGAATCAGCGTCCCGCAGCCGCAATGACGTCACGCACCCCTCCGATGAGCTCGTGGATCTGGTCGAGATCAGCCGAGCGCGGCACCATCCAGGAGCCGCCGACCGCGAGCACCGAGGGCAGCGCAAGATAGTCACCGGCATTGGCCGCGGTGATACCGCCCGTCGGCACGAACCGCATGTCGCCGAAAACCGCCGCGAGCGCGGCCACAGCCGGCGCTCCTCCCGAGGTTTCGGCCGGGAAGAACTTGACGGCCTCCAGGCCGATCTCCCGAGCAGCCAGGACTTCCGTCGCGGTGGCGACCCCCGGGAGTACGGGCAATCCGAGCGCGCCGCACCGCTCGACCACGGCGCGGGACAGTCCCGGGCAGACGGCGAAGCGGGCACCGGCCTCCGCAGCGGCCGTCGCCTGCTCGGGGGTGAGCACGGTGCCCGCCCCGACCAGCAAGTCCTTGTTGCGCGCCATCGTGGCGATCGCCGCGAGCGCCCCCGGCGTACGCAACGTGACCTCAGCGATCGGCAGCCCGCCGCCCACCAGCGCCCGTCCCAGGTCCGCGGCCCGGGATTCGTCATCGAGAACGACGACCGGAACAATGGGATGTTCCTCGAAGATTTTCATCGGATCACCTTCTCCAGGCCGGCAGCGGCCCGGCGTCGTGAATCGTGCAGGTGTTCGGCGATCTCAACCGTGAGCGCCGGCGTCAGCGGGCAAGCCATCCGCCGTCGACCGGAAGGATGGCTCCATTGACGTAGTCAGCCGAGCTGGAGCAGAGGAACAGCACCGCACCGGCGATATCGGCGGGCTCGGCCCAGCGTGCGGCCGGGATCCGACCGAGGATCTCGCCGCTGCGCTGGGGGTCTCGGCGCAGGTCGTGGGTGTTGGCGGTGGCGACGTAGCCGGGCGCGACGGCGTTGACGTTGACGCCCCGACCGGCCCACTCGTTCGCCAGCGCCTTCGTCAGACCGGCGACAGCCGACTTGGAGGATGTGTAACCCGGGACGTTCACTCCGCCCTGAAAGCTGAGCATGGACGCCATGTTCACGATCTTCCCGTGGCCGCGGTCGAGCATCGAGCGGCCGATCTCGCGGGACAGCACCCAGGTCGCGCGAAGGTTGACATCCATTACGTGGTCGAAATCCTCGTCGGAATGCGTCGCAGCCGGGGTCCGACGGATGGTGCCGCCGTTGTTGACCAGGATGTCGACTTCGCGGCCTGCCAGATCGGCTGCCAGCGCCGTTACGTCCGGCCGGATGGAGAAATCGGTTCGCACGGGGGTGAAGTTGCGCCCCAGTCCTTCCACCAGAGAACGGGTCTCGCTGGCGCCGGACGGCATGTTGTGGCTGACGCCGATGATGTCAGCACCCGCGGCGGCCAACGACTCCGCGATCGCCAGCCCGATCCCCCGGCCGGCGCCAGTCACCACTGCGACCTTTCCCTCCAGGCTGAAGCTGCGGGTGAGGTACGCGGCAGGACTGCCGGCTGGGCGCGTCATGGATAGGCTCCTTCAGGTGGCACAAAAGACGATGTGGGGGTGAATCCGAGGGCTTCTGAGATCTGCGCGGCGCTCTCGACGACCAGTGGGGCCATCGCCTCCAGTTGCTCGAGAGTGTGTTCGATCGTCAGGGTCGAGATGCTGATTCCGTAGTTGATCTTGTGGGTCGAGTCCCGGATCGGTGCCGCCACGCAGATGACCCCGGGCACGTTCTCTTCGCGGTCGAACGCGTATCCCACCTCGCGGATCTCGGCGAGCTCGGCCCGCAACGCGTCCAGGGTGGTGATCGTGTTCGCGGTCAGGGCCGGCAGTTCCGCGCGAGCCACGAATCGGTGGAGCTCGTGGTCGTTGTACCCGCTGAGCACCACCTTCCCGATGCCCGATGTATGCATGGGGATCGCAAGACCGACCCGCGACGGCATCCGGTACGGCTTGTCCGAATCGGCACGGATCAGGTAGATGATTTCGTCGCCGTTGACCACGCCGACGTGGACCGTGCAATGCACCTGATCGACCAGAGCGTCGACGAAAGGCTGTGCGATCGCGGAGATGTCGATTCGCCGCAGGGCCTGCCCGGCCAGCGAGAGAATCTTCGGGCCGGGCAGGTAGCCGCCGTCGGGCGCGACAGTGACGAACCGCCGGTCGATCAGGGTGGCCAGGATGCGGTGTGTGGTGGCCTTGGCGAGACCTGTCGCCTCGACCACCTCCGAGAACCGCGCATGAGTCATGACCGCTTCCAGGACGAGCAGGGTCTTCTCGCTCGCGTTGGCACCACCGGTAAGCAGCTGGTCGGCCATTCGGACCGTTTCGTTGGTCATGAACTCACCTAACTGAAGGGCGTCTGATCAGCGCATGTCAGCGATGGCGAAGCCATCCATGTCGTCGAACGACTGATTTTCCCCTGCCATCGCCCAGACGAAGCTATAACTTGCGGTGCCGACACCGGAATGCACTGACCAGCTCGGGGAAATCACCGCTTCCTCGTTGCCGACCACCAGATGCCGGGTCTCGGTGGGCTCGCCGAGCAGGTGGACCACCCGGGCATCGGCCGGCAGATCGAAGTACAGGTAGACCTCGGTCCGCCGGGCGTGGGTGTGCGCGGGCATCGTGTTCCACATGCTGCCCGTGTGCAGGGTGGTGACGCCCATCACCACCTGGCAGCTCCGCACACCCTTCTCGTGGATGTACTGGTTCAGGGTCCTCCGGTTCGACTGCTCCGGGTCGCCGAGCTCCCGGACGGTGCCCTCGCCGGGAGCCACGAAGGTAGTCGGGTAGGTCGTGTGCGCCGGCGCGGAGAACAGGTAGAACCGGGCCGGGCCCGCCTCGCCCGCGGCATCACCGGACTCGAAGACCACGTCGACGGCCCCGCGCCCCACGTACAGGCATGCGCCGTGCTCGGCCTCGTACCTGGTGCCGTCCACGGTGATGGCTCCGGGGCCACCCACGTTGACGATCCCGGCCTCCCGGTGCTCGAAGAAGTACGGGCTGACGATCTCCGGGAACGTCGGGAGTGTGACCGGCCCGGTCACCGGCTTCACGCCGGCCACGACCACCCGATCGTGATGCGTGTACAGGGCGTTGACGTCATCGTCGACGAACAGGCCGGGCACGAGGTAACGGTCACGCAGCTCGTTGGTGTCCATGCCCGGGACATGCTCGGGGCTGGTGGCGAAGCGCTGTTCCATCGTTCTCCTTACAGCTGTGGGGGCAGCCCCGGCCGGCGGCGCAGCCGGGGCGATCCGGATTCGGTGGAGGTATCGACCTTGATCAGGGCATCAGGCCGAAGAGCTCCGGCAGCCAGAGCGACAGCCCGGGCGTGAAGATGACGACGATCAGGCAGATCGTCAGCGCAGCCAGGAACGGCAGCAGTTGGCGGACGATGCCCTCGATCGGCTGGCCGGACACCTTCGCTCCGACGAAGAGCACGGTCCCGACCGGTGGGGTGATGGTGCCGATACTGAGGTTGAAAATCATCATGATGCCGAAGTGGATCGGGTCGACACCGAAGCTGGCCACGATCGGCAGGAAGATCGGCGTGAAGATCAGGACGGCCGGGGTGGCGTCCATGAAGCAGCCGACGACCAGCAGGATGACCGCGATCAGCAGCAGGAGCACGACCGGGTTCTCGCTGAACCCGAACATCGCGTCCGCGACCAGCTCGGGAATCTTCGAGAAGGACAGGACGAAGCCCATGATCGTCGAAACGGCGATCAAGAACATGACCACTGCCGTGATCTTGGTGGACTCCAGCAGGATGCCCGGGACGTCGCGAAGCTTGATCGTGCGGTAGAGCGCCGACTGGATCGCCGAGTAGAACACCGCGATGGCAGCGGACTCGGTCGCCGTGAAGAAGCCGGCCAGGATGCCGACGATCACCACGGCGATGAGCATCAGCGACGGCAGGGCGATGAGCAGCACCCGGGCACCCTCGCGGAGGCCGACCCGCTGGGTCTCCCGCAGTTCGGGGTGCCGGCGGACGTAGAGATACACGACGGCGGAGCAGGCGACCGCCCACAGGAGTCCGGGCAGGTACCCGGCCACGAACAGGGCCGCGACCGAAGATCCCGACACCAGGGAGTACACGATCATCAGGTTGCTGGGCGGGACCAGCATCCCGCCCGGGGCTGAGGCGACGTTGACCGCGGCGGAGAAGTTCTTGTTGTACCCCTCCTTGGCCTCCAGCGGGCCCATCGTGGTGCCGATCGCGGCCGCCGCCGCGATCGAGGATCCGCTGACCGCCCCGAACAGGGTGTTGGCCGCCACGGTGGTCTGGGGCAACGACCCCGGCACCCGGCCGACCAGCACCTTGCCGGCATTGATCAACTGCAGGGCGATGCCGCCTTGACTCATGATCACACCGGCTAACACAAAGAACGGGATGGCCAGTAGTGCGAATGAGTTGATCCCGCGGAACATCTGCTGTGCCGCGGTGAGCGCTCCGTTGTCGAAGCCGACCACGACGAACATGGCCAGCGTTGAGGACAACCCGACCGCGACGCTGATCGGAGCTCCGATCAGCAGCAGAACGGCGATACCGACGACCAGGACGAGACCCGCAAGTGCTGCGGCTTCCATGAATTCCTCCTTCCTACGAGAGCGCGGTCTCGGCTTCCAGGTCGATGGGGACCTCGTCGCCCTTGCTGATCGAGATCGTGTGGTAGACGGCGTAGAACGCGGTGATCACGCCGGAAATGGGCAGGGCCAGGTACATCCACCCGACATTCAGCGGCAGTCCGGTCAGGGTCTGGTCCCAGGTCAGGTGCACCACCTGGTAACCGCCCCAGATCAGGGTCAGCGCCGCGAACGTCAGCGTGGCGAGCTGAACGAGGACGGCGGTGACACGCTGGACCTTCTCCGGCATCCGCTGGACCGCCAGATCGGCTGCGACGTGCCCGCGCTCGCCGAAGACCCAGGCCCCGCCCAGCAGGCCCAGCCAGATGAACAGGTACTTGGCCAGCTCCTCCGACCAGCCGCTGGGCGAATTCAGCACCTGCCGGGCGAACACCTGCCAGCCGACATCGAGCACCAGAGCCGCGAACAACACGATGCAGCACCAGCCCAGCACTCGATCCAACACATTCTTGACCGCGGTCATCCCGCCAGCCCTTCCGCTGTCACCCACCCGGACCGCCGGCTCACTTGGCGGCCGCACGAACCTTGGCGTGGATGCCGCGGATCTTGTCGTTGTCGAGCTTCTGCTGCGTCAGCGGAGCGATCAGGCTGGTGAAGGCGGCCGAGTCGACCTCGTTGAACTTCGCGCCGGCCTTCTCGGCAAGGGCCTTGGACCGGGGGATCTCCTGACCCCAGAGCTGTCCCTCCTCCTCGACCGCGAGGGCGATCTCCTCCAGGAAGATCTTCCGGACGTCCTCGGGCATCGCGTCCAGAACCTTCGGGTTGATCAAGAGGTAGTCGGGGAGCATCAGGTGCCGGGTGTAGCTGTAGAACTTGGCGACCTCGGCGTGCTTCACGTTGGCGTACGTGAGTTCGTTGTTCTCGGCGCCGTCCAGAACTCCGGACTGAATGGCGGTGTAGACCTCGCCCATTCCCATCGGAGCCGGGCTACCGCCCATGAGCTTCATCATCTCGACGTTCGTGTCCGACTCGATGACACGGATCTTCAGGCCCTTCATGTCGGCGGGCGTGTTGATCGGCTTCTTCGAGGTGTACATGTTCCGCACCCCGCCGTGGAAGGAACCGAGCACGCGCAGGCCCTGGCTGTCCAGTGAGGAGTACAGCTCGGAGACGATCGCCGGGTCGTTCGTCGTCTTCCGCTGGTGTTCCTGCGAGTCGAAGGTGAACGGCAGGTTGAAGACGATGAAGTCCTTGTTGAAGCTCTCCATCAGGGGCGCGGCCACCATCGACATCTCGATGGTTCCGGCCTTGACCAGCTCGACGGTGTCCTTCTGCGTGCCGAGGGTCTCGTTCGGGAACACCTCGATGTCGTACTTGCCGCCGGTCCGCTGCTTCAGCCGCTCGCCCATGGCGTCGAGTGCGATGAACTGCGGGTGATTCGGCTGCTGGTTGAACGCCAGCTTGAAGGTCTTCTCGGCTTTCGCGCCGCCGTCCTTCGTGTCGCCCTTGCTGCTCGTTCCGTCGCCGGCTGCGCACCCCACCAGGGCGAACGCGGCGACCATGGCCGCGGCGGTGAAGGTAACGACCTTGTTCCTTCTCATGCTGACTCCTTCTCGGTACACCAGCGCGTGCCGCACTGCGGCGGTCCGCAGGTCCGAGGGCGGTCCCGGGAGCGGGGGCCCTGAGGGGTTGAGGACGGTCCTTGCGGGACACTCGATCTCGGTGCAAGATTCATGGAACCGCGTTCCGTCGAACGGAACCATAACCAGGAGTAACCGAAGCGTCAATCCTTTTTTGTGATCACCAACACCCGCCAAGAGACAGCTCCGGCCTGCGGTCGCGGCTGCTGCCTCGGCACGCCACCCCACGGAGGAATCGATGACCAACCCCGCCGGCATGTTCCTGTCCGCGTACATCTCCGCGCCGACGGATCCCGTCGCTGAAGACGCCTTCTACGACGCGGCTGCCGGGCTTGACATCGACGGTCTGGAGTTCGCGCTGTTCCCGTCCGGCGCCCGAACCCTCGAGCCGGACTGGATCCGGGCGCACGTCAACCCGGGACACGATCTGATCGTCTCGCTCGTGCCGTCGATGATGGCCGCACTTGGCAGCACTCCGAACTACGGTCTGGCCTCGACCGACGACGTGCAGCGGAAGCGGGCGTTGAGCGACGTCGGGCGGGCATGCGACCTGGCCGTCAGCCTCGCCGCCGAGTACGGGACCCGGCGGGTGGTCGCGATCGAGGTGCACACCTCCCCCGGTCCCCGCGGTGGCTCCCTCGAGGCGTTCCAGCGATCTCTCGCCGAGATCCTGACCTGGGATCGGGCCGGCGCCGAATTGCTGGTCGAGCACTGTGACGCCTACGTTCCCGGCCGGACACCCGCCAAGGGCTTCTTCCCGCTGGCGGACGAGATCGCCGTCGTCCGGTCCTTCGGCCTGCCCGCCGACGTTCTCGGGATGAGCCTGAACTGGGGCCGCTGCGCCATCGAGGGACACGGACCACGGCTGCCGATGGAGCACATCCGGGCCGTCACCGACGCCGGGCTACTGCGGGCCTACATCTATTCCGGCGCGACCGGCGAGGACACCATGTGGGGACCTGCCTGGACCGACATGCACATCCCCAGCCGCGGTGACGCTCCCGCCCTGGCCGCTTCCGCGGCATCCCTGCTGGGGCCCGACGAGATCGCCGAAACCCTCCGCGCGGTAGGTGACACCCCACGGATCGGCTTGAAGTTCGGTATCCGCCCTACCGACGCCGATGTGGCGACCAGGCTCGCGGTTGTCGAAGCGACCCTCGCGCAAATCGTCGCTGCCCGCGCTGCCGGCTGATCCGACCCCGCACCGGCCACCGCCCCGATGAACAACCGAACGATCAACGCCTTCGGCAGCCTGTCCCCTGGCGGCAGGCGCAACTTCACCGACACCCTCCGGGCAGAGAACGCCGGCGCGATCCTGCTCGCCATCGGAACAGTGCTGGCCCTGATCTGGGCCAATTCACCGTGGCGCGACTCCTACACCGACCTGAGCAACACCGTGGTCGGCCCCGCCAGCCTGCACCTGAACCTCTCCATCGCGGACTGGGCCACCGACGGACTGCTGACAATCTTCTTCTTCGTCGTCGGCCTGGAACTCAAGCGCGAATTCGTCACGGGCCAGCTCCGCAATCCCGCCACCGCAGCGGTCCCGATCGTCGCCGCGGTCGGCGGCATGATCACGCCGGCCGCCGTCTACACCCTGGTCAATCTCGCCCACGGCGGCCCTTCGATGGGCGGCTGGGCCATTCCGGTCGCCACCGACATCGCCTTCGCGGTGGCGGTGCTCACCCTGTTCGGCCGCAGCTTGCCCGTCGCGCTACGAGCCTTCCTGCTCACCCTCGCCGTCGTCGACGACCTGCTCGGCATCGTCGTCATCGCGGTGCTCTACGCAGACGGCCTGGCCTTCGGGTGGCTGGGCGCGGCCCTCCTGATGATCGGTGTTCTCGCCGGCCTGACCCGGCGGCACGTCACCGCCTGGATCCTGGTCCCGCTCGCTGTCCTGGCCTGGGCCTTCATGCACCTGTCCGGAGTCCATGCCACGATCGCCGGCGTCCTGATCGGGTTCACCGTTCCCGCGCTGGCCCGGGACGGGGAGGATCGCAGCGTGGCCGAACGTTGGGAGCACCGCTGGCGTCCGGTGTCAGCGGGGCTGGCCGTCCCGGTCTTCGCCCTGTTCGCCGCCGGAGTCAGCCTGAGCCCGGACGCCCTGGCAACGACCCTGACCGAACCCGCCGCCCAGGGCGTCATCCTCGGGCTCGTGGCCGGCAAACCCCTCGGCATCATGCTGGCAACGTTTGCGCTGGTCACTCTTACCCGAGCGGCCCTTGACCAGAGGGTTACCTGGCTGGACCTGCTCGCCGTCGCCGCGGTATCCGGGATCGGGTTCACAGTCGCGCTGCTGATCGGCGAACTCTCCTTCGCCCCCGGCACCCCCCAATCGGAGCCCGTCAAAGCCGGCATCCTGATCGGCTCTCTCGCCTCCGCCGTGATAGGCGGCCTGCTGCTCACGTGGCGGAGCCGAGCGCACGAACGCCGCCGGAGAGCATCAAGTCGGGGCACGGCCGGGCGACAGCCCGGCGAGCGACGCGGCGCTGCATGACCCGGACGACCGCCGGGTGAAGCTCCGCACGACCCGCCCACACCGACCCGGCGGTCGTCACCCATCACCCACGGGAGCACACCGCAGAGCCCGATCACCGTAGATGATCTTGCCCCCGTCTGCTTCACCGTAAGCACCAAAACGCCAACGGCCCGTTACCAGAATCCTGGTAACGGGCCGTTGAGCTGCATAAACTTCTGTGGGCGATACTGGGATCGAACCAGTGACCTCTTCCGTGTCAAGGAAGCGCGCTCCCGCTGCGCCAATCGCCCTCGTCATCCGAGGTGGAGACGGGATTTGAACCCGTGTACACGGCTTTGCAGGCCGTTGCCTCGCCTCTCGGCCACTCCACCGAGGCGGCCGATGCAAGGATCAGCAACAGCCCTCTCCGAGCGGACGACGGGATTCGAACCCGCGACCCTCACCTTGGCAAGGTGATGCGCTACCAGCTGCGCTACGTCCGCACGCCCCCGGAGTCTTTCCCGGCGACGGATGAAACCTTAGCCGAGGCCTGCCCCTGTTGACAAAGCGGGTCCCCTCACCGCGATTCCCCACAGCGCGCCGGCCGTCGTGGGCCGGTCATCGCGGGTCGCCCAGGATTCGGCGCATTTCGGCGGCGAGTTCGGTCTGGAAGGCGGC
The DNA here is from genome assembly GCF_040639325.1 of Actinoplanes sp. NPDC023936. NCBI lineage: Bacteria > Bacillati > Actinomycetota > Actinomycetes > Micromonosporales > Micromonosporaceae > Actinoplanes > Actinoplanes sp. NPDC023936. Next base: position 187,211 of record NZ_JBEZZR010000001.1, on the reverse strand, counting down.
GACGCTGCCGTCGACGACGCCGACGCGGTAGTCGGAGCCGGTCTCGGGGTGGTCGGCCTGCGCCTGGTCGCTGTGCCGGGCGGCGCCATCGGTGTGGCCGGCGTTATACGCCTGCAAAGAATCGTCGAACACGGCGACAAACCTCCCACACCCGGGCGGCCGTGGCGCTCCGGCCTTCAGGTCGAAAGAACCGTCACGCAGTGGAGTTTCCGCACCTTGCGGAGGGGCCCGGTGTCGGCGGACCGGACACCGCCGGTCGGCGTTTCCGGTGGGCAGCGATCAACCACAGTCGACCCTCACTGTGATCACAGACTCCGCACAACCGGGGTGCCGATGCTTGTCTCCGGTGACCAGTCGAGGAGCCTTGATGACCACGCATGACCAGGAAAAACAGTCCGTCAACCCGGAGCCGGCGGCCCCGACGGCGGGCGGCGGCGCAGCAGACGAGCCCACCGCTGCCGTCGTGCCGGCCGCAGGCCCTTCGTCACAGCCGGGCCCTTCGTCACAGCCGGGCGCCGCGGAGTCACCCACCACGGCGACCGAGATCATCACCGCGCCGCCGGACGCGATCACGCCGACCGAGGTGGTGCCGACACCGCCCGAATGGGCGCAGACCGGACAGTCCCTCGAGGTGAGCGCCGCCTCCGCCGCACCAGTTCCCGCCGCTGACGGATCCGGCACGAGCGCTACCCCCACCACGACGCAGACCGCGCCGGGCGCTCCCGGTGAGCCGCCCGCCGGCGGCGGGGTCCCGCCGACGACGGATGCCGGCGCCCCGCCTCCGTGGATGCCGCCATCCAAGGTCTCCGCGAAGGAACGGTTCGCGAAGAGCCCGAAACTCGTCCTCGCGGCGGCGGTGCTGTTCACCGCGGTGGCGAGTTCCGGCCTGACCGCCGGGATCATGTCCGCGACCGGCGACGGCGCCTCCACGCCCGGCGTGACGGTCCAGCAGGGCGGTCCCGGCACCGGCATGCGTGGCGGAGGCGGTTTCCCCGGCGGCGGCGGCTTCGGCGGCGGCCAGGGCGGCTCCGGAAGCGACCAAGGCACCACAGATCAAGGCACCACAGATCAAAGCACCACAGACCAAGGCACCACAGACCAAAGCACCACCCAGCCGGGCACCACCGGTCAGGGCACTCAGCAGGGCACCACCGAGCAGGGCACCGGCACCTGATCCGAACAGCGTCGCCAACCACGACCACCCGAACCGAAGGCGGCGTGACTCCCCCCGGGTCGCGCCGCCTTCCCTATCGTCCCCTCATCACTCGCCGCACCCGTGACCGTCACCCGGCGTGCGAGCACCAGAGGTAAACACAACGCTGACCGGAAAGGCGCGGACGCCCCAGGCCCCACAGAATGACGCAAAGCGCCAACGCTCCACGGTCACCAGTCACCCACCGTCACACCGCGCGCCCTTCACGCGGATCCAGGCGAAAGACGCGGCACCACCCTGGGCAAACATCTCCAAGATCGCCAAAAGCGGGGCGGATCGCCCTACAACCCCAGGACACCCGGGTCGGACGCCAGCTCGCGCAACCGCTCCGCCGGACTCGGCACCAACCGGCGACTCTCCCGGTCCAGCAGCCCCGCCACCCCGGTGACCGCCGCGACCGGCGTCCCGTCGACCCGGGTGTAATCCTGCTCCACCCGGAACGTCTTGCCCGAACCCCAGAAGAAGCGGCAGTCGACGTCGACCTCGTCGCCCGAGCGGAGCTCCTTCAGGTACCGGATGGTGGTCTCCAGCACGACCGGCCCGCATCCGGCCGAGACCAGCACCTCCGGGGAAAGGCCGGCGGCCTGGAAGCACTGCCAGCGGGCGTGTTCGCCGTACTGCAGGTAGACAGCCTGGTTGACGTGCCCCTGGACGTCGAGTTCGTAGCCGCGTACCGCGATCCGTACCTGAAAGAGGTCAGCCATCGCCCGATCGTCACACACCATCAGCCCCAGCGCTGGAACTGCGCCTCCGCCTGCCGCGCACGGCGGCCGGGTCGTTCGACGATGAAGTGCGCATTCATCGCTGGCCCGCCGGCGTTAGGCCTCGCGCCACTCCCGGAACCGGCGTAGGTGATCGTCGTCCGCGCCGGTCGTGACGGGCGCCTCGCCGAGGACGATCTCGCCGCTCGTGCCGTCGATCGTCACCAGTGTTCCTTCGTCGAAGGTGCGGCCGTCCACCCGTACCCGCGAGTTGTCGAGATCGACGGAAAGTCCTGCCTGGACCACCGCGGGTTTGCCCATCGACCGCGCCACCACCGCGGCGTGGCTGGTCGCGCCGCCGAGGACCGTGACGACGCCGGCGGCCGCGGCCAGACCGTGCATGTCCATCGGTGAGGTGTGCGGCCGGACCAGCACGACAGGTCCGGTGGCCGCCATCCGCGCCGCCCGGTCCGACGTCACAGCGATCCGGCCGCAGGCCACACCGGGGCTTGCGCCCCGGCCTCTGGCGATCACGTCCAGGTCCGGGCCGGTCCGGCCGATTCTCCGGGTACGGGTGAAGCGGGCGTCCCCGGGCACCCGGCGCACGGCTTCCGCCCGGTCGATGAGTCCCTCGTCGACCAGGTCGACGGCGACCCGCACCGCCGCCGGGCCGGACAACCCGCCGGGCCGGACCTGCAGCAGCCAGAGCTCACCGGACTCGATCGTGAACTCGACGTGGCAGGCGTCCCGGTAATGCCGCTCGGCTTTCTCCAGGGCCGCCCGGAGCGCCTCCCGCTGCGGCGCGGCCAGCTCGGACAGCGGCCGGGTGGCGGACTCCCCGGCGACCACGGCGTCGCCCTGCGCCCGCAGCGCCATCTCGCCGAACATCACCCGCTCGCCGGTGTTCGGATCCCGGCTGAAGGCGACCCCGGAGCAGCTGCGCTCGTCACGGTCACCGAAGACCATGGCCTGCACGATCACCGACGTGCCGAGGTCGTGCGGGATCCCGTGGATCTCGCGGTAGGTGATCGCGCGCGGGCTGTCCCAGGACGCGGCGACCGTGCGGACGGCCTGTGCCAGATCGTCGCCGACGTTGAGGATCGTGCTCATCATGCCCGGCATCGAGACGGCGGCGCCGGAACGCACCGAGACCAGGAGCCGCTCCGATCCCTCGCCGCTGCCGAAACGCCGGCCGGTGGCGATCTCCAACCGGCGGATCCCGTCGGCCAGCATCGCGTCCAGGCTGGCGCTGCCGGTCTCGGCGGGGCCGATCGTGAACCAGGGCGGCACCGGCAGGCCGAGGGCGCGCAGCGTGCCGAGCCCCTGCTCCTTGGCCGAGCTCACCGCGGGATCCCGAGCGTCGCCAGCAGATCTTCGTGCAGCTGGAACCAGACCGTGTGGTACGACTCCATGCTGTCCGCGAGATGCTGCAGCTCACCGGCTCGCACCCGGTCGAGCGCCTCGCCGAGCCGGACCCGATAGCGCCCGAACCGGGGCAGAGCCGAGGTCAGCGTCGCGAGCACCGCACCGGCCCGGTCGTCCAGGTCGGCGACGCGGGTCAGAATCCGCTGGTCGTACCCGGGGTCGGTGTGATCGTTGACCCCGGCGCCGCGCATCTGCCAAGCGGTGCAGAGATCGAGCAGCTCCGGATTGAGGACCAGGAACCGCTCGAAGGCCGCCGTGATCGCCGGCCGGGCCCCCGCGGCGTCCAGCTCCGCGGCGGTCCGGCGGGCGTCCTCGGCGCGGCCCCTCTCGGTGAGCCCCCAGCCGCCGAACTCACCGGGTGTGCGGGTGACGAACCCCTCGACGGCCAGATCGATCAGCTCGGACTCGGCGTCGGACTCGGGCATCCCCGCTGCCCGGGCCACCCGTCCCAGCTCAGCGACGCCGATACATCGCAGGATGTGCAGGACCATGCCCGCCAGGATAGTGATTACTGTTGCGCTCCCAGTTTCACCGTCGCCGTGCCGGACTGCCCGCCGCGGGTGTAATCCACCGTGACCGTGTCGCCGGGATTCTTGGTCAGGGTCACCGCCGCCACGTCGTTCGTGGTGGTCACCGCGCTGCCGTCGATCGCGGTGATGACGTCACCGGCTTCCAGGCCCGCCTTCGCCGCCGGGCTGCCGGGCACCACCGACCGGATGTAGACGCCGCCCGCCCGGCCCTGCGCCTCCGGAACCGTGATCAGTTCGACCCCGAAGTACGCGTGGGTCACCGTCCCGGTGTCGATGATCTCGTCGGAGACGGCCTTCGCGTGGTCGACCGGGATGGCGAACCCGAGCCCGATGTCCCCGCCGCTACCGCCGCCGCCGCTCGGGTCCGGGATGTTCGCACCGGCCGACGGCACGCCGACCAGCTCGGACGCGCAGTTGACGAGCGCGCCACCGCTGTTGCCCGGGTTGATCGCCGCGTCGGTCTGCACCGCCGAGACCAGCAGCGCCGTCTCCCCGTTGTCGCCGGGCACCTCGATGGTCCGGTCGAGCGCGCTGACGATCCCGGCGGTGACCGTGTTGGAGAGGCCGAGCGGCGCGCCGAGCGCGACGACCGGCTGGCCCACCTGCACGTCCTCGGACCTGCCGAACGCGATGACCGGCAGGTCCGACTCGCCCTCCACCTTGATCACCGCCAGGTCGGACTTCGGGTCGCGGCCGACGATGGTGGCCGGCACTCCCCGGCCGTCGTTGAAGAGCACACCGACCTCGCCGCCGTTCGCCGCCACCGAGATCACGTGGTTGTTGGTGAGGATGTAGCCGTCGCTACGGATGATCTCGCCGGATCCGGTGCCGCCGGTCTCGCCGTTCGACGCCGAGATGGTCACCACCGACGGCAGCGTCTTCTCGGCCACCTCGGTCGCCGCGCACGTCGTGGCGGTGCTCTGCGACGCCGCCGGGGTGCCCGCCGCGGGCTCCTCGTTGGCCGACACCGCCACCGCACCGGCCACCGCGCCGAGCGCGGCCGCGACCGCCATCCCGGCCCACATCACCCAACCGCTGCTGTTCGCGGTGTCCATGCTCACCGTCTCCTCGTCTGTGGGTCCGTCCCGCAGTCCAGAAAAGGTGATCCGGCCCGATCCGGCATCCCCCGCAGTGAATGAACCGTCGCCGACATGGCGCGGCCGGGGAGACAGGGTTCAGGTGAGGCGCCCCGCACACGGGCGAACTCTCAACTCCGCTATCGCACCGCCGACAGGATCCGCCGACCCCTGGCTGTAACCAGGCGCGTCACTCCCCCCGCAGTCGACGAGCGAAGGGTCACCCGTGCACCTCCCCCGAAGTGCGGCAGTCGGCATGGCAGCAGTCATGCTCTGCGGCAGTCTCAGCGGCTGCAGCAGCCTCAAGGAGCTGACCAGCAGCAGTAAGCCGCTGCTCGGCGGCAGTTCGACGAGCAGCCCCGAACCCTCCGCCGCGGCGACCGGCACGGACGCCGCGGCGAAGAAGACGGAACGCGAGAGCGGCCCGCTGGACACCGGCACCGTGACCCATCGCCTCAAGCAGGGCGACTTCACCGTCACGCTGAACTACTGGACCTCCGACAACGCGAAGCTCTACACCGCCGCGTCGGACAAGACGATCAACGTGGCCGCCCACATCGAGGACGCCGACAGCAAGCACCGGATCAAGGTGAGCACGTTCCAGGTGACCCAGGACGACGGCACGGCACGGGTCGACGTCACCACCGACAGCGGGTCGTTCGACATCACCCCGCCCTATCCCTACAACACCGTGGTGACGCTGCCGGCAGCGACGACCGGAGCAACGACGCTCACGCTGACCTTCCGGATGGATCTCCTGGTCGAGACCACCCCGAAGTCGAACAGCTACTACCGCTCCACGGCCCTCGACACCCTGACCCTGCCGTTGATCACGAAGGGCGCCACTCAGTGAGCGAATCCAGTCCCGGCCTGCGCCGGGCGACCGACCGTCAGATCCTGCTGCCACGCAGCGCCAAAGCGGGTCCGCTGGCGCTGCCGCCGGTGCCCGCGCTGGCCGAGCTCGAGGCGGTGGAGACCACCGCCGGCGAGTTCGCCGCGGCCGCCGCCACCCCCCGGCACGCGACGATCAGCTGCATCATCCCCTGCTACAACGAGCAGGAGACGATCGGCGACGTCCTGCGGAGCATCCTCGCCCAGACGCGGCTGCCGAACATCATCCACGTCATCATCAACAACACCGACGACGACACCCCCGAGATCGCCCGTGGCTTCGAGGGCCGGCACACCCGTACCGTGAAGGGCGAGGAGTTCGTCACCACCGTCCACGTCCACGACATGGGCGTGAACCCCGACAAGAAGGTCGGGGCGCTGAACTACGGATACTTCCTCTCCCGTGGCTACGACTACATCCTCGGCGTCGACGGCGACACCACCCTCGCCCGGGACTGCGTGGAGCGGCTCGAGCTGGAGATGACCGACGACCCGCGGATCGGCGGGCTGAGCGCGATCTACAGCATCGACAAGAGCCGCTACAAGGGCCTGATGGCGCGCTTCCTGATCGCCGGCCAGCGGGCGCAGTTCGGCGCCTTCAACATGGACAACCTGCTCCGCGGCCGCAACATGGCCGTGCTGGGCGGCCAGTGCAGCCTGTTCAGCATGCGGGCGCTGGAACAGGTGATGGTCCGCCACCACCAGCAGGCGCCGTGGGTCCGGGACAGCGAGGTGGAGGACAGCAAGCTGTCGCTCCAGATCAAGGACGCCGGCTACAGCACCAAGATCAGCGCCTCGGCCCGCGCCTACGTCGGCCCGATGACCAACCTGCGCGCGCTGCACGGCCAGCAGGTGAAGTGGAACTTCGGCGCCATCGACCTGTTCTGGCCCGGCCAGCGGGGCGACAACAAGGGCCAGCCGCTGCACCCCAACCTGCGGCTGCGCTGGTACGAGAACATCGCGATGGTGTTCAACATCGGCTCGCGGCTCGGCTTCATCCTGCTGCTCGTCGCGTCGCTGTCGATCGACGCCTTCGTGTTCAACCCGATCTGGCTCATCCCACCGGCGGTGGCGGCGCTGCTCAACCTCCGCCTGGCGCTGGCCATGAAGGACAAGAGCGCGTCCGACCTGCTCTACGCCGCCCTGGCGTTCCCCGCCGAGCTGTACATGTGGATCAGGATGGGGCACTTCGTCTCCGCCTGGACGCAGTTCCTGGCCCAGACCGACAAGGACAACTGGGCGGCCCAGGCCAACGCGGAGAAGGGCAAGGGCTCCGCTTACGTCATGCCGCTGGTGGTGCTGCTCGCCATCATCGGCGCCTCGATCTACGCCTGGAGCCAGCAGAGCATCTCCGTCCAGTCCGCGATCCTCAGCCTGGGCTGGCCGATCCTCTACATCTTCACGATCGCCCAGACCGTCTTCATGCTCAAGAAGCTTTTCCGCCGCCACCGCGGCTTCGCCGTCTGATCCCGCCCACACCGGCCGGCCGATCGTCGACGATCGGCCGGCCGGCGTCAGCCGCCGCCGTCGAACGCGAGACCACGCGACTGCGAGACCGGCTGCGCACCATCGACACCGAGCCCACCCTGCCGTTCCGACGCCTGCGCGATGGCGACTACCAGAGGACCCGAGCCCTACGCGAGGATCTACTGCCGGGACGTACCGATCTCGGCATTCACTCCGCCCACGGCGGTTCCAGCTTCGCTGGCGCGCAGTAGGCGCTGGCGAAGCCCCTGCGAGGCGTTACTCTCTGCTGGTTAGTCAGGAACCGAAGGAGAGTGCAGAATGGGAACGCGGCAGGAGATCAGTGCTCTCCCTCCGGAGTCCGATCTGGCCCGGGCCGACTCGCTGGCGCGGGAGATCTTCTCGGACGTGGCCAACAAGTGGGCTTTCCTGATCATCGAGTTCCTGGGGCAGCGCACCATGCGCTTCAGCGAACTGCGCAACGAGGTCGGCGGCATCAGCCACAAGATGCTCACCCAGAACCTGCGAATGCTGGAACGCAACGGGTTGGTGGAGCGAACGGTCCACCCCACCATCCCGCCGCGCGTCGAATACACGCTCACCGAGGCCGGCCAGGGTTTGCGCGCCGTGGTCGACGGCATGTGCGGCTGGACCCAGCGCTACCTGGGTCACATCGAGTCGTCCCGCAGCAGTTTCCGCGACCCGGCCGCCTGATCAGTCGAGGACGGCGACCGCCTCCACCTCCACCAGGTGTTCCGGCACGTCCAGTGCGACGATGCCGAACAGTGACGCCGGCGCGGCCGGGGTGATGCCCAGCTTCGCCGCCGCGCGGGCGATCCCGTCCAGCAGCAGCGGCATCTGCTCGGGTTGCCAGTCGACGACGTGCACGGTCAGCTTCACCACGTCGTCGAAGGTCGCGCCGACGCCGGCCAGCGCGGCGCCGACGTTGAGGTAGGCCTGCTCGACCTGGGCGGCGAGGTCACCTTCGCCGACCGTTGTGCCCGTCTCGTCCCAGGCGACCTGACCCGCGACGTGGACCAGTTTCGAGCCGGTCGCCACCGACACCTGCCGGTAGATCGGGATCTCCGGCAGCCCGCTCGGGTTCACCAGGGTTACGGCCATGACGCGTACCTCCGCACTCTCTTTCAGTTACCGGGAAACCATAAGAGATCGCTGCGAACAGGGGAAGAAAGCACTTTTTCGTGACTAGGTCACCAAAAGGTGACCGGTCAGGAGATATCGATGCGACCCAATGGTGCGGCCTTTGCGGCCAGAGCTGCGGCGGCATCGGCCCAGGCGGGGTCGCCCGGGCCGAGGGCGCGGCACAGATAGGCCCAGCTGAGTGCGCGGACGGCGGCAACGCGCTCGGGGTTCTCATCGGTGAGCCCTGGTATGACTAGACCGAGCGTCCGAGACCTCTGTTTACGCAGGTCACGGCCTTGATCTTTGGGCGCACGAAGGGACTAGAACACCTTCCCCCAGCGAGCGAAGCGAAGCGACCCACCCACGAAGCGCAAGCCCGGCAGAGGGGGTGCGGGTGGCGAAGCCCTCGCCGCGCGACGAAGTCGCGCATGACAAAACGAGCGCCCCCGTCTGCGCTTCCCGCAGACAGAGACGCCCCAAGCTGGTGGGCGATACTGGGATCGAACCAGTGACCTCTTCCGTGTCAAGGAAGCGCGCTCCCGCTGCGCCAATCGCCCTGGCAATGCACACAAAGCAATGCGTGCAAAAATATGCGAGGTGGAGACGGGATTTGAACCCGTGTACACGGCTTTGCAGGCCGTTGCCTCGCCTCTCGGCCACTCCACCGAGCTGGCCCCGTGGAAGAAGGCCTCTCCGAGCGGACGACGGGATTCGAACCCGCGACCCTCACCTTGGCAAGGTGATGCGCTACCAGCTGCGCTACGTCCGCGTGTCTCCGGCTGTCCCGGCGACGAGGAAAACATTAGCCGGTCACCGCGCCGCCCGCCAAACCGGGGTACCCCGGCGTGTCGCGACCTGGGAAAACACGTCAGGATCCAGGCGTGGAGCTGACGACCTGGTACCTGGAACAGACCGACGCCGCCCAGATCCGGCCGGGGCGCGAGCCGAGTGTGCCGGTGGAGGTCAGGCGGGCCGAGATAGCCAGCCCGGAGCTGAGCCGCTTCCTCTACACGGCGGTGGGCGGCGACTGGTTCTGGACCGATCGGCTGTCCTGGACCTGGGCGCAGTGGCAGGACTGGCTCACCCGGCCGGGCGTGGAGACCTGGGTGGCGTCGGTGCGGGGCACGCCGGCCGGGTACGTGGAGTTGGACGGCCGGCACGCCGGTGCGGTGGAGATCGCGTACTTCGGGTTGTTGCCGCACTTCGCCGGCCGGGGCCTGGGCGGGCATCTGCTCACCGAGGGACTGCGGCAGGCCTGGCGCCTGGCGGACCGCTGGCCGCACCAGACGCCGATCTCCCGGGTCTGGGTGCACACCTGCAGCCTGGACGGCCCGGCCGCGCTGGCGAACTACCGGGCGCGCGGCCTGAGCGTCTACCGGACCGAGGTCACGCCGTCGAGCCAGCCCGCGGAGACACCCGGACCATGGCCGGGCGCCGGCCCACGCACCACGCCAGCCTGAGAACACGGCCGGAAAGCACGGCCGAAAGAAGCACGGCCGGAAACGCGACCCCGCCTCACCCCAGCCTGAGCGCCATACCGAGAGAGTGCGGCGCCGTCTCCGTGAAGCCGTGCCGCGCATACAGACGCCGCCCGGGCGGGTCACCGAGCAGGTTGACATAGGCGCCGGGCGGCGCGGCGCGGCGGATGGTGTCGAGCAGAGCGGTCAGCACCGCGTCACCGAGGCCACGGCGCTGGTGCTCCGGGAGTACGGCCATGTCGATGATGTGGAAGTACCAGCCGCCGTCGCCGAGGACACGGCCCATGCCGGCCGCAACCCCACTCTCCTCGTGGACCAGATGCACGGCGGCCCACGCGCCGCTCAGGCCGGCGGCGGCCTGGTCGCGGGTAGGCGGGGTCAAACCCGATCGGGTACGGAGTTCGAGGTACTCATCAAGAGACGGCGGGCCGTCGAGAAGCCGGTAACCCGGAGGCGGAGTCGACATGCTGCCAATGTTCACGCCACTGGCAAGCCCGGTGACGTGAAGGCCCGCCCGTCGTCGGTGACGGCCGCGGACTCGTACCCGCCGGCCACCCGTCCGGCGAGCCAGGACAGCCCGGCCTCGCCCATGGCGAGCGCGGTCGTCGCGTACGCGTCGGCGACGGCCAGGTCCGGGCCGACCACGGTGACCGAGCGCAGCCCGGTGGCCGGTTTCCCGGTACGCGGGTTGACCACGTGCGCGCCCCGCTCGTACGTACCGGAGGTCGCCACCGCCCCGTCGGTGAGCGCCAGGACCCAGCTGAGCTTGCCGGCTTCCCAGGGATGCCGGACACCGACCCGCCAGGGCCCGCCGGTGGGGCCGGCCCCGCGCATCCGGATGTCGCCGCCGGCGTTCAGGTAGTGCCGCCGCGACCCGGCTTCGACGAGGCGCTGCGAGGCCACCTCGATCGACCAGCCCTTCACGTAACCGGACGGGTCCAGCCTCCCGCCGGCGTAGGCGTCGAAGTACCCGTCGGTGTCGCGCCAGAGGTCGGCACAGCGGTCCAGCACGAGACGCAGATCGGCCGAGCAGTCCTCGAGTCTCAGCGAGCCGTCGCGGAACCGGCACACCTCGCTGTCCGGCTTGTAGGTGCTGAACCGCGCGTCCACCTCATGCAGCCACGAGCAGGTCATCTCCACCAAGTCCGACAGGGCGGACTCGCTGAGCTCATCTGCCAGCTCGATGCTGACGACCGTACCCATGACCTGCTCGACGTGGCGCACGAACCTGGACCCTACGCGCCCGCCTTGTCCAGCGCGGCCTGCAGCGACGTGACATACGACTGGCTGGTGAACGTCGCGCCGGAGACCGCGTCGACGTCCGCGCTCTGCGCCTTCAGCGTCGCCGCGCTGAGCTGCTTCACCGCTTTCGGATTGATCGTCCCGCTGAAGCCGTCGGTGGGGTACGTGGCGTCCGCCGCGCTGACCTTCCCACCGCTGACCTTGATGGTGACCTGAACCGTGCCGTACTCGTTCTGCACGGCCTTGCCCTTGTAGGTGCCGGCCTTGAGCCCGGCCTCCTCCTCGGCGGGGGCCTCTTCCTTCTTCTTGTCGGAAGACTTCTTGTCGGAAGAGGAGGAGCCCTTCTTGCCGGCCGACGGAGAAGGCGCGGCCTCGGCGGCTTCGGGATCGTCGTCACCGGCGGCGGCCTCCTGCGCGACCGGCGCGGTGGCGACCGGCGCGTCCGGCGGCTGCACGCTCAGGCGTACCCCGAGGATCAGGGCCGCGCCGGTGAGGGTCCCGACGGCTGCTGCGGTACTACGTCGCATCGCGAATCTCCCAGGGAATCAGAACTCGAAGGGGTCGAGGTGGATCTGGCTGCTCGGGACGTCGAGGTCCTGCAGCGTGCCGACCGCCGTGTTGACCAGGCCGGGCGGGCCGCACAGGTAGACGTCGCGCCGGTTCACGTCCGGCACCAGGCCGCGCAGGCCTTCCGGGGTGAAGAGCCGCTGCGGGCCGGGGTCGTTGCGGCCGCCGACGATGTAGCGCACCCAGGCGTCCCGCTGCTCGGCCAGTTCCTCGAGCTCGGCCCGGAAGACCAGCTCGTCCGGGCGGCTGGCCCGGTAGATCACGATGGTGTCCGGCGGCATGTCCTCCAGCAGCGCCCGGATCGGCGCGATGCCGCTGCCGCCGGCGATCAGCAGAGCCCGCCGCCGGGTACGCCGTTGCGCCGTGAACGTGCCGAACGGTCCTTCCGCCCAGACCGGCGTGCCCGGCCGCATCGTGGCGAGCTTCGCGGTGTGCCCACCGGCGATCGTCACGGTGAGCCGCAGCCACTGCCCGTTCGGCGCCGCGGAGAGCGAGAACGGGTGCGACTGCCACCAGCCGTTGGCGGTCAGGAAGCGCCAGCGCATGAACTGGCCGGCCTGCACCGGGATCTTGTCGAGGCGCTTGCCCTCGATGTAGATCGAGAACGTGTTGGCGCCCTCGCCGACCACCTCGGCGACGCTGAACCGGTGCCGGGCGTTGAGCCAGAGCGGCTCGACCACGCGACCCCAGACCAGCGCGGAGAGCGTGAGGCAGCCGAGGGCCGGCCAGAAGACGGACGCGAACCTGCCGCTCATGTCGGCGCCCGCGGAGATCTGGTGCGCGTACCCGAGGAGCAGCACGGCATAGCTCGACAGGTGGATCAGATGCCAGAGCTCGTACGGCAGGACGGTGCGGATGAACCGGATCGAGGTCAGCGCGATCACGACGAGCAGCACCGTCGCGACTGTCGCACTGATCATGTCGGGGAACGTGGTGATCACGGTCCAGCCCTGCTCGACGACGCCGGTGCCGGCGGTGAGCGCGTAGGCGTAGACGATGAAGACGACGTGCGCGACGACCGCGGTGAACAGGGACGTGCCGAGCCAGCGGTGCCAGCGCAGCAGGTCACGGGAGCCGACCCACTCCTCGAGCCAGGAGACCCGGCTCATCATCAGCAGCTGGATGAAGAGCAGGTAGCCGCCGACCACGCCGGTGATCCGCCCGGCCGCCAGCATCATGCTGGTGGTGTCGCTGACCGCGCCGGCCTGGGTGTTGAAGAGCCAGAGGGAGATGCTTGTCGCGAGGCCGGAGAAGAACAGCAACACGGTGAGCAGCCGGTTGCCGCTGGTCGCCTCGGCGGGCGGGCGGTCGTCGGGGATCGGGACGCCGGCGCCGGCCTTCCAGCCGGTCGGGTCGGTGAGCGACTCCACCACGATGTCGCCACGCCGATAGGGATCCGCCGGATCGAATTGCTGGGGCCACTGTGACTGCTGGGGCCCTTGTGACTGCTGGGGCCACTGTGGCATCGACGGGTTGTCCCAGCTGGGACGGTCGTCGCTCCGGAGATCGGCGAAGTATCCGTCGTATCCGTCGTCGGGCCGCTCACGAGAAGCGTGGAAGGCCGGTATGGCCATCGTCCTCACCTGCTAGCAGTCGTCTCTCGGCGTCTGCCACCCCTGCGGCTGACGTGACGGCCCGGTCGCAGGAGGAGCCGTCAGGGATGGGTACGCGTCCCGCCGCCGGTTGGCTCAACGACCCTCCGGAAAATTCGCCGGACCCCATCGGGATAGGTTCAGCCGATGAGCAACCCGGAAGTGGTCACGGTGGTCGGCGTCGGCGCCGGCGGGTGGTCAGACCTTTCCGGTACGGCTCGGCGCGCCCTCACCTCCGCCGAGGTGATCTTCGGCAGCGCCCGTCAGCTCGATCTGCTTCCGGACACCGTCACCGCCCGCCGCGAGAAGTGGCCGTCACCGCTGGTCCCGGCCCTGCCCGGACTGATCGAGGCGGAACGCGGCCGTGCGGTGGGCGTGCTGGCGAGCGGCGACCCGATGTTCCACGGCATCGGCGCCACGCTCGCCCGGGTGCTCGGCCCGGACCGCATCCGGGTCCTGCCGCACCCGTCGTCGGTCTCGCTCGCGGCCGCCCGGCTGGGCTGGGACCTGGCCGCCGCCGACGTGGTGACCTTGGTCACCGCGCCGGTCGCGACGCTCGCCCGATGGCTCCATCCGGGCCGCCGGATCCTGGTGCTCTCGGCCGGCGCGCACACCCCCGCCGAGGTCGCCGCCCTGCTCGACGACCGTGGCTACGGCTCGGCGTCGGTGACCGTTCTTGAACAGCTGGGCGGCCCGGCCGAGCGGGTGGTCGCCGGCACCGCCGACGGGTGGGTGGTCCCGCCCGGCGATCCGCTCAACGTGGTCGCGATCGAGCTCGCCGACGGGCCGCCGGCATCGTGGGTGGCCGGCCTTCCCGACGATGTGTACGCGGGAGACGGCCAGCTCACCAAGCGGGAGGTCCGGGCCGTGACGCTGGCGGCGCTCTCCCCCGTACCCGGTCAGTTGCTCTGGGACGTGGGCGCCGGATCCGGGTCGATCGGCATCGAGTGGATGCGCGCCCACCCGGCCTGCCGCGCGATCGCCGTCGAATCGTCGGCGGACCGGATCGCCACCATCACCGCGAACGCGGCAGCGCTCGGCGTGCCCGGACTGCGGGTGGTGCACGGCCGCGCGCCGGACGCCCTGGACGGGCTCCCGGCGCCCGACACGATCTTCATCGGCGGCGGCTTGACCCGCGACGGAGTCCTGGACCGCTGCCTCGCGGCGCTGCGCCCCGGCGGCCGGCTGGTGGCGAACGCTGTCACCGTGGAGTCCGAGGCGGTGATCGCGGCCGGGTACGCGAAGCACGGTGGCGAGCTGACCCGGATCACCGTGCAGCGGGGCTCACCGGTCGGCGGCTTCACCGGCTGGCGCTCGTTCATGCCGGTCACCATCTGGTCGGTGGTGCCGCTCGGCTCAGGAGGATCACAGTGACCGTGCACTTCATCGGCGCCGGACCGGGCGCGGCCGACCTGATCACGCTGCGCGGGCACCGGCTGATCGCCGCGGCGCCGGTCTGCCTCTACGCCGGCAGCCTGGTCCCGCCGGAGCTGCTGGAGGCGTGCCCGCCCGGCGCCCGGCTGGTGGACACCGCGAACCTGAACCTCGACGAGATCGTCGCGGAGATGGTCGCGGCCCACGAGGCCGGTCAGGACGTGGCCCGCCTGCACTCCGGTGACCCGTCGGTGTTCAGCGCGGTCGCCGAGCAGATGCGCCGGCTGGACGCGGCCGGGGTGCCGTACGACGTGACGCCGGGTGTGCCGGCCTTCGCGGCGGCCGCGGCCACGCTGGGACGGGAGTTCACGGTTCCCGGGGTGGCGCAGACCGTGATCCTGACCCGGACCGCGGAGCGGGCCACCGCGATGCCGCCCGGCGAGGACCTCGCGACGCTCGGCGCCAGCCGCTCCACGATGGTGCTGCACCTCGCGGTCCAGCGGATCGACGCGGTGGTGGCCGAGCTGATCGGCAACTACGGCGCGGACTGCCCGGTCGCCGTGGTGGCCCGGGCCAGCCGCCCGGACGAGCTGATCGTGCGCGGCACGCTCGCCGACATCGCGGCGCGGGTCACCGAGGCCGGCATCAAGCGGACCGCGGTGATCGTGGTGGGCGCCGCGCTGACCGCCGGCCAGTTCCCGGACAGTCACCTCTACTCGGCGAGCCGCTGCCGGTCATGAGGATCCTGCTGCTCGGCGGCACCGCTGACGCGCGGCGGCTGGCCACGCTGCTGACCGAGGCGGGACATCACGTGGTCAGCTCGCTCGCCGGACGGACCCGGGACCCGCTGCTGCCCGCCGGTGCGGTGCGGATCGGCGGGTTCGGCGGGGTGGACGGGCTCGCCGCGTACCTGCGGGACAAGCGGATCGACGTCCTGATCGACGCGACACACCCGTTCGCGGCCACGATGAGCGAGCACGCGGCGGCGGCGTGCGGGGCTCTGCGCGTACCCAGGCTGGTCGTGGACCGGCCCGGCTGGACCGCCTCGCCGGGCGACGTGTGGCACCGCGTCGCGTCCCTCGGCGACGCCGCCGCCCTCCTCCCCCGGCTCGGCCGCCGGGTGTTCCTGACCACCGGGCGGCAGGGCATCGCGGCCTTCGCGGACCTCGACGAGTGCTGGTTCCTGGCCCGTTCGGTGGAACCGCCGGGCGCCGTCGCGCCGCAGCGGCTGGAGGTGCTGCTGGACCGGGGACCGTTCACGGTGGACGGTGAGCGGCGGCTGATGGCCGGGCACCGGATCGACGTGCTGGTCACCAAGGACAGCGGCGGCCCGGACGCCAAACTGGTGGCGGCCCGCGAGCTCGGCATCCCGGTACTGATGGTGAACCGCCCACCGGCGCCCGCCCTCGGCCCGCTCGATCGGGTCGTCGGCGTGGAGGCCGTTCCCGGGGAGATCGGCTAGTCCCGGGAAGTCGGCTCGTCCCGGGAGATCGGCTCGTCCCGGGAGATCGGCTCGTCCCGGGAGATCGGCTCGTCCCGGGAGATCGGCTCGTCCCGGGAAATCGGCGAGGCTGAAACACGACACCTCCGAGGGGATCCGCATCGGCGCCTGTCGGTGCGAGGCTCGGGTCATGCCGGGCCACGCGCTGCATGCCGAGTTGAACGCGGTCCGTGCGCTCGTGTCGCACGGCCTCGCCGAGGTGACGAGCGCGAACGAGATCGGCCAGTTCTGGGTCCGGTCGGCGTGCGCCCGGCTGGCCGCGATCGACGCCGTGCTCATCGAGGCCGCGGGCGCCGGCGCCCGGGCCCTCGCGCTGGGCGTGGCGTCGATCGGCGCGGCGCTGCTGGCCGTGAGCGCGGCCCGGGCGAGCGTCGCCGGGATCCTGATCGGCGCCGCTCTGCTCCTCGTCGCGCTCGCCGGCGTCACGCCGCGGGCGGCCCACCGGGCACGGATGGCGATCGGCCGGCGGCGGCTCGCCCGGCTGCCGATGCCCGTCGTTCCCGGGCACACCCTCCGGCGACCGGGACTGATCATCGTGCCGGAGGCGCTGCAGCACGCCCGGGTGCGACTCGTCTCGGCGACGCTGCGGCACGTCGGACCGGACCGGTGGAGCGCGCCGGAGCTGCGGCTCGCGGCCCGGACCGATCCGGTGACCCAGCGGCTCGCCACGGCGGACCTGCTGCTCTGCCAGGCCCTCGACTGCCTGGAGCGGCACCTCGCCGACAGCAGCGACGTCTCCGACATCTCCGGCAAGGAGGGGGTGTGCCTCCCCGCCGATGCCACGCCGTTCGCCGGTCCGGCAGCGCCCGAGCTGGACCGGATCCGGCGGGAGCTGACCACGGTGATCACCGACGCGCAGTGCCGGGACTGGGTCGCCGACCGCCCGGACCGGGTCGGCTTCGCCCGGCTCGGCCAGGTCCACGACGCGGTGGTCCGTGCCGCCGGCCGCTATCGGCGGAGGCCCCGGCCGGTCCCGCCCTCGGTCCCGGCCGGCCTGCGACGGCTGCTCCGCGCCCGCGCCCGCCGGGTGGTCGACGGACCGGCCCGGATCGACGACCGGCAGCTCTACGCCACGCTCGGCCGGCGGCTCGAGGCCTGCGCCGCGGCCGCCCGGTCCGACCGTTCCCACCAGCGGCGGGCCGCCGCCACCGACCTGGAGTACGCGCTGGACTGGCTCGCCGGCGCCGAACTGGAGCTGCCCCGCGACCGCCGGTGACCGCCGTCACTGTCACACCCTCGTGCGCCGCCTCGTCCCTCTCCCGACACCGTGCGGAAGCGGCTACTAGGGAGCAGCGATGAAGGTTGTAGTGGTAGGCGGGACCGGGCAGACCGGGAAACTTCTTGTCGAGGCCCTGCGCGCCCGGGGTCACGAGGCGGTGCCGGCGTCGCCGTCGACCGGGGTCGACACCATCACCGGCGACGGGCTGGCCGAGGCGCTCGACGGCACGGACGTCGTGGTGGACGTGACGAACCCTGCCTCGCAGGAGGAGACCGCGGCGACCGAGTTCTTCCGGGTGTCGTCGGAGAACCTGATCGCCGCGGAGAGCAAGGCCGGCGTACGGCACCACGTGGCGCTCTCGATCGTCGGGTTGGAACGGGCCACCGACCTCGCCTACTTCCGGGCGAAACTCGCCCAGGAGGCGACGGTGAAGGCCGGCGGCGTGGACTGGACGATCGTGCGGGCCGCCCAGTTCTTCGAGTTCCTCGGCCCGATCCTCGGCGCGAACACCTCCGGCGACGAGATCCGGCTGGCGCCGGTCAAGGTCCAGCCGATCGCGCTGGCCGACCTGGTGGAGTTCCTGGTCGAGACCGTCGAGGCGGAGCCGGTGAACGGCACGGTCGAGGTGGCCGGCCCGGAGGTGATCGCGCTCGACGAGATCGGCCGCCGGCTGGCCGCTCCGGGTCAGCGGGTCACCTCGGACGGCAAGCCGTTCTTCGGGGCCGACATCCCGGTGGGCGCGCTGGTGGCCGGCCCGGGCGCACGGCTCGGAACGACCACCCTGGCGGCCTGGCGCTGAACCGCCACATGGGGGCGGCTTTTGGCGCCGCCCCCGTGCGGCCGTCAGCCGAACAGGCTCCCGGTCAGGACCGAGACCGGCTTGGGCGCGACGACCGGCGGCAACTGCTTGCCCGGCTCGACGGACATCGTGGACAGATCGCCGCTGTCCGTGTCGAGCGGCTTGGTGAACGGCTGGTGCCCGGCGCGGCAGATCGTGCCCTTGGCCGGCAGCTTTCCGGCCAGCAGGTACGAGTCGATCGCGGCCGTGACGCAGGCGCCCGAGCCGTACGCGGTGTGTCCCCAGTTGTCGCTGGTGAGCAGCCGCGAGTTGGGCAGCAGCTTGCTCGACGAGACGGAGGCGGCGTAGTTCGTGGCCGGGTCCCAGTAGTTGCCGACGACCAGCACCGGCTTGGCCGTCCGCTTGTTGAACGGCCCCCGGTACGCGTCCTCGTCCCGGACCTTCCAGGTGTTGCCGGCACACTGCACGTCCGTCCAGCCCCACGGGCGGCCGAAGTACGGCGCCTTCAGGTCACGGACGGCGGTCGCGGACGGCCAGGAGCTCGCGTACTTCGGGTGTGTGCCGTCGGTGCAGATCACCGCGCTCTGCGACTCGTAGCTGTTGTCGTACGGGAAGTCGTACCCCTTCGCCCGCGCGGTCTGGATCCGCAGTGCCACCGCCGCCTTGCCGGCCGCCGCCGCCGAGCCACCGCTCATCGCCGCGCTGATCTCGGCGGCGATCCCGGTGGCCTCCTCGCCGGCCCAGCCCGAGTAGAGCGAGCCGAGCACCCCGCCGATGAAGTCGGCGTAGGTGACCCGGTACGTGCCGAACTCGTCCTCGATCACCAGCGGCTTGGCCCGCAGCTTCTTCGCGATCGCCGCGAAGTTCTTGACCGGGTCGCCGGCCGCGAACGCGCAGTACTTCTCGCCGGCCTTGTCACAGCGCTTGAGCAGCTCGACGAGCGCCTTGTGCGCCCCCTCGGCGGACCGCATCCGGGCGTCCAGGATCTGGCCGCCGCTCTTGCCGGCGCCGACCCACTGCCGCGGGTCGATGTTGCCGTCGACGGCGATCGCCCGGAACCGGTCCGGGAACATGTTCGCGTAGTACTGCCCGAGCGCGGTCCCGTAGCTGAAGCCCAGGTAGGTCAGCTTCTTGTCACCGACGGCCCGGCGCATCAGCTCCATGTCGCGGGCCACCTCGGCGGTCGACACCGCGCCGGCGAGGGTCTTGCCGGTGGTCGAGCAGCCCTTGCCGAACGCCTTGGCCGCGTTGATGTACGTCGTCTCCTCCTTCTTGCCGAGCGGGAAGGCGACGTTCATTCCGGTGAGGACGGAGGTCTGCTCCTTCACCGACCGGAAGCATTTGATGTTGGCGCTGGCGCCGACGCCGCGCGGGTCCACGCCGACGATGTCGAAGCGCTCCAGCACCTGATCGCTGAGGAAGGCCGGGGCGGAGAGCGCGAACTCGGTAGACGAGCCGCCCGGGCCACCGGGGTTCAGGAAGAGACTGCCGATCTTTCGTTTCTGGTTCTTCGCCTTGATCCGCAGAACCGCGATCTCGGTCTTCGCGCCCTTCGGCTTGTCGTAGTCGAGCGGCACCTTCACGGTGGCGCACTCGGCGACGCCGTAGCACTTGTACCAGCCGAGTTTCGGCGTCTTCAGCCTGTCCAGCCGGGTCTTCTCGACCTTGCTGGTAGAGGCCGTCGTGGCCGCCGCGGCCGGGACGGACGCGCTCATGATCATTGCCAGGCCGACGAGGCCGGCGACCACCAAGCGCGATCGTGGAATCTGCATGCATTGCCCCCTTGATGTACGACGTCGGCATCGTAGGGGGACGATGCACGCCCGCGCCTCCCCCGATCGGGGACGCGAAAAGGGCCGGCTTTCGCCGGCCCTTCGGATGTCGCTGTCAGATCCCGGCGGTCGCCAGGCTGCGGGTGATCACGTCGTGCCGCCAGCACACGGTCGCCGCGGCGACCTCGCGGGTGCGGCGCGGGCGGCGGGCGAACAGCACGCCGTTGACGACCAGGGCGCTGGTCAGGCCGACGAGAGCCGACGCCCAGACCGCCGGCTGACCGGTGCCCAGGCCGTAGAGCAGCCACGACGCGCACGCCGCCGCGGCCAGCCGCCAGCGCAGCGGGGAGAGGCCGGAGAGGTCCTGGGTGCGGTCGCGCAGCAGCGACAGCGGCTGCGGGATCGCCGACACGAACGAGACGGCGGCCAGCACCGTGCCCAGCATCGCGGCCGCGGCCGGGCCGGTGACCTGCGGCAACGCGGCCAGCGCGGCGATGCCGAGGATGGCCAGCAGCACACCGCCGGCCATCGCGCCGCTGGTCGCCAGCGCCCGGCCGGAACGCAGCCGCGGCTGGGTGATCAGCAGCGCGACCAGGATCGCGAGGCCGGTCGAGGCGGCGACGACGTTCGTGACGATCTGGAACGGGTCACTGATCAGCAGACCGTACGTCACCCAGCCGACCGGCATCGTGACACCCAGCATGCATGCGGTGGCCGACAGACCGCTGGTGCGGCGACGCACGCAGGAGCGGTAGACCTGGGGCCAGGCGATGGACATGGACAGGGCCGCGCCGATGGCGCCGAAAGCGTGGGTAAGCATGATCCGTTTCTGGGTCGGGGTCAGTCGCACCGGTCCCTTCGGCCTGCTCCCGGCGCCCCTGACCGCCCGCACCCACACCGCACCCGGCGGCAACGAAGCCGCAACCGGTGAGGCGGGGTGACGGTCGCCCTCTCGCGTTTGGCACAGTGGACAGATGCTGACCGACGTGGACCTGCCCGCGCCCGGACTGCTCTGGACCCGCTGGGCGACGCTCGGCGCCGCGCTCACCGCCATCGGCCGCGCCACGGTGTGGCCGATCGACGACCGGGGCGCCGCACACGACGACGGCGACGGTGGCTGGGCCCGGTTCGCCCTGCTCGACGGCCGGCGTGCCGTTCTCTACGGCCACCACCGCGAGCACAGCGCCACCACGCACACCGATCCCCCGCTCGACCTGCTCACCGGCGCCCCCGACTGGCTGCCCTGGGCCGAGTTGTCCCCGCTCGCCGAGAACGATCGGCTGGGCTTCGTGATCTGGCACGAGAACGGCCGCTGGTCCCGGGTGCGGTACCGCGACGGCCTGCTCGACGGCATGACCGACCTGCTCGCGCCCCTGCTCACCGCGGAAAGAACGATCACCGCGCTGAGCGCGATGATCTCCGGAGGCACGCGCGAGGCCGCGTCACTCCTGCTGACCGCCGGGGTACGAGCGGAGCTGACCACCGCGGATTTCCAGGCACTTCTCGGTGACGTGGCCGACGGCGAAGCGGCGCTCGCGGTCGCGGCTCGGGCCGGGCTGCTCCCCGGCACCCGGGCGCCCCGGATCGCACCCGGCAAACGCCCGCCGATGCGCCGCGTCCGCCGGCTCAGCCAGGGCGAGCACGACCGTCTCGTCTGGGCCGCCATGCACGACGCCGCCGAGCTGCGCCGGCCCGCGCCGCCGACCACCGGCGAGCTGGACACCCTGGTCTCCTGGCTGCAGGACCGCGCGCCACAGGGCGACGGCCGCTGCACCCTGCTGGCCTACGCGGACGCCACCAGTTTCAGCTCACAACCCGGCGAGCGCCCACCGGCCGACCGTCCCGACGAGGAACGCTTCACCGCGTTCCGCCTGCTCACCGAGCTGGTCCGGACACTGCGGCGGGCCGAGTCCGACCCCCGTTACGGCCGCTGGCTCTTCCTGCGGGTGGAGACCAGCGCGACCGGGTTCAAGATCGAGCGACGGTACGACTCCTGGCCGCCCTGGTGGCACGACGACGGCGTCTCCGGCCCGTGGCGCACCAACCTCCAGGAGGAGATGGACGCCCGCCTGCCGCCCTACCGCCCCTCCTGGGTGACACTGCTGGATCCCGAGATCGCTTACCGGCCCACCCCGTGAGCCGGACCGCAGCGCGCTCAAGCCGCACCGCAAGCCCCGAACGAGCGCCGAGCCGTAGCCGAGGCCGGCAACCCGAGCGTTTTGCCTGCGTGAGCTACGGCCGCGTGGTCCGAGCCGTAGCCGACGCAGGCAAACCGAGCGTTTTGCCTGCGTGAACTACGGCCGCGCCGTCCGAGCCGTAGCCGAGGCCGGTAACCCGAGCGTTTTGCCTGCGTGAACTACGGCCGCGTGGTCCGGGCCGTAGCTGACGCCGGTAAACGGGGCTTGATCACAGGGCTGGGCTACGGCTCGGGGTCGGGGCGGGCAGGTCAGGTGTTCGCCTCGAAGTCGGCGCGGGTGAGGAAGGTCAGCCGGGCCTTCTTGTGACCCAGGTCGATCTCCGGGCCCAGCGTGAAGCCCTCGCGCTGGAGGCGGGCGATCATCTTCTCGTTGCGGATGTCGGGTTCGGCGATGATGCGCTGGTGCGCCGGGTCGGCGAAGAGGTGGCGCAGCAGGACCGGGAAGACGGCGCTCGTCAGGTGCGGCAGGTTCCGGTCGCCGGCGTCCAGCAGCAGGTGCAGGCCGAAGTCGCCGGGGCGGACCGGGTAGCACTCGCCGACCGGGTCGTGTTCCGGCTCGTATGTCTGGAAGATGCCGATCGGGCCGTCGTCCAGCAGCAGCAGGTACGCGTGGTGGGTCGCGAGACCGTCCACGAAGGCGTAGATCTCCTCGACGTCGGAGACCGCGTGCTCGGTCATGCCCCAGAAGCGGTTCCGGGGCTTCGTCACCCAGCTGTGGACCAGCTCCGCGTGCGCATGCGGGTCGAGCGGCACCATGATCAGTTCGCCCAGGCCGGGGAGTTTCTCGGAGCAGATGATCACGATTCCTCCTGCGGGACGAGACCAGGGACGAGATCAGGGACGAGCTCAGGAACGGGCTCAGGGACCAGCTCAGGGACCAGCTCAGGAACGGGCTCAGGGACGAGACGGTCCCAGTCGGTGATCAGCGGAACCAGGGCGCCGGACGTCCAGAGCGGCAACTGGTCCAGGAAATGGGGCGAGTCCGGATCGTCGGACGCGCCGAACGGCACCACCCACCGGCTGCGCTGCCGGTCGGCGACGTCCCAGACATAACGGGCGACCGGGCCGCGCAGGCACCTGTCGCTCACGCCGGTGACGCTCGACGTGTTCAGCACGCAGTCCCGGGACCCGGAGAGCCGGACCTCGGGGAAGTCCACCTCCTGCCCGGGCAGCTGGATCGGGTGGAGCAGATGCCGCTCGCCCCAGGGCGAAGCCTCGACCGAGGCCGGGTCGACGAGGGCGGCGGGGTCCAGGCCCAGGCCGAGCAGCACCCCGTCGAGCGAGTGGCCGATCCGCCCGTGCGGGTCGGTCCAGGGCGCGAAGATCCGGTCGTAACCGCACTCGGTGAAGAGCGGCTTCAGCTCCGGGCGATCCCAGAGGGCGCGGGCCACCGCGGAACGCCACGCCTCGTGCCGTCCCGCTTCGGCCGACTCGGCGGGCATCGACGTGTCCATGTGGATCAGTTCGTGCGGCACGCCTGCGTCGAGCAGGGTGCGGATCCGCCGGGCCCGGCCGGGCGGTGCGAAGTCGATGCCGTGGTCCTCGGTGTCCGGCCGCCGGTCGTTGGCGTTCACCGCGGTGTCCACGTCGAACCGGTCCATCGGCGCCCAGCCGGGCTTCCAGGAGTAGGCCGGGTCCCAGGCGGGCACCGGCACCCAGCGGTTGCGGTCGTCGCGCACCGGCACCCGGCCGGCGGCGAGTTGCACGACCCGGCCGGTGTCGTCGGTGATCAGGACGCTGTTGACCGGTTCGACCCAGCGGGACAGCGCGTCGGCCACCTGGTCGGCGGTGGTCGCCCGCAGCAGGGGAAGCAGCGCGTCGAAGCCGAGGTCGGAGGCGACCCGAGCGGGCGTCCGCAAGCTCAACGCCGGCCCGGAGGCGCCACCCCCCGGAGCACCACTCACCGAAACACCGTCACTCACTGAAGCGCCACTCACCGAAACACCGTCACCCGCGGCGTCGCCGAAGGAGATGACCGGCCCACGAGCGGTCTCCACGATGTCCACCGCGACCGGGTCGGCACCCCGTACCGAAATGGTCTCGTGCAGGGTGACCACCGGCTCCCAGCCGGTCGCGCCGCGCGCCTCGAGCCCCGCCGGCGTCGCGCGCAGTTCCTCGATGTAGAGATCCTGATAGTCGGCCATCGCGTTGGTGATGGCCCAGGCCACCGAGCCGGCGTGGCCGAAGTGCTGCACGCCGGGGACGCCCGGGAAGGTCAGGCCGGCCACGTCGAACTCCGGGCAGGCCAGCCGGATCTGCTGGTAGACGCCGGGCAGTTCGAGCAGCCGATGTGGATCACCGGCGATCTCGCCGGGGACCGCCCAGGCGTTGCTCCCGGAGCCGCCCGGCCCCTCGATCGCGAACCAGGAGAGAGCAGAGGATCCGAGGGTACGTTCGACGTGCGCGCGCCACATCTTGTTGGGAAAAGTCCCGAACAGGATGTGATGTACCTGGAAGACGCCGAGCGACGACCACGGCTGCCACTCGATCCCGCCGGCCCGCACCCCGTCGGCATAGGCGGAGAGGAACGCCTTCGTCTCGCCGGAGAGTTCCGCGAAGCACCGGCGCGCGGTGTCGTCGAGCCGCGCCCGGCGCGCGAAGACGTCCCACTCCACCTCGTCGGGGCCGGCCAGGGAAGCCAGCCGGCCCTCTGATCGGAGCCGCTCCACGAGAAGCTGGCGGCCCCGATCAATCGCGGTCACCCGCCCCTGGAGGTGGGCCAGTTCGAGAACCGAGCCGGCGCGCAGGTGCGGGATGCCGTAGTCGTCGCGATAGACAGTCATCCGGCGATCGGATTCTCCAGCTCACCCGCGTAGATCAGCGAGCTCTCCTGGTCGGCGAGGTCCACCATCTGCAGGGTGTTGCGGAGCTGGAGCCGGTTCAGGCAGGAGTGCGCGAACGTCGGCCGCAGCAGGTCGAGCCGCCCGGCGATCGCCGGGTGGTCCTTCGCGTGCTCGCGGACGCAGTCGCCGGCGAGCGCCCAGAACTCGGCCCAGGAGAGCACGCCGTCGCTGTCCAGGATGCCGGCGAGGTGCCGCAGGAACCCGTCGAAGACGTCGGTGAAGAGCGCCAGCTCCTTCAGCTCGACCGAGGTGATCATGCGGATCCGCTCGACCTCCGGCGGCAGCGGCTGATCGTTCATCACCGCCACCTCCTCGCCGATGTCCTTCATGAACACCCGGGTCGGCACGTGGTTCTCCAGCACCAGGATCAGGTTCTCGCCGTGCGGCATGAACGCCAGATCATGCTGGAGCAGGCAGTGCACGATCGGCCGCAGGTAGGCGCGGAAGTACGTCGCCACCCACTGCGACGCGCTGATCCCGGACTCCCGGATCAACGCGGTGACCAGCGCTTTCCCGTCCCGGTCGCGGTGCACCAGGCTGGCCATGGTGGCCAGGCGCTCGTTCTCGGCGAGCCGCGGAAGCGGGCTCTCCCGCCACAGCGCGGCGAGCATCTTCGTGTACGCGCTGGGCGTGCCGGTCCGGTGATAGGCGTCCCCGGTGTACCCGGCCGAGGCCAGCTCGCGCAGCACCTGGAAACCGCAGGCACGCAACTCCTCGTCGCCGTGCACGAGGTTCGCGACCCACTCGTTGATCGGCGGCGTGACCTGCATGTACTTCGGCGACAGCCCGCGCAGGAAGCCCATGTTCTGCACGGCGATCGCGGTCTTCACGTAGTGCCGGTCCGGCCGGTCGATGTTGAAGAACGTGCGGATCGACTGCTGTGCCCGATAACGATCGGCGCTCTCGTCGAGCGGGACGATCGCGCGGCGGGCCACCTCGGGGGCGAAGGTGATCGCGAGCTTGTGCTCCCACTGCCACGGGTGGACCGGCAGGTAGCGGTAGTCGGCCGGGTCCAGCCCGCGCGAGCGCAACTGGCGCTCGTAGTGGTCGAGCTGTTCCGCCCCGAACTCCGCGGCGAACAGCGAGCGCTCGTCACCCTCGTACACGAAGATGCTCTCGCTCTTGAGGACCGCCACCCAGCGCAGCCGCACCGGCCGGCCGGCCTCCGGAGCGAACGCCTCGTGGTCCTTCAGACCGAAACCGATCCGTCCGTTGTTCGCCACGAAACCGGGGTGGCCCTCGGTCATCGCCGCTTCGATGGTCTGGAAATCGGCGTGCACCAGGTCATCGGCGGTCTCCCGCCGGTGGGTCAGCTTCCAGGCGGTGCCGGCGAGCGTCGCGGAGATCTCTTCGAGGTACGTGCCGAGCAGCTGCTCCGGGATGCCGAGGGTCTCGCGCAGCCCGGAGATGAAGTCGAGCGCGTCGAGCGGACCGTCGAGGGAGGCCGGGTCGACGATCCAGTGCTCCATCGGAAGCCGGCGCGCGCTGAACCGGATATTTCCAAATTTGTACGTGCTCTCGCCGACCTGCTCCGGCTCGATCAGCCGCTCGTGGCTGAACTCCGCGAGCGCCTTCGCGATCAGCCGCCGGTTCGCGATCTCCATGGTCGCCGGGTTCAGGTGCGGGACGCTCATCTCGTACGCGGCGCGGGTGCAGAAGCTCAGCCGGGCCACCTTGTCGTGCAGCTGAATGTGCCGCTCCTCGACGAAACCGGCCTCGGCGTTCTTCCGGGCGATCGCCTCGTTGCGCACGTCCGGCTCCACCACGACCCGGTCGATCCGGGAGTCGGCGAAGCAGAAGTCCATCACCGCGCGGAACACCGCCGAGGTGAGACCGGACCGCTTCCGATCAGAGGAAGGCGGCGCCACCAGCACGTGCATGCCGATGTCGCCGGGCCGCACGTCGTAGTGCTCGGCCAGCTCGCTGTGCGCCGGATCGTAGGTCTCGGCCAGGAAGATCGGCGTTCCGTCGTCGTCCAGCCCGAGCCACGCGTGGTGGTGCGGGTTGTCGGCGATCTTCTGGTACTCCTCACGCACCCGTTCCGGGGTGGCGCCCTGCAGCCCCCAGAAGTGCGAGCGCGGGTGGGTCACCCACGCGTGCAGAAGGTCCAGGTCGCGATGGAGATCCAGGGGTACGAGGTTCATGACGTCACCAGTTGACGGGGGATGTCGGCGGTGGGGGCGCCGAACTGCTGGAAGGCGATCGACTGCTCGATCTTGTAGATCTCGCGGCCGGTGATGCCCTTGAGGATCACCGAGTTGCGGTACGGGCCCATGCCGAGGTCGGGGGCGTTGACGCTGTGCGTGTGCTCTTCGGCGTTCTGCACGAACACCTCGTTGCCGGCGACGTCGACCGCGTAGTCCACTGCCACGTCGAAGCGGCCCTTGGCGTCCCAGCGGATCCGGTCGCGGACCGGCTCCAGGAAGGACGGGACGCGCGGGGCGTACCCGGTGGCGAGCAGCAGGCCCTGCGTCGTCGCGGTGAACGAGCGGCCCTGCTCCGCGTGGTGCAGCGCCAGCGTGTAGCGCTGCTCCGCGGAGTCCCAGATCACGCCTTCGAGGGCGGTGTTGGTGAGCAGGGTGGTCGGCACCGGTCCGTGCAGGCTCTTCGCGTAGAGCGTGTCGTAGATGGTGTCGACCAGGTCGGCGCTGATCCCCTTGTAGAGGTTGCGCTGCTCACGGCCGAGCCGGTCGCGCGTCTCGATCGGCAGCGCCTGGTGGTAGCGGATGTACTCCGGCGAGGTCATCTCCAGGGTCAGCTTCGTGTACTCCATCGGGAAGTACCGGGGCGACCGGGTGATCCAGCTGAGGTGGTAGCCGTACGTCTCGATCTCGTTGAGCAGGTCGAGGTAGATCTCGGCGGCGCTCTGCCCGCTGCCGATCACCGTGATCGAGTCGAGGGCCTGCAGCTTCTCCTTGTTCGGCAGGTAGTCGGCGCTGTGCACGTACGGGCCCTGGTCGACGACGGCCGGGACGCGCGGGGCCGTGCCGATGCCGAGCACCAGCTTGCGCGTCCGGAACGTCTCACCGGTCGCGGTGTGCACGAGGTACGCCTCGCCGTCGTGGGTGACCGTGTCGACGCGGGTGTCCCAGTGGATCGACGGCAGCTGCTTCGCCACCCACTTGCAGTACTCGTTGTACTCCGCGCGCAGCGGGAACCAGTTCTCCCGGATGTAGAACGGGTAGAGCCGTCCCACCTGCTTGAGGTAGTTCAAAAAGGAGAACCGGGAGGTCGGGTCGGCCATCGTGACCAGGTCCGCCATGAACGGCACCTGGATCGTGACGCCGTCCAGCATCAGCCCGGGGTGCCAGTCGAACTCGGACCGCTGCTCCAGGAAGACGCCGTCCACATCGGGCAGGTCGGCGGTCAGCGCGGCGAGGCCGAGGTTGAACGGCCCGACGCCGATCGCGACGAAGTCATGGGTACGCATCAGGCCATCACCGCCGCAGTCGTGGTCTCGCCGGAGAGCCGGTGCCCGATCCCTCGGATCAGGTCCAGCACGTCTTTCAGGTTGCCCATCGTCGTGTTCGGGTTGAGCAGGGTGAACTTGAGCCAGTAGTGGCCGCCCACCGTGGTGCCGGCGACGATCGCCTGCCCGTCCCGGAACAGCTCCTGCCGCAGCCTCGGCATCAGCTCGTCGCAGGCCTCGACGCTCATCGGTTCCGGGCGGTACCGGAAGAGGATCGTGCTGAGCGTCGGCTCGGTCAGCACCTCGAAGTCCGGGTCGGTGCGCAGGTGCTCCCAGGCCTGGTGCGCCCGGTCGACCACGGTGTCGAACATGTCGCCGATCTGCTCGGAGCCCATCGTCCGCAGGGTCATCCAGAGCTTCAGCGCGTCGAAGCGGCGGGTGGTCTGCAGGCTCTTGTCGACCTGATTCGGCACCGTCGCGGTGCGCGGATTCAGGTAGTCGGCGTGCACCGCGATCCGGCGCATCGTCTCGCCCCGGCGGATCACGATCGCGCTGGAGCTGACCGGCTGGAAGAAGCTCTTGTGGAAGTCGACGGTCACCGAGTCCGCCTGCTCGATGCCGTCCAGCAGGTGCCGGCGGCGGGTGGAGACCAGAAGGCCACATCCGTACGCGGCGTCGACGTGGAACCAGATGCCCCGCTCGGCGCAGATCGGGGCGATCGCGGCGACCGGATCGATCCGCCCCAGGTCGGTCGTGCCGGCGGTGGCGACCACGGCCATCGGGAGCGCGCCGTCACGGCGTACCCCGTCGATTGCCGCCGCCAGCGCACCCGGATCCATCCGCCCGTCGCCGTCGGTCGCGACAGCGACCACGGCGTCCGCGGCCAGGCCGAGAATGCCGGCCGACTTGACCACGCTGAAGTGGCTCTCGGCGGTCGCGAAGATCCGCAGCCGGGACAGCACGGCGTCCCGCGGCTCGTCGATCCCGGCCAGCGTCTCCTCGCGGGCCAGGAGCAGCGCCTGCAGGTTCGACTGGGTGCCACCGCTGGTGAAGATGCCGTCGGCGCCCGGGCCGAAGCCGATGCGCCCCGCTGTCCAGTCGAT
Source organism: Actinoplanes sp. NPDC023936 (assembly GCF_040639325.1). Classification (NCBI taxonomy): domain Bacteria; kingdom Bacillati; phylum Actinomycetota; class Actinomycetes; order Micromonosporales; family Micromonosporaceae; genus Actinoplanes; species Actinoplanes sp. NPDC023936. The sequence continues at coordinate 157,672 of NZ_JBEZZR010000001.1, read as the reverse complement.
CAACCGGCGCTCGATCAGGGTGCCCGTCGCGCTCTGGTCCCAGGTGTCCACCGAGGAGTTGACGGCGGAGATCAGGACCTCGGCGCTGAGGGCGGGGATGGCTACCGGGCAGTTCAGGTGCGCCACGTACGTCGGCTCGTGGAACCAGATGGCGTTGTCCAGATAGAGCCGGGCGACCTCGTGCAACGCGGCGCCGGTGTCACCGAGCGGACGATCGAGGTCGACGGCGTCGACCTGAGCCTGAAGATCGGTGACCGATGCACCGGAGTACGGCTGCCGCACTGCCTTCACCCGGTCCGCCAGCAGCGCCGATGCATGCCAGACCCCCGACGTGTAGCTGTCGAGAGTGGACCCGGAGAACAGATGCGGGGACGCGAACCCCTCCAACGTGGCCTCCACTAATAAGGTAAACCTTACCTAACTGAGGGGAGGCTAACCGGCCGGACTCGGGTTGGAAACTTGATCGGGTCGCGTCGGGGGGCGACGGCCGGGTTCGGCGCGGCCGGAACATGCCGCGACCAGCGGATCGACCCCGGCACAAGAATTCTGTGAGGGACGGGTGATTCATCCCATAATGCGGGTGTGGAGCCCACCGTGTAGGACAGTGGGCTCCATCGATAGCTGTCGGGTCAGAACGCGGTAAGCGTGATCCCCGCCGCCTGGGGATCGCCGTCGTGCACCAGCGACTCCTGGTTCTGCACGTCGTCGAAGGCGAACGCGTACGCCTTGCCGTCGACCATGTTCGCGTGGATCTCCCGGGCGTAGACGTTGGTGAGTTCGCCCTGGTAGAAGTCGGTGGCGGTGCCGCTCGGCTGGGTGTCGAGGCGGCCCAGGGTGGTGCGCTGGAGAGCCGCGCACAGCGTCCGGGCGATCGGGCCGACCACCGCGTCGTTCGGCGCCGCCAGAGCCCCGTCGCAACCCCAGACGTTCGCGGTGGAGGGCTTCGTGAACGACGCGACGGTCTTCCCCGCGGTGTCCGTGAAGCTCAGGACGTCACCGCTGGTGCGGCCCAGGTACTTCACGCCCGGCTGATCGGTGAACGGCACCACGGTGAGCGTCCTGTCGCGGTAGGCGGACCACGCGCTCGTGATGTACGGATCGAGGTAGGACGGGCTCATCAGTCCGGCGTCGGCCGCCTTGCCCGGTGCCAGCACGCGCAGCACGGTGCCGTCAGAACCGGTCACAACGCTCTTCGCGAACGCCGAATCGGCAGTGATCGCGTCGATCACCCGCTGCCGGCCGCCCGGCTTCACCTCGCCGGTCCGGATCGTCCGGGTCCCGTTGCTCACGCTCACCACGTGCGGGACCGCGAACATGTCGACCTGGGAGCTGTTCAGCCAGAGGCCGGAGTCGTTCAGGGTGAACTCGCTCCAGTCGAAGAGGATGTCGCGGTTCGGGTCGCCGCCCGCCCACGGGGCCGGCTGCACCAGGCCGCCGGCGGTCACCCGGAAGTCGAGCTTGCGGCCGAAGCTGAAGTAGATCCGGCCGGAGAGGTTCTCCGGGATCTGGATCGTGGTGGATCCGTTGATCCCGGGCCCGGGGATGGAGACGTCCGGAGCCGGAGCCGGGACGGCCCCGCCGCCGGTCCATGGAGTGAACGTCCCGGACTTCTCGGCATAGCCGAGCTTGCCGGTCGTCAGGTCGGTGCCGAGTACGTAGAGGTAGACGTCGTCGTCGCGGCCGCTGTCGTTGGTGACGGTCAGCGGGAGGAGCCCTTCGGCCTTTTCCGGATTCGTCGGATTCGCGCTGGCGGGGGTCGCGGCCGGCGCGGTCGCGGCCGGCGCCGTGGCCGACGCCGTGGGAGCTGTCGCGGCGGGGGCTGTCGCGGCGGGGGCTGTCGTCGCCGGGACTGTCGTCGCCGGGACCGTCGCGGCGGGGGCTCCGCCGCAGGGCGCTCCGTTCAGCCTGCAGTTCACCGGCTGGCCGCCGCTGCCGACGAACCCGAACGTCACCGTCCCGCCGACCGGAACAGCGCCGTTCCACGAGCGGTTCGTGAACGTCCGGTGGCTCCCGGAAGCGGCCATCTCCGCCTCCCAGAAACTGCCGATCGACGACCCGGCGGGCAGATCGAATTCCACCGTCCACGACGTCATCGCGGACGCGCCGGTATTGCTGATCGTCACCTCGTCCTGCCAGCCGCTCCCCCAGTCGGCGACCGTGCGGAGGCTCGCTGTCGGTGCGGCGGCCGAGGCCGGCAGGGCGATCCAGGTGGTGGCGAGGGCGGCCGTGGTGGCCGCGGCTGCCAGGACGAGACTTCGTTTTCTGGGCATGGGGGTGCCACCCTTCGAAGAATGAACAATCGGGGACGATCGCCATTATTCAAAGGGCGGCACCGGAAAATCGCGCTGTTTAAGGTCCCTTTAATGCGGACGTTTTTCCCACCGGCCGATAACAGTTTTTCAGGAGCGGGTCAGGCGGACCGCCGACCAGGAGACGCGCGGAAGGACCAGCGTCACCGAACCCGCGTCGGCGGTGACCGCGTCCAGCGGACGCAGCGTGACCCGCTCCGGCTCGTCCCGGGTGTTGCCGGCCCGCACGTCGTCGTCGGTCAGCGTCCACGACTCGGCCATCGTCAGGCCGGTCCCGAACGCGCTCAGGTCCACGGTGAACGCGACCGGCTGCTCCTGGTCCCGGTTCACCGCGAAGACCACCACGTCGCCGGTGGCCGGGTCGTGGGTGGCGACGGCGTCGATCACGGGTGCCTCGCCGTACCGCGCGGTCTCGTACACCGGGCTCTGGATCTCCAGGCGGAGCACGTTTCCCTTGGCGAGCGCGGCGGTCCGGGCGAACGGGTGGAAGATGGTCTGCCGCCAGGCCGGTCCGCCCGGCTCGGTCATGATCGGGGCGATCACGTTGACCAGCTGCGCCTGGCAGGCGGCGGTGACCCGGTCGCTGTGCCGGAGCAGCGAGATCAGCAGGTTGCCGACGACCACCGCGTCCGCGACGTTGTACTGGTCCTCGATCACCCGCGGGGCGATCTCCCACTCCTTCGGGAGCGGCGCGCTCTGGAAGCGGGACAGGTACCAGACGTTCCACTCGTCGAACGACAGGTTGATCTTCTTCGTGCTCTTGAGCCGGGCGCCGACCGCGTCCGCCGTGGCCACGATGCTGTTCACGAAGTGGTCCATGTCGACCGCGCTGGCCAGGAACGAGCCGAGGTCGCCGTCGTGCTCCTCGTAGTACGCGTGGCAGGACACGTAGTCGACCACCTCGTACGCGTGCTCCAGCACCGTCGACTCCCAGGAGCCGAACGTCGGCATCGCCGAGCTGGAACTGCCACACGCCACGAGCTCCAGATCGGGCTCGGCGGATCGCAGCGCCCGGGCCGTGGCGGCCGCCAGCAGCCCGTACTCCGCAGGGGTCTTGTGTCCGGTCTGCCAGGGCCCGTCCAGTTCGTTGCCGAGGCACCAGAGCTTGATCCCGTAGGGCTTCTCCGCGCCGTTGGCGCGACGCAGCTCGGAGAGATGCGTCCCCTCCGGATGGTTGACGTACTCGTGCACGTCGAGTGCCTCCTGCACGCCGCGGGTGCCGAGGTTGACCGCGTACATGATCTCGACGTCGGCCTTCTCGGCCCACTTGGCGAACTCGTCGATGCCGACCTCGTTCGTCTCGATGCTGCGCCAGGCGAGATCCCGGCGGCGGGGCCGCTGGTCGACCGGCCCGATGCCGTCCTCCCAGCGGTATCCGGAGACGAAGTTGCCGCCGGGGTAACGCACCATCGTGACGCCCAGCTCGCGGGCGAGGGCGAGCACATCGGTGCGGAAGCCGTCCTCGTCGGCGAGCGGGTGAGACGGCTCGTAGATCCCGGTGTAGACGCAGCGACCCATGTGCTCGACGAACGATCCGAAGGTACGGCGGCTGACGGGCGCCACCACCGAGACAGGGTTCAGTGCGACACGTGCCTGAAGCATGTTGTTCCTTAGAGGAGAGTCACTTGACGGCGCCGACGGTGAGGCCACCGCGCCAATGCCGCTGGAGCAGCAGGAAAGCCGCGATGAGGGGCACGATGGCCACCAGCGAACCGGCCACGATCACGTTGAAGAGCGCCGCTCCGCCGTTGCCGATGGTGGCCGACATGTACCAGGTCCGCAGGCCGACGGTGAGCGGGTAGAGCTGGTTGTCGCTGAGCATCACCAGCGGCAGGAAGAAGTTGTTCCACGACGCGACCATCGTGAAGAGCAGCACGGTGACCAGGGCCGGCCGCATCGCCGGCAGGGCCACGCTGCGGAAGACCCGGAACTCGCCGGCGCCGTCGATCCGGGCCGCCTCCAGCATCTCGTCCGGGATCGAGTCGTGGGTGTAGACCCGCAGCAGGTAGACGCCGAACGGGTTGAGCAGCGACGGCAGGATCACCGCCCAGATCGTGTCCACCAGGTCCAGCTGGGCCATCAGCAGGTACGTCGGCAGCACCAGCGCGGTGGCCGGCACCATGATCAGGCCGAGCAGCAGGGCGAAGAGCGCACCCCGGCCGGGGAAGCGCAGCTTGGCGAACGCATAACCGGCCAGCGCCGAGACGATCGTCGCGCCGATGCCGCTGAGCACCGCGTACATCGCCGAGTTGCGCAGCCAGGTCAGATAGATGCCGTTCTCCTGTGTGAAGACCAGCTTCAGGTTGTCGATCAGGTGGAAGTCGGCGAACCAGAGCGGCGCCGAGCCGAACAGGCCGTCGTTGTCCTTCGTCGCGGCGACCAGCAGCCACCAGAACGGCAGCAGGAAGTAGAGGGCCATCAGGCCCATCACGACGTGGGCCGCTACCGAGCCTCGGGAAGCCTTCATCGCAGCGCGCTCCGCTTCCGGGTGGCGAACAGGAAGATGTACGACCCGACGAAGACCACCGCACCGAGCAGGAACGAGATCGCGGCCGAGTAGTTGTACTGCTGGAACGAGAACGCCTGGTGGAAGGCGTACAGGTTCGGTGTGTAGTGCTGGGTGATCGCGCCCGGGTTGAGCGGCTGGAGGATCAGCGGCTCGGTGAAGAACTGCAGCGTCCCCATGATCGTGAAGAGGGTGGCGAGGATCAGCGCCGAGGCGATCATCGGCGTCTTGATCCGGAGCGCGATCTGCACCGCGCCGGCGCCGTCGATCCGGGCCGACTCGTAGACCTCCTTGGGCAGGCCCTGCAGCGCCGCGTACAGAACGATCATGTTGTAGCCGGCCCACTGCCAGGTCACGATGTTGCCGAGCGAGCCGAGCACCACGCCGCTGGAGAGGAAGTCGAAGCTGAGCGGCCCGGTCTCCTTGCTGTAGAGGAAACCCCACATCAAGGTGCCGATCACCACGGGTACGGCGTACGGCACGAACGCCGCCAGCCGGAACACGCGGGAGAACCGCGACGTCGCGCCGTCGATCAGCAGCGCCGCGACGAGCGCGATCCCGATCATCAGCGGGGTCTGCACCAGGCCGAAGAGCAGCACCCGGACCACGCCCTCGCGGACCAGCGGGTCGTCGAACGCCTGCTGGTAGTTGTCCAGGAAGGCGAAGACCTCGCCCTCGACCAGGGTGGACCGGTAGAGGCTGAGCTTGAGCGCGTACCCCATCGGTAGCAGCAGGAACGCGACGAGCAGCACCGCGAACGGGAGCACGAAGAGCCAGCCGGTGGCGGCCTCGCGCCAGTGCCGCCGCTTGTTCGCCGGTGCCGGGGCGGGGCCCGCGGCCGCCGGAGCGGCAGCCGCGGACTTCGTCTGGACCTCGGTCATTACTGAACCTTGAAGCCCTGCTGGGTGGCGTACTGGGCGATGTTGGCCTGCGCCGTGTCGATCGCCGCGGTCCAGGACGTCTTCTTCTCGATCGCCTGGCCCAGCCCGGTGGTCAGCTGGTTGAAGTTGTAGCTGTTGAACGGGCTCCAGGCGAACTCACCGATCGCGTTGTACGCCGGCACGAACACCTCGTTGACCTTCTGGCCGCCGAAGAACTCGTACTCCTTCTTCATGAACGCGTCCGACTCCAGGATCGGGGTGGCGGTCGGGAAGAGGTACGCCTCGTCGATGCCGATCTTCCAGGCGTCGGTGTTCGTGGCGCCGAAGATCTCCTTGGCCACGGTGGCGGCCTGCTCCGGGTGCTTGGTCTGGTCGGTCACGGCGAACGACGAGCCGCCCCAGTCGCCCTGCGCGTCGGCGCCGGCGGTCCACTGCGGCAGCGGTGCGGCACGCCACTTGCCCGAGGTCGTCTTGGCGACGCTCTGCAGGTAACCGGGGCCCCAGCCGGCCGCGATGTAGGTGGCGTACTTCCCGGACGCGAGTCCGTTGTAGAAGTCGGTCGTGCCGTACGCCGTGGTGTCGGCGAGGCCGGCGTTGACCATGCCCTCCCAGTACGTCAGGACCTTCTTGGTCTCCGCGTTGTTCACGGCGACCGAGATGGTGCCCGGGTCGGCGATGTCGTAGGTGTAGGGCTTGGCGCCGGCCTGCCACTGCAGCCCGGTCAGGAAGCCGCCGTCGCTCGCGCCGAAGTCGGTGATGAAGCTCTTGCCACCGGAGGCGGACTTCAGCTTCTCGGCCTGCGCCTTGTACTCGTCCCAGGTCGCAGGCACGGTCAGGCCGTACTTCTGGAAGATGTCCTCGCGGTAGAGCAGCGCCATCGGCCCGGCGTCGACCGGGATGGCGTAGACCGAGTCACCGGTGCTGACCTGCTTCCAGGCCCAGTCCACGTAGTTGGACTTGACGTCGTTGGCGCCGTACTTGCCGAGGTCGACGAGGTGCTTGGTGAGCTGGAAGGTGGGGATCTCCTGCAGCTCGAGCATCGCCACGTCGGGCGCGCCCTTGCCGGCCTTGAGCGCGGTCTGCAGCTTGGTGTACTGGTCCTGGCCGGCGCCGGCGTTCGTCCACTCGATCTTGATGTCGGTGTGCGTCTTGTTGAACAGGTCGACCACGCCCTGGAACGACGGGTACCACGCCCAGACCTTGATCGTGACCGGTCCGTCGGCCTTGGTCGCCTCGTCCGCGCCACCGCCGCAGGCGGCAAGGGTCACCGCGGTCAGCGTGGCGACCACCGTCACGGCCGACCGGCGCAGTTTCCGCCCTAGACTAGAGTTCCTGACGTTCACTGGGTCCTCACAGAGTCAGTCGATAAGCGTCGGGTCAAGGCCGGTTCGCGGTGCTGGCACACCGCGACCGGCCATCATTCACGTTCCATCGGTTCCGGTTGCATCGGTTCCGGTTGCGTCAGTTCACGTTTGCATTGATTCACGTTGCATGTATGAACGAGTTGCTACGCTTTTGCAGCGCTGCAAAACACAGCATGCACGGACGTCCAATCGACGGCAAGGGGTAACCTGCCGGAAACTTGGCGCACGCGGGAAGCCGCAAAGGGGGGCACATTGCGTCGGGAGGTTACTCTGCGTGACGTGGCGGAGCTGGCTGGTGTTTCCAGCCGGACCGTCTCGAACGTGGTCAACGGGTACGCGAACGTCACCGAGCGGACCCGTGTCCGCGTCCAGCGCGCCGTCGAGGAGCTCGGTTACCGGCCCAACGTGCTGGCCCGGAACCTGGCGCAGGGCCGGTCCGGCCAGATCGCCCTGGTGGTGCCGTACCTGGACACGCCCTACTTCGCCGAGCTGCTGCAGAGCGTGATCCGGGCGGCCCGCGCAGGCGGGTACAACGTGCTGATCGACCAGACCGACGGCGACCCGGAGCACGAGCGCGGCTTCATCGCCCACGGCTCGCGGCGGCTGCTCTTCGACGGGGTCGTCTTCAGCCCGCTCGGCCTCGACCAGCAGGCCCTGGCCGACCGGGACCCGGCCCTCCCGCTCGTCATCCTCGGCGAGCGGGCCAGCGACGGCACGTTCGACCACGTCGGCATCGACGACGTGGCGGCCTCCCGGCAGGCCACCGAGCATCTGCTCGACCTGGGCCGGCGCCGGGTGGCGGCGATAGGCGACCAGCCCTACGCGACGGGGGAGGCGGCGCAACTGCGTACCCGGGGATTCCGCCAGGCGCACGAGGGCCGCGGCCGCCCGGTGCACGAAGATCTGATCATCGGCACGCCGCGGTTCAACCGGCCGGACGGCGCTCGCGCCATGGCCGACCTGCTCGACCGGGAGAACCCGCCGGACGCGGTCTTCTGCTACAGCGACCTGGTCGCTCTCGGCGCGATCCACACGATCCTCGCGCGCGGGCTGCGGGTGCCCGAGGACGTCGCGGTGATCGGTTACGACGACATCGAGGACGGCCGGTACTCGAACCCGACCGTCACCACGATCTCGCCGGACAAGGAGTGGATAGCGACCACTGCGGTGGAGCGCCTGCTGCTGCGGATCGGCAGCGCCACCCCACCGCCCGGCCTGGAGCTGCGGGCCCCGCACAGACTGATCGTGCGGGAGTCGACTGCCGGCAGGGCCGGCTACTGAAACAGCTTCGACGCCGTGATGACCGTCTGGATGATCCCGTAACCGAGCAGCACGCTGACCAGCGCCCAGGAGACGAAGAGCCTCATGCCGCCTGCACCTCCTCTTTCATGGCGGGCTCGTGGTACTTCGAGGGCACCGGGCGCACCAGCAGGTTCGCGGCGAACCCGACGGCCAGCAGCGCGACCATGGTGAACAGCGCCGGCCGGTAGGCGTCCGCCGTCAGCGTCCCCGGCTTGCCCTGCGCGTCCAGGAACCCGTTGATGATCAGCGGTCCGGCCACCCCGGCCGCGGACCAGGCGGTCAGCAGCCGGCCGTGGATCGCCCCGACCTGATAGGTGCCGAACAGGTCCCGCAGATAGGCCGGAATCGTGGCGAACCCGCCGCCGTAGAACGACAGGATCACCCCGGCCAGCAGGACGAACAGCGCGGTCGCCGCGGGGCCGACGGTGGCCAGCAGCGCGTACAGGATCATGCCGCCGCCGAGGTAGAGCATGTAGATCGGCCTGCGGCCGATCAGGTCGGACGTCGACGACCAGACGAACCGGCCGGCCATGTTGAACAGTGACAGCACGCCGACGAAACCGGCCGCCGCGGAGACCGCGACGCTGGAGACGCCGTCCTCCCGGAAGAAGTCCTGGATCATCGGGCTGGCCTGTTCCAGGATGCCGATGCCGGCCGTGACGTTGCAGAACAGCACGATCCAGAGCAGCCAGAAGGCACGGGTCCGAATCGCGTTCGCCGCCGCGACCTGTGCGGTCGTGACCAGCGGCTTCTCCCGTACCGAAGCGGGGTCCCACCCTGCCGGGGACCAATCAGAAGCGGGCACCCGGATATTGATCACGCCGAACATCATGATCAGGAAGTAACCGATGCCCAGGGTGAGGAAGAGCGCGGTCAGCGCGCTGCCGTCGGCCACCGAGGTCGCGACGTTCGGGTCGTAGCCGCTGTCGTAGAACGACATGAGCTGCCGGGAGAGCGGCCCGGCGATCAGCGCGCCGCCGCCGAATCCCATGATCGCCAGACCGGTGGCGAGGCCGGGCCGGTCCGGGAACCACTTGATCAGCGTGGAGACCGGCGAGATGTACCCGATGCCCAGCCCGATCCCGCCGAGCACGCCGTACCCCAGGTAGAGCAGCCAGAGCTGGGTGGTCGCGATGCCGAGCGCGCCGATCAGGAAGCCGGACGCCCAGAACGAGGCGGACACGAACATCGCCTTGCGCGGGCCGTTCGCCTCCACCCAGGTTCCGCCGACCGCGGCCGAGAGGCCCAGCATCACGATCGCGATGCTGAAGATGACGCCGATCGCTGTCTGACTGGTGTCGAAGTGCTGGACCAGGGAGTTCTTGTAGACGCTTGTCGCGTACACCTGGCCGATGCACAGGTGAACCGAGAGCGCGGCGGGCGGGATGAGCCAGCGGCTGTACCCCGGCGGAGCAATGGTGTGCTCGCGGTCTAGCGCGGAGAGCAGGGCCATCGCAGCGCCCTACCCATCGTCATCAGTCGATAAACCTTCCCGGTCGGCCCACTCCAGCAGCGTGTCCAGGGAGAACGCTTGATCGTCGATCGTCGCGTGCAGGTCGCCGAGCTCGGCGAAGCGGGCCGGCACGGTCCGGATCGTCAGGTCCTGCGGCTCCACGTCCGGGATCTCGTCCCAGCGCACCGGGGTGGAGACGGTGGCCGAGGGGACGCCGCGCACCGAGTACGCGCTGGCGATGGTGTGGTCCCGCGCGTTCTGATTGTAGTCGATGAAGAGCGACGCCGGGTCCCGGTCCTTGCGCCACCAGGTGGTGGTCACCTCGTCCGGCACCCGTTTCTCCACCTCGCGGGCGAACGCGAGGGCCGCCCGGCGGACCTCCGAGAACCCCCAGCGCGGCTCGATCCGGACGTAGACGTGCAGCCCCTTGCCGCCGGACGTCTTCGGGTAACCGGTGATCCCCAGCTCGTCGAGCACCTCGTGGACCACCCCGGCCACCTTGCGGACCGTGCCGAACGGGCAGTCCGGCATCGGGTCCAGGTCGATCCGCCACTCGTCCGGTTTCTCGGTGTCCGCCCGCCGGGAGTTCCACGGATGGAACTCCACGGTGGACATCTGCACGGCCCAGATCACGTCGGCCGGCTTGGTCACGCAGAGCTCGTCGGCGTGCCGGTGGTAGCGCGGGAAGGTCACCCGGACCGTCTCCAGCCAGGGCGGCGCGCCGTTCGGCACCCGTTTCTGGTGCACCTTCTCCCCGGCCAGCCCGTCCGGGAAGCGGTGCAGCATGCAGGGCCGCTCGCGGAGCGCGCGGACGATCCCGTCGCTGACCGCCAGGTAGTACTCGACCAGGTCGAGCTTGGTGGCGCCGAGCTCCGGGAAGTAGATCCGGTCCGGGTTGGAGACCCGGACGTCGTAGTCGCCGACTTCGATGACAGTTGCTCTACCTACAGAGGCTTTACCGGCCATGTCATGAAACCTAGCCGAGCCAGGCCTCCTTCATGTCCAGAAGAAGAGTGTCGCCCGACTCCAGCAGGTCCAGCATCGGGGAGATCCGGGGCAGCTCATGGGTCACGAAATACCGCGCGGCCAGGCGTTTGCCCTCGTAGAAGTCGCCCTCCTTGCCGTCCGCGGCACGCCACTGCTCCAGCCAGATCCAGGCGACCACGAGATGCCCCGCGGCGTCGAGATACGCCGTCGCGTTCGCCAGCGCCCGCTCCGCGTCCCCCGAGGCCCACAGCTTCGCTGTGGTCCGTGCCAGGCGATCGGCTGCCTCCGCCACCGGCCTTCCCAGATCATTGGGTACGGCCGAAGCGGTCGCCCGGATCCGATCCAGCAGCAGGCCCAGTCCCGCCCCACCCTTCATGGTCACCTTGCGGCCCAGCAGGTCGAGCGCCTGGATCCCGTCGGTGCCCTCGTGGATCGAGTTGAGCCGGTTGTCCCGGTAGAACTGCTCGACCGGGTACTCGCGGGTGTAGCCGTACCCGCCGTGGACCTGGATGGCGTGATCGTCGGCGAGCCGGCACCACTGCGACGGCCACGCCTTGACGATCGGGGTGAGCACGTCGAGGAGCAGGTCGTTCTCCTCCGACGACTCGTCGACCAGCTTCGCGGCGTAGAGGATCAGCGCGAGACCGCCCTCGACGTACGACTTGGAGGCGAGCAGCATCCGCCGTACATCCGGGTGTTGAATGATCGGCACCGCGGGCGCCAGCGGGTCCTTGCCGGCGACCGGCCGGCCCTGGGTGCGCTCCTTGGCGTAGTCGAGCGCGTGCAGGTACCCGGTGTAGCCGAGGGCGACCGCGCCGGCCCCGACGCCGATCCGCGCCTCGTTCATCATGTGGAACATGTACTGGAGGCCGCGGCCCTCCTCGCCCACCAGGTACCCGGTCGCGTCGTCGAAGGCGAGCACCGTGTTGGTGGTCCCGCGGTATCCCATCTTGTGGTTGAGCCCGGCCAGGGTGACGCCGTTGCGCTCGCCGGTGTCCAGGTTCTTCTTCGGCACGATGAAGAGCGACAGGCCCTTCACGCCGGCCGGCGCGCCCGCGACCCGGGCCAGCACCAGGTGGATGATGTTCTCGCTGAGCTCGTGGTCGCCGGCCGAGATCCACATCTTGCTGCCGGTGATCCGGTAGTTCTCGCCGTCCCGGACCGCCTTCGTCGTCACGTCCGACAGCGACGATCCGGCCTGCGGCTCGGACAGGCACATGGTGCCGGTGAACCGGCCCTCCAGCATCGGATGGACGAACCGGGTGATCTGTTCCTCGGTGCCGTGCGCCAGCAGCAGATGCGCGTTCGCCGAGGTGAGCATCGCGTACGAGCTGGTGCCGGTGTTCGCGGCCTGGAACCAGAGGAAACAGGCCCGCTGCACCACGAGCGGCAGTTGCAGCCCGCCGTGCTCGGCGTCCACGGTCCCGGCGATCAGCCCGGACTCGGCGAAGACCTTCAGCGCCTTCGCCACCTCCGGGATGATCTCCACCCGCTCGCCGTCGAACGTCGGCTCGTTGAGGTCGTTCTTCCGGTTGTGCGGCGCGAAATCGCGCTCGGCGATCTGCTGGGAGACCTCCAGGAACGCGTCGAACGTCTCCCGGGAGTGGTCGGCGAACCGCTCCCGCGCGGTCAGCGACTCCACATCGAGCCATTCGTAGAGCAGGAACGCGAGATCTCGCTGGGAGAGCACCTTGGACACCGCTGCCACCACCGTTCGTCGGAAAACTCCTTGCACACAGTGTGCACTAAGTTCAGCCCGACGCGCGGTGCCTGCCCACCCGGCCGTGCTCGCCACCCACCCGGCGACCGCCGCCGGCGTGCTTGACCGCGTACATCGCGTGGTCCGCGGCGCGCAGCGCGGCATCCGGGTTCTCGGCCGCCGGCGCGAGGTGCACGCCGATGCTCGCGCCGATCCGGATCTCCTGTCCGGCGATCCGGAACGGCAGCTCCAGGACGTATCGGATCCGGCCGCTCATCGTCGCCGCGTCCTTCTCCGACAGCACGCCGGGCATCAGCACCACGAACTCGTCGCCGCCCACCCGGGAGAGCACATCGGTCTCCCGGACGCACGCGGCGAGCCGGTCCGCCACCTGACGCAGCAGTTCGTCGCCGACCTCGTGCCCGTACGCGTCGTTGACCGGCTTGAACCCGTCCAGGTCCACGAAGAGCACCGCGACCGGGGCGTCCGACAGCGACGAGCCCAGCGCGTCCTGCATCCGCCGCCGGTTCGGCAGGCCGGTGAGCGGGTCGTGCTGCGCCTCGTGCGCCAGCCGCTCGTGGAAGGCCTTGGTCTCGGACACGTCCCGTGCGTTGATCACCACGCCGTCCAGCGACGGATTGTGCAGCTGATTCGAGGCGGTGAAGTCGAACCACCGGTATTCGCCGTCGGCCGAGCGGATCCGGCACTGCAGCCGGATCGCGCCGTCCGGCTCGTCGAGCAGCCGGCTGAGCCGCTCGCGCATCTCCGGCTCGTCGTCCGGGTGAACCAGTTCGAAGACGCTGTGCCCGATCAGCGCGCCGGTCTTGAAGCCGAGCACGGCCTGCGAGCTCGGGCTGCTGAACACGATCCGGCCCCGGCCGTCGAGCACCGAGACCAGGTCCGGCGCGTGCTGGATGAGCGCCTGGAACCGCTCGTCGGCCCGGCGCCGCTGCACCTGGGTGCGGTAGCCGAGCACCGAGATGCCGGCCACCCCGATCAGCAGCATCGCGAGAAGCGTCAGGTTCAGGGTCTGACTGCGGGCGTGCACCACACCGTCGAACGAGGACTTGGTCTGCGTCCGCACGTAGGACCAGCCGCTGGGCAGGCCGCCGTAGACGATCGCGATCATGTCGGTCTTGCCCGACCTGTACTCGACGAACCGCACTCCGTCGGCGCCCAGCTCGGCGCGGACCGCCGGATCGATCCGGGTGCCGATCAGGGTCCTGTCGCTGGACGCCCCGACCACGCCGGCGCTGTCCACCACGACGGTCTGGTGCGCCTGGGTGGAGAGCCGAACGAGGTAGGTCTGCAGCGAGGTCTTCTCGACCTGGTTGAGGCCGATCAGGTAACCGATCACCGAGTCGTTGACCTGGACCGGCACGGCCACGGCGGCCAGCGCGGTCCCGTTCACGGTCATCACGCTGGAGAACCCGGCCTGCCCCTGCGCCAGCTGGGCCCTCATCGGCGCCCAGCCGGCGTCGCCGGCGGGCGGCAGCCCCGACTTGCGGCTCGCGGTGAGCACGTTGCCGTCCATGTCGGCGGTGAGCAGGCCGTACTGGAACGTCGTGCTCTTCGCGGCAGCGGCCGTGAGGGCGCCCCGATCCGCCGCGTTGTTCCGGCCCAGGTCCAGGGGGTGCGCGGCGAGGATCGAGGAGAGCTCGGCGGCCGAGTTCACCTGCAGCTGGCCGGTGAGCGTGCCGTTGTTCGTTCCGAGGGCACTGCTGTCCGCCCGGTGCACCGTGTCGGCCGCGCGCAGCGCCGACCGGTTCACCAGAAAGCCGATCACTCCGGCGGCGGCCAGCAGAAGCACGCTGACCACCACCGCGATCCAGTTACGCAGGCGCATTGGTGTCCCTCCTCGGCGCATCTGATCGGCAGACCGAACACGGACTGAACGAATCCCACCTAGGGGCTTCGCCAGGGGAGAACTCGGGGAAAAGGGGGCGGCGCTTCCGGTCATCGACCCACGATGATGGGGAGGCAACAGTGCGTCGTCGATGAACGGAGCACCGCATGCGCAGACAGGTGGTCGCGTCGCCTCCCGGGTGGCTCACCCCGCTCCGTGCCCGGATCCCGGCGCCCCGGCGATCACCGGAGGGCCAGGCGCCTCCGCCCGACGGGGGTGTGCCGAAGGTTCAGGGTGCGCCGAAGGTTCAGGGTGCGCCGAAGGGCCGGCGGATCGTCCGGACCGGCCTCACCCTCACCGGCGCCGCGTTCGCCGCCGTCTTCTTCTGCCTCGCCTTCACCCCTTCGCTGCTCCCCCGCGCCTGGTTCCTGCAGGGTGTGGTCGCCGGCATCACCGCGGCGACGGGTTACGCGCTGGGCACCGCGATCGGCGCGCTGGTCCGGGTGCGGCTGCGGTTCAGCGAACGGACGGTTCGCCTCGCGTGGCGGGCGCTGTTCTCCCTCGTACCCCTGCTGTTCCTGTTCTTTCTCTGGCTGGGCACCCGGTGGCAGCGCGAGCTGCGGGTGCGGCTCGGCATGCCGCAGGCGCAGGAGCACGACGTCTTCCGCACCCTCGGCGCCGGCCTGCTCACGTTCGCCGTGATCCTGCTCGTCGCGCGCAGCCTGCGGCTCGCCACCCACGGCTGTGCGCTGGTCTTCCGGCAGGTCGTCCCGAATCGCGCGGCCTACTGCGCGGGCACCGTGGTGGTCGCGCTGCTCAGCTACAGCGCGCTGGACGGCCTGGTGATGGCGCAGCTGTTCACGATGGCCGACCGGTCCGCGGCGGTGGTCAACAGCGGCACCGGCACCGGCGTCCTGGTGCCGACGTCGTCGCTGCGCTCCGGCGGCCCCCGGTCGCTGGTGGCCTGGGACTCGCTGGGCCGGCAGGGCCGGGCGTTCGTCGCCGGCGCGCCGAGCACCGCGGAGCTGACCGCGTTCGCCGGCCGGCCGGCGCGCGAGCCGATCCGGGTCTACGCCGGTCTGACCTCGGCGGACACCGTCGAGGAGCGGGCCGCGCTGGCGGTCCGCGAGATGGACCGCACCGGCGCGTTCGACCGTGCGGTGATCGCGATCGTCACGCCCACCGGCACCGGCTGGGTGGACAACAAGGTCACCCGCTCACTGGAGTACATGTACGCCGGCGACACCGCCCTGATCTCCATGCAGTACTCCTACATGCCGAGCTGGATCTCGTTCTGGGGCGACCGGTCGGACGTGGCCGGCAGCGCGACCGCGCTGATCGACGCGGTGCGCGGCAGGTGGGCCGCGATGCCCGCGACGACCCGGCCCAAGCTGCTGCTCTTCGGCGAGAGCCTGGGCACCTACGGCCTGGAGAAAGCGTTCGGCTCGGCGGCCGCCCTGGCCGGCGGCTCGGACGGCGCGCTCCTGCTCGGGCCGACCTTCGCGAACCCGGTGCACCGGCAGCTGACCGAGGAGCGTGCCGCCGGCAGCCCGGTCTGGGACCCGGTCTACCCGGACCTGCCGATCGAGTTCGCGGAGAACGCGGCGACCCTGCGCGCGCCCACCGGCACCCGGCCGAAAGTGGTCTACCTGCAGAACGCGACGGACCCGGTGGTCTGGTGGAGCTGGGATCTGTTCTGGAAGAAGCCGGAGTGGCTGACCGGCAAGCGCGGCCCGGACGTCACACCGGACATGCACTGGTACCCGGGCGTGACGTTCTGGCAGACCTCGTGCGACCTGCTCTTCGCGAACAAGGCGCCGACCGGCCACGGTCACGTCTACAAGTCCGAAACGGTCGACGGGTGGGCCGCGCTCGCCCCGCCGCCGGGCTGGACGGTTTCGGACACGCTGCGCCTGCGGGCCCTGCTCGGTTAGCGCTTGAGCCAGGATTGCAGCAACCGGGTCACCCTCGGCAGCACGAGATAGGTCATGATCGGTGTCAGCACCAGCGTGCTGACGAGCGTCTTCAGCACCGTGTTCAGCGCGCCCAGGTGCGGCGTCAGCAGGTACGCGGAGAGCAGGCTGACCGGGAAGAACCCGAGCCAGATGGTGACCGCCTGCTTCCAGCGCGGCGGTGCGGCCGGGGCCGGGCCCGGCTCGTCGATCGCCAGCTCACGCGGCGGGTCGAACCAGCCCTCGATCCCGGTCCGGCGCTCCACCCGGGTGTGCTCGACGAAGCCCTCGGCCGAGGAGAGCCACCAGCGGCGCTGCTCGGACTCCTCCCAGTCGTGCAGGGCCTCGGCGTCGGCGAAGCGGTAGAGCATGTGCCACTCGGACGAGCCGACCTCGGGCCGTACCCACCCGGTGCCGAGGAATCCGGGGAACGTCTCGGCCAGCGACGCGCCGGCCCGCACCCACGCTGCCATCTCGGCGGCCCGCGCCGGATCGACACGGCGGGTGATGGCGACGGTGACAGCGAGCTGCGGCGGAGACTGCATATCCCATATTGTGGTACGCCCGTGTTTCCGGCAGGCTTCATCCCGCCGATCAGTGCCGTGCCACACATCGCGGGCGCGCGTCCCCTTGACCCGAGATCCCCACGCAGGCCCAAACCCCACCCCGCGTGTGGAAATCGGGCGCGCTCCGCACCCCAACGCCACACGCAGCCGTGGGGACACCCCGCGTGTGGAAATCGGGCGCGCACCGCACCCCAACTCCACACAGCCGTGGGGACACCCCGCGTGTGGAAATCGGGCGCGCACCGCACCCCAACTCCACACGCAGGCGTGGCCCCCACGCCGGGCGGGGAGCGGGGTCAGCGCCTCAGACGGGCGATGCGGCCGGCTTCTCCGGAGGCCCAGCAGGAACCGTCCGGGGCGCAGGCGACCGCGTCGAAGCTGCCCGCGTCGAATCGCCGCCAGCTGACCCCGCCGTCGAACGAGACGTCGCTGCCGGTGGGGCCGACCGCCAGCGCGGCACCCCCGCGCCCGGTCCACGCGACGCCGGAGCGGTACTCGCCCGGCACCGTGCGGGACACGGTCCAGCGCCGGCCGCCGTCCCGGCTGACCGCCGAGCCGTCCGGGGCGGCCGCCGGGGTCACGTAGTCGCCGCCGACCGCGAGCCCCTGCCGCCCGTCGCGGAACGCCAGGCCGTAGACGCCGGCGCTCGGCCCGCCCGGGATCGGCGTCTCGCTGACCGACCAGCTGCGGCCGCCGTCATGGGAGGCGAAGACCCGCGAGACGGACGCGCCGCCGGTCGCGAACCAGGCGTGACGCCCCTGCGTGACCAGGCACGTGCCGCTGGCGGCGAACGCGAACTCGCCGGGCAGCGCGGCCGGCATGCCGCCGGTCGGCCGGACCTGCCAGGTACGGCCGCCGTCGCGGGTGGCGAGGATCCGGAACTTCCCGTCGACCGGGTCGGAGAGGGCCAGCCCGTTCCGGCGGCCGGAGAAGTCGAGGCAGTCGTAGAACGCGACCGGGTCGGTGTTGCGGAACGACTCGCTCCAGGTCCGGCCGCCGTCCGAGGTCCGGTACACCCGGGACTCCTCGCCGGCGCCGATGGTGAGGGCGACGGCGGTGCGCGCGTCGAACGCCTCGATGTCGCGGAACTGCAGCGCGGCCGCGTCCGCCGGGCCCACCGAGGACCAGGAGCGACCACCGTCGATCGTCCGCAGCACGGTTCCGGCCGAGCCCGCGGCCCAGGCGACAGTGGAGCTGACCGGGGCGAGCCCGCGGAACCGGGCGGTGGACCCGGTGTCGGTGAGCTGCCAGGAGAGACCCGGGCCCGGGGTGAAACCGGTGCTGCCGAGCATGACGAGAGCTAGGGCTGGGATCGACAACTTTCGCTGCAATGTCATGTCCGCAACCTACCGGAGCGGGCTCAGACGTTGAGGTACGCCAGCACCGCCAGCACCCGGCGGTGATCGTCGTCCGAGGGCGGCAGTCCCAGTTTCGTGAAGATGCTGCTGATGTGCTTGCTGACCGCTTTCTCCCCGATGAAGAGCTTCCCGGCGATCGCCCCGTTCGACCGGCCCTCGGCCATCAGCCCGAGCACCTCCCGCTCGCGGGCGGTCAGCGCGGCCAGCGGCTGGTGCCGGGCCAGCAGCTGGGACACCACCTCGGGGTCCATCGCTGTGCCACCGGCGGCCACCCGGCGCACCGCGTCGATGAACTGGGCCACGTGCGAGACCCGGTCCTTGAGCAGGTATCCGACCCCGCCCTTGCGGTCGCTCAGCAGCTCGCGGGCGTAGAGCGGCTCGACGTGCTGGGAGAGGACGAGCACCGGCAGGCCGGGCACCGCCACCCGGGCCGCGATCGCCGCCTGCAGGCCCTCGTCGGTGAAGGTGGGCGGCAGCCGCACGTCCACCACCGCCACGTCGGGTTTCTGCTCGACCAGGGCCGGCAGCAGCGACGGTCCGTTGTCGACCGCCGCCACCACCTCGAAGTCGTACGCCTCCAGCAGCCTGGTCAAGCCGTCTCGGAGGAGGGCGAGATCTTCGGCGATGACAACGCGCACGGCAGCTCCATGGTCACGACGGTCGGTCCGCCCGGAGGGCTGGACAGGCTCATCGTGCCATCGAAGGCAGCGAGACGGCGTTCGATACCCCGCAGGCCGGTCCCGGCGTCCGGGTCGGCACCGCCCAGGCCGTCGTCGCTGACCCGCATGGTGAGCATGCCGTCGCTGTGCCAGAGCTGCACCTGGACGCTGTGCGCCAGGCTGTGCCGGGTCGCGTTCGCCAGCACCTCGGCGACCGCGAAGTACGCGGCGGACTCCACCGGCGTGTCGAGCCGGCCGGCCACCGCCGCGCCGACGCTCGTCGGGATCGGCAGGGCCATCGCCAGCGCCCGGACCGCACCTTCCAGTCCCCGCTCGGCGAGCACCGGCGGGTGGATGCCGCGGACCAGGTGCCGCAGCTCGACCAGGGCGTCCGAGCTGGTCTCGCGGGCCTCGGCGAGCAGCTTGCGGGCCATCGCCGGATCCGCGTCGACCAGCTCCTCGGCCAGCCCGATGGTCATCCCGAGCGCGACGAGCCGGGCCTGCGCGCCGTCGTGCAGGTCCCGTTCGATCCGGCGCAGCTCGGCCGCCTGCGAGTCCAGGTTCTCGGCGCGGGTCGTGGTCAGGTGGCTGACGCGCAGGCGCAGCTCGGCGTTGCGGGTCGGCGCCAGGAAGAGCCGGGTCAGCCAGGCGTCGGCGCGCCGCAGGTAGGGGGCCATCGCCAGCCCGATCGCCAGGATCACGGTGCCCTGCGGCAGCGACAGGAACCCCTGGCCGACGGTCTCGATCGGCCAGACCACGCCGTAGCCGTACTCCCCGGTGCCGAGCCAGATCCAGAGCGGCAGCAGCACGATGCCCTCGATGCCGTAGAGCGGCACGGCGAGCGACAGCACGCCCAGCACCAGCCCGGCCACCGCGCCCGGGAGCAACCAGGCGAAGTCCCGCCAGGTCGCCGGGTCGGTGACGATCCACCGGTACCGGACGAGCAGGCCGCGTGACGGCGGCCCCGGCCGGTACGGGCGGGCGATCGGCATCCCGAACGTCGCCGCGAGCCGGCGCGACAGCCGGGCCCGGAACCGGATCAGCGCGGTCACCAGCGGCAGCAGCACCAGACCGATGCCGAGCACCGGGGTCAGCACCAGCGAGAGCACGAACAGCACGAAGAGCGGAATGTTCGTGATCGCCAGGGCCACGCTGAGCACACCGCCGGCCACGGCGCGGACGCCGTCCCGTATCCAGTCACGCGAGTCCATGTCCTCATCCTGGCCCGTGCCCGCCAGTGTGTCGGTAGTGCCAGCCCTACCACCGCAAGGGGTCTGGCACTCCTGACTATCCCGCGCGCGGGAGGGACGCTGAGATCCATGACGACGACAGCCGAGACACGAGCAACCGGCAGCGACTTCGCGGAGCTGAGCCGCCGGATCAACGCGGCCGGGCTGCTCCGGCGCCGACCGGCCTATTACGCCGTGCGCCTCACCGGCGTGTCCCTCGCCCTGGCCGGCGGCTGGGCCGCGTTCTTCCTGGTCGGCGCGTCCTGGTGGACGCTCGCCGTGGCCGTCCTCCTGGCCGTGGTCTTCGCGCAGACCGCACTGGTGGCGCACGACCTCGCGCACCGGCAGGTGTTCCGCACCAACAAGCCCAGCGCCCGGGCCGGCCTGATCGCCGGCAACCTGGCCATCGGCATGTCCTACGGCTACTGGATGGACAAGCACACCAAGCACCACGCCAACCCGAACCACGACGACCTCGATCCGGACGTCGGGCCGGGCGTGCTGGTCTGGAACGCCGAGAACGCGCAGGGCTTCGTCGCGAAGTACCAGGCGTACCTGTTCTTCCCGCTGCTCACCCTGCTCGGCCTGTCACTGAAGAAGGACAGTGTCCGCGCGCTCGTCAACGGCACGGTCAAGCGGCCGGTTCTGGAGGGCACGCTGCTGGCCGTTCACTTCGCCGCCTATCTCGCGGCCCTGGCGCTGGTGCTCAGCCCGCTGCAGGCCCTCGCGTTCCTGGTGGTGCACCAGGCGGTCTTCGGCGTCTACCTGGGCATGACGTTCGCCCCGAACCACAAGGGCATGCCGCACCCGGACGGCACCGAGGACTACTTCCGCAAGCAGGTGCTGACCTCCCGCAACGTCCGTGGCGGGTGGCTGGTCGACACGGCGCTCGGCGGGCTCAACTACCAGATCGAGCACCACCTGTTCCCGGCCATGCCGACGCCCAACCTGCGCAAGGCCCAGCCGGTGGTGCAGCGGTACTGCGCGGAGATCGGCGTGCCGTACGAGATCACGAGCCTCACCGATTCCTACGCGCAGGCGCTGCGCCACCTGCACGAGGTCGGCGCGGAGCTGCGGAGGAATTAGCGAGGGATGTTCCGCAGGTTGGTCCGGGCCAGCTTCAGCATCTGGCCCACCCCACCGCCCAGCACGGTCCGGCCGACCGCGAGCGCGAAGCCGGCCGCCTCCTCCTTGGTGACGTGCGGCGGCAGCTCCAGCGCGTTCGGGTCGGTCACCACGTCGAGCACGGCCGGCCCGTCGTGATCCAGGAATTCCCGCATCGCGCGGCGTAGTTCGGCCGGCTTCTCCACCCGTACCCCCAGAATGCCCGCACCCCGGGCGATGGCCGCGAAATCGACCGCGTCGTGGTCGGTCTCGAACGGCGGATCGCCGGCCACGAGCATCTCCAGGCGGACCATGCCCAGGCTGGAGTTGTTGAAGACCACCACCTTGACCGGGAGGTTGTGCAGTTTCGCGGTGAGCAGCTCGCCGAGGAGCATCGCCAGCCCGCCGTCGCCGGACATCGAGACGACCTGCCGCTCCGGGAAGACCTTCTGGGCGCCGAGCGCCTGCGGCAGCGCGTTCGCCATGGTGCCGTGCACCCAGGAGCCGAGCAGCCGGCGGCGCCCGTTCGGGGTGATGTAGCGGGCGATCCAGCTGCAGCACATGCCGGTGTCGGCCGTGAAGATCGCGTCGGAGGCGGCCTCCTCGTCGAGCACCGAGGCGACATATTCCGGATGGATCGGCGTGAGGTGCTCGACGTCGTGGGTGTACGCGCCGACCACCCGCTCCAGCTCCTCGCTGTGTTTCGCCAGCATCCGGTCCAGGAAGTCCCGCTTCTTGCGGTTCAGCTTCGGCAGCAACGCGCGGATCGTGGCGCCGACGTCACCGGCCACGCCCTGGTCGAGCGGGGTGCGCCGGCCCAGCCGGGACGGGTCGATGTCGATCTGGACGGTGTTCTTCCCGGGCAGGAACTGACGGTACGGGAAGTCGGTGCCGAGCAGGAGCAGCAGGTCCGCCTCGTGGCTCGCCTGGTAACACGCGCCGTACCCCAGCAGGCCGGACATGCCGACGTCGAAGGGGTTGTCGTACTGCAGCGACTCCTTGCCCCGCAGGGTGTGCCCGACCGGCGCGGACAGCACGTCGGCGAGCGCGAGGACGTCGTCGCGGGCCCCGGCCGCGCCGATGCCGCCGAAGATCGCCACCGTCTCGGCCTGGTTGATCCGCTCGGCCAGCTCCTCGATCACCTCGGGCGCCGGCGCGCCGATCACCGGGCCGGCCGCGCGGTGGGCCGTGCCGGTCTCGTTCACGGCGTGCTCGGCGAGCACGTCACCGGGCATCACCAGCACCGCGGCGCCGCGCTTGCCGATCGCCTCCTGGATCGCCACCCGGGCCATCCGGGGCATCTGCTCCGGCGACGACACCAGCTCGGTGAAGTGGCTGGCCTGCCCGAACAGCTGCTTCGGGTCGGTCTCCTGGAAGAAGCCGGTGCCGATCTCGGTGGAGATGATGTGCGAGGCGATCGCCAGCACCGGGGCGCCGGAGCGGTGCGCGTCGAAGACTCCCTGGATCAGGTGCGTGTTGCCCGGTCCGCAGCTGCCGGCGCAGACCGCGAGCCGGCCGGTGAGCTGTGCTTCCGCCGAGGCCGCGAACGCCGCCGCCTCCTCGTTGTGCATGTGCACCCACTCGATCGCTCCGCTGCGCCGGATGGCGTCGCTCAGCGAGTTGAGGCTGTCCCCCACGATCCCGTAGATCCGCTCGACCCCGGCCTGGACCAGCACCTCGACAAATTGGTCCGCAACCGTCTGCTTCGTCCCGAACATCCCCGTGCCTCCCGGCCCCGCTTCCTCTGGCGGATCTGCGAATACCCCCGCGCCGGGCGGCCCGAACGGGACGTGCGTCTCACTCCGGGCGTCAGCCTTCCGCTGCCTCTTTCGTACGCGGACCCGGCGCGCCGTTGTTGATGAGGGGGAAAAGGAGGCCTCCCGGGGCGGGTGGGCGTAAAGTCGATGGACCGGCCTGAGGGCCGGACGACGCACAGGGTTCATCCGGGTCACCGGGTGGGCGCGGGCGCCTCCGTTCGTCGGCGGCGACCGCAGACGAAAGTCGCCGGCACGGCGGCGATTACCGCAGGGCGAAAGCAGCGTCACTGCAGGTGATGGCCCTTGTGGTACCGGCGTTTTATTTGGTGTTCGCATAGGATTAAGGTCTAGAGTGCCGCGCGTGAAGGTGACCTTGCAGGAGATCCGGGAGCGGACCTACAAGCCGGTTGACGCGTGGTGGACCGTGCTTCTGGTCGACCCGCTGGCGTCCCGGTTGGTGCGTCTGGTCGCGCCATACCGATGGATCACGCCTAACGTTCTGACCCTGCTCGCGACCGTGATCGGCGTGGGCGCGATGGTCTTCTTCGCCATCGGCGACCGCTGGGCGCTGGCCGCCGGTGCCCTGATGTTCCACCTGAGCTTCGTCGTCGACTGCATGGACGGCAAGATCGCCCGGCTGAACGGGACCGGCACGATCTTCGGCCAGTGGCTCGACTTCGTGCTCGACCGGGTCCGGGTCTTCTTCTGCGCGGTCGCCCTCTTCGGCGGGCAGTACGTGCAGACGGACAACGTCGCCTACCTCTGGATGATGTCGGTCGCGGTCTTCCTCGACCTCTTCCGGTACCTGAACGGCCAGCAGATGGCGAAGGTCCGCCGGGTCATGCGGGAGCAGATCGAAGCCCTCCAGCCGCCGGTGGACCCGGCCGCCGTGACCGCCGGCATCGCCGCCGAGACCACCGCCGCCGAGACCACCGCCGCATCTGTCGCCGCACCGGCCGGCACGCCGTCGCTGCGCCGCCGGGTGGGCGACACCCTGCGCCGCAACCGGATCCGCACGCACCTGTTCAGCGGCATCGAGTACGAGATGTTCGTCTTCATCGTCGGTCCGCTGCTCGGCCTGGTCATCCCGGTGACCATCCTGGCCGGCGCGGGCCTGCTCGTCTTCGAGCTGTTCCTGATCCTGCGTCTGCTCCGCGCCTGCCAGCAGCACCCGGCCAAGCTGGCGGCGGCGGAGGCCGCGTTCGCGGCACGGCAGGCACCGGCCGAGACCGAGCTGATCGCGGCCGAGATGCCCGTCACCGGCGTCTCCCCGACGGGCGTGCCCACCACCGTCTGAGTCACCGCCTTCCAGGAGCACCCCCGGCGTCGTCAGCCGGGGGTGCTCCCGTTTTGCACCCGGCCGGCGATCCGCCGCCTCCGCGCCCTGCCGAACGGGAACGTGCGCGAACGGGAACGTGCGCGAACGGGAACGTGCGCGAACGGGAACGTGCGCGAACGGGAACGTGCGCGAACGGGAACGTGCGCTGACGAAGGGACTGCCATGAACCGGGAGAACGTGCCGCTCACCGTGAAGCTGCGCCTGATGAGCGCGAACTCCGGACGGCCCGTGCCGGGTTACCGGGTGAGCCTGTGGCACTGCGACAGCGCGTCCGGCGGCGAGCAGACCAGCGACAGGTCCGGCTGGGTGGCCTTTCCCAGCGCCTTCCCGGGCGAGTCCGCCGGGCACTGGCCGCACATGCACTTCGAGGTCTACCGGGACAGCCGGGCCGTGCACGCGGCCCAGCTGGTGCTGCCCGGCGACGGCCGGCATTCCGCCACGATGAGCCTGGCGTCCGACACCTGCTTCGCCGGCGGCTGGCCGCTGGAGATCCCGTCGATGACCGGCGACCCGAACCGCGGCCTGGTCGCCACCCGAACCGTGGATCTCTGAAGGCGGGCGGTTAGATTGGCGCGATGCCGCGCCGCCGCCTGCTCCACCTGCTGGCCGTCGTCGCGCTGCTCGGGCAGATGGCGTTCGCGATGGTCACCACCGCGGTGCAGCAGTCGCCGACGATCGACGAGCCGGTCTACGTCGCCACCGCCGAGGTCTACCGCCAGCAGCACAGCCTGCGCTACAACCCGGAGCACCCGCCGCTCGGCAAGCTGTTCCTGGCGGCCGGGCTGGCGTTCGCCGACGCGAAGCTGGACCCGGCGTACCAGGGCGACCAGACCCGGCTCGGCCGGCACCTGCTCTACGAGAGCGGCAACAACCCCTTCCGGGTGATGCTGCTGGCCCGGCTGCCGATCATCCTGCTGACGCTGCTGTTCGGACTCGTGGTGCTGGCGTTCGCCCGGGACCTGGCCGGCGGACTCGGCGGGCTGCTCGCCCTCGCCCTGTACGCCTTCTCCCCCGACGTGATCGCACACGGCTCGCTGGCCACGCTGGACGTGCCGGCCGCCGGTCTGCTGCTCGTCGCGTTCTGGACGGCATGGCGGGCACGCCGGCGGCCACTGGTGTATCTCCCGTTCGCGGGTGCGGCTCTGGGTGCGGCACTCGCTACCCGGATGAACGTGCTTCCCGTCGTACCCCTGCTGGTCCTGCTCGCCGGGGTCTCGATGTGGAAAGCGCAGGCGGACCGCCCGGAGCGACGCCGGCGGCTGCTGCTGGCCGGCGGCGCGGCGCTCGGGGTGGGCGTGATCGCGGTCGCAGTGGTCTGGCTCTGCTATCTGGCCGTCGATCCGCGGCTGCGCTGGACCACCCCGGCGAACCTCGCGCATCCCGGCGGGCTCACCGGCTTGGCGGTGGAACTGCTGCCGTTCCCGCAGGCCTACCGGGACGGGATGCTTCTCCAGTTCACGTTCGAGAACCGGCAGTTCAACGGATTCCTGCTCGGTGAGGCGTATCGAGGGTCGCGGTGGTACTACACCCCGGTGGCGCTGCTGATCAAGACACCGCTCGGGATGCTGGCGCTCTGGGCGGCCGGCGCGATCACCATGCTGGTGCTGCCGCGGCTGCGGGCGGCGGCTCTCTATCTGCTGCCGGTGTCGGCCGTCCTGCTGCTGGTCACGATGACCGGCGCCCGGAACTTCGGCACCCGGTACGTGATCTTCCTGCCGATGTTTCTCGCCGTGGCGGCGGGGACCCTGGCGCTGCTGCGGCCGCGATGGGCGCACCTCACGACCGGGGTGCTGGTGGCGACCGTCGCGGCCGGCTCGCTCATGACATTCCCGACTTATCTCCCTTATTCCAATATTGCGTTCGGTGGGACGTCGAATACCCACAACAACCTGCATGACGCGAACGTCGACTGGGGCCAGGACCTGCCCCGCCTCAGTGCCCGGCTGAAGACGGCGTACCCGGACGAGAAGGTCTGGCTCGTCTACAAGGGCGCCGGCGTCCCGTCCTACTACGGGATCGTGGCCGGCGACCCCTTCGACGTGCCCGAGCAACAGGTCCGCGGCCTGCTGGTGGTCTCCGACTCCCGGGTGGCCCTCGCCACCGGCCGCCTCAAGCGCCTGATCGAGTCGAGCACCCCCGTCGACGAGGTGGGTCATTCGATAACGATCTATCGGAGGTAGTTCCCCGGCTGCGGGCCTTCCGGTTACTCGCCGGTAATGCTTAGGTGAAGCGATGACGCATTACGACATCGTCGTCGTCGGCAGCGGCTTCGGCGGCAGCGTCAGCGCCCTGCGCCTGGCGGAAAAGGGATACCGGGTCGGTGTGCTCGAGGCCGGCCGCCGATTCACCCCCGAGACACTGCCCAAGACCTCCTGGGACCTGCGCAACTTCCTCTGGGCCCCGCGCCTCGGCATGCGGGGCATGCAGCGGATCACGTTGCTCAAGGACATCATGGTGCTCTCCGCGGCGGGTGTCGGCGGCGGCTCGCTGGTCTACGCGAACACGCTCTACCGGCCGCCGGCCCCGTTCTTCGCCGATCCGCACTGGGCCGGGATCACCGACTGGGCGGACGAGCTGGCGGTCTTCTACGACCAGGCGTCGCGCATGCTCGGCGTCACCGAACAGCCCACCATCACCCCGTCCGATGTGGTGATCAAGCAGGTGGCCGACGACATGGGCGTCGGGCACACGTTCCGGCGCACACCCGTCGGCGTCTACTTCGGTGAGCCCGGCAAGACCGTGCCCGACCCGTACTTCGGAGGCGCCGGACCCGAGCGCACCGGCTGCGTCGAGTGCGGCAACTGCATGATCGGCTGCAAGGTCGGCGCGAAGAACCGGCTCGACGTCAACTACCTCTACCTGGCCGAGCGGGCCGGCGCCGTGGTGCACCCGGACACCGAGGTGACAGCGCTACGCCCGGGCTGGCGCCTGGAGACCACCAACGGGTCCTTCACCGCCGATCAGGTGATCCTCGCGGCCGGGGCGCTCGGCACCCAGCGGCTGCTGCATGCCATGAAGGACACCGGGGTGCTGCCTCAGCTGTCGGACCGGCTGGGCGAGCTGACCCGTACCAATTCCGAGGCCCTGCTCGGCGCCGCCGTCAAGGACGTGCCCGCGGAGCCCTTCTCCCGGGGCATCGCGATCACGTCGTCGTTCCACCCCGACCCACACACCCACATCGAACCCGTCCGCTACGGCCCCGGCAGCAACGCGATGGGCCTGCTCTCCACCCTGCTCGTGGACGGCGGCGGGCGGATCCCACGGCCGCTGCGGTTCCTCGGGCAGGCGCTGCGGCACCCGGTGATACTCGCCCATTCGCTGTCGGTGCGGCGGTGGAGCGAGCGGACCATCATCGCGCTCGTCATGCAGTCGGTGGACAACTCGCTGACCGTACGGCGTACCCGTCGCGGGCGTCTCACCACCTCGCTCGGGCACGGCAAACCGAACCCGGTCTGGATCCCGGTCGGCCACGAAGCGGTGCGCCGTCTCGCCGACCGGATCGGCGGGTATCCGGGCGGCACCGTGGGAGACATCTTCAACATCCCGCTCACCGCGCACATCCTCGGCGGCGCCACGATCGGGGAGTCGGCGTCGTCCGGGGTCGTCGACGCGTACCACCGGGTCTGGGGCTACCCCGGGCTGCACGTGGTGGACGGCTCGGCGGTCCCGGCGAACCTCGGGGTCAACCCGTCGCTGACCATCACGGCCATGGCGGAGCGGGCGATGTCGCTCTGGCCCAACAAGGGGGACGAGGACCCGCGCCCGGCGCCCGGAGGCGAGTACCGCCGCCTGACGCCGGTGCCGCCCCGCTCCCCCGCCGTTCCGGCCCACGCGCCGGCCGCCCTGCGCCTGCGATGATCCACTCGGTGCCGCTCGAAGCGGTCGGCACGCCGTGCTTCACCGTCACCGGCCGGCCGCACCCCGGCCTGCGCGGACACGTGCTCTCCTACGGCGGGTTCCGCAGCGACGCGCCGATCGGGCACCGGGTGCTGCCGATCAACATCCCGGCGCTGATCATCGACATCACCGGCGCGGGGCGGGTGGTCACCGGGGCGCTCGGTGCGGCCGTCGTCTCCCGGCAGGTGCGCTGGGGGCACGGGGTCACGGTGGGGTTGAGCCCGGCCGGCGTGCGAGCGGTCCTCGGCGTGCCGATGCGGGAGATCGCGGGGCGGTCGGTGCCGCTCGTCGACGTGCTGGGCGACGGCGGGGAATCAGGCGACGGCGGGGAATCGCTGGCGGCGCGGCTGGCCTCGGTGCCGGACTGGGGTGGCCGCTTCGCCGTCCTGGACGAATGGTTGGGCCGACGGGTCTCCTCCTCGCGCATGTCGGATTTGTCGGACAGATGGGCCGCGGAAGCCTGGTACCGGTTACAGGGCGACCCGCGCCGGTTGGCGGGTGACTCGGCTGCGGCGGGAGCGGGGGCTGCGGAGGGAGCGGGGGCTGCGGCGGGAGCGGGAGCTGCGGCGGGAGCGGGGGCTGCGGCCGTGCGGGTAGGCGCTGTCGCGGCAGCGGCCGGCGTCGGGCGGCGCCGGCTGGAGACCGTCTTCCAGCGCTCGATCGGGCTCACCCCCGGCACGGTCGCCCGGATCGCGCGCTTCCAGCGCGCGATCACGATGGTTGCGGCAGGCACGGAACTGTGCCGGGTCGCCACCGATGGCGGGTACGCGGACCAGGCGCACTTCACCCGAGAGGTACGCGCGCGGTGCGGGGTCACGCCTACCGAACTCCGCGGGATCCTCCGATCCGCCCTGCCCGCGCGCATTCCTTCAAGACCGGGCGGCCACCGTCTCCGTACCGTCGGGTCATGACATCCCTCACCGGCAGGACGGCGCTGGTCACCGGCGGATCACGCGGCATCGGCCGTGCCGCGGTCAGGCGCCTCGTGAGCAGCGGCGCCCGGGTCGTCTTCACCTACCACGTGGCCGCCGCCGACGCCGAATCCCTCGCCGCCGAGACCGGCGCCGAACCGGTCCGCTGCGACCAGGCCGACCTGGACACCCTGCCGGGCATCTTCGCCCCGGTGCGGGACGGCCTGGACATCCTGGTCAACAACGCCGCCGTCAGCCAGTCCCGCCCGATCACCGAGCTGACACCCGCCGACTTCGACCGGATGATGACGATCAACACGAAGTTCCCGCTCTTCGCGATGCAGGCGGCGATCCCGCTGCTGCGCTCCCCTGGCCGGATCGTCAACATCTCCACGCTGAACACCGTGATCCCGGCGGCGGGAACCGCCCTCTACAGCGCCAGCAAGGCCGCGCTGGAACAGTTCACCGCCGTGGCCGCCCGCGAACTGGGCCCCCGCGGCATCACCGTGAACACCGTCTCCCCGGGCGCCACCGACACCGACATGCTGCGCGCCGCCAACCCACCCGAAGCGCTGCCGCAGACCGCCGCGGTCACCGCCCTCGGCCGCCTCGGCACCCCCGACGACGTGGCGGCGGTGGTCGCCTTCCTCACCACCCCCGACGCGGGCTGGCTGACCGGCCAGAACCTCCGAGCCACCGGCGGCCTCCTGATCTGACCCGAGCCCACCCGATGTCACAGCCGGTAACCGGCCACCGCGGAGCGCCGCTGCTTTGCGTCACTCTGTGGGGCCTGGGGCGTCCACGGGTTTCCGGTCAGCGCGGCAGTCACCTCGGTTGCCGGCACTCCGAGTGACAGGCACGCTCGCTGACGGGCCGTCGACCTCCCAAACCGACCCGAACTCCCCACGCGCCGCGGAACGGGACTGTGCCGCGGAAACACAGGCGCGCGTGAGGGCCATGCGGCATCGTTTCAGCGCGCGGCATCGCGGACGAGGACGGGTGAGGGCACACACAACGTCATCGTGAGCCCTCACCGATGCCAGGGCAGGGGCGTGGGCACACGCAGGGCTTCGGTGTGCCGCTGTCGCTGCGGCCCGAGCTTCGGTGTGCCGCTGTCGCTGCGGCGCGAGCTCCGGTGTGCTCTCGTCCCGGTGCCTGCACCGCATCGTGTGCCCCGACCCCGCTGCCGGACGGGCATCGGAGCCGGCGCGCGGCTTCCGTGTTCGGCCTGCGTCTGTGGTCGGTCCGGGGCGGGACTGACAGGAAAGGGGCGCGACCACTCACGCACGCCGCCCGGGGCGTGGCGCGCGTTTCGGACGCGCCAGCGGCCGGCGTGCCGCCCCGGGCACCTCGGCGGGAGCTGCGGTCCGCACGCACCACCCCGCTGCGAACGGAATGTGACGTTGATCTTTTCAGGCGATTTGCTGCCACCAGCCGTCGACGGGCGGGGGGTTGTCGACGTCGACCCGCTCGCCGGGCCGGGGGACGGCCAGGGTGACCCCGCGCGCCTTCGCCTCACGCCAGGTGCGGTCGGCGGGCTCGGACCAGTCGTGCAGGGCCAGGTTGAAGGTGGCCCAGTGCACCGGGATCATCAGGCCGCCGCGGACGTCGACATGCATGGCGACGCCGTCCTCGGGGAGCATGTGGATGTCGGGCCAGGCGTCACCGTAGGCGCCGACCTGGACCAGTGTGGCGTCGAACGGGCCGTGTTCGGCGCCGATGTCGGCGAATCCGGGGAAATAGCCGGTGTCGCCGGAATAGAACACCTTGCGCGTCGGACCGTTGATCACCCAGCTGGCCCAGAGCGTCTCGTCCCGGCTGAAGCCACGGCCGGAGAAGTGCCGGGCCGGCGTCGCCACCAGCTCGACCCCGTTGACCTTGGCTTTCTCGTTCCAGTCGAGCTCGATGATGCGGGTGGCCGGGACGCCCCACTTCTCCAGGTGGGCGCCGACGCCGAGCGGCACCAGGAACGGCGCGGCCTGCAGGTCGACCAGGTTCTGGATCGTGGTCATGTCGAGGTGGTCGTAGTGGTCGTGGGAGATCACCACGGCGTCCAGCGGGGGCAGCTCGCGCAGCGGCAGCGGCGGCTCGTGGAGGCGGCGCGGCCCGCCGAGGCGGGACGGGGAGCAGCGGTCGCTCCACACCGGGTCGAGCAGGATGCGCCGCCCCTCGATCTCGACGAGTGCCGACGAGTGGCCGTACCACGTCACGTGCAGCCCGGACGCGTCCTGCCCCGGCGCCGGCGTGACCAGCGGGATCGGCTGGTGCGGGTGGCGCGCCTCGCGGCCGGTCAGCGTCGCGGCGGCCACCTTCGGCATCGACGCGGCCGTGATCATGGTGGCCGGCACGGTGTTCCGGAACTTGCCGCCGGAGAACTGCGGGGACTCCTCGATCCGGGCGCGGCGCTCACCGCTGGCCCGGGCTCCGAGCTGCGCGGGGACGTCACGGGC
Source organism: Actinoplanes sp. NPDC023936 (assembly GCF_040639325.1). Lineage (NCBI taxonomy): Bacteria > Bacillati > Actinomycetota > Actinomycetes > Micromonosporales > Micromonosporaceae > Actinoplanes > Actinoplanes sp. NPDC023936. The sequence continues at coordinate 126,103 of NZ_JBEZZR010000001.1, read as the reverse complement.
GGCCCACACCGCCGCGGCGCCCAGAGCAGCCAGAGCCAACACGGTACGGGTACGCGCTCGCTTCGCCATGCCCACCAGTCTGACCGCCCCCTGCCCTGCCCGGCCACCGCGTCCGGCATGAAACACTCGCCGCGTGACGCTCGACACCCTTCAGGCTCAGCAGCAGCTCATCATCCGGCAGCGGATCCGCTTCATGGTCAACCAGTACGAGGTGCACGCCGTCTCCCCGGACGGCCGGGAGGCCGGCGTGCTGGCGTTCGCCCAGCAGAAACGGCTCGCGTTCAAGGAGCAGGTGACCCTCTACACCGACGACACCAAGCAGCAGCCCCTCCTCGGCTTCAAGGCGCGGCAGGTGATCGACCTGGGCGCGACGTACGACGTGACGGACGCGTACGGCCAGCCGATCGGCCTCTTCAAGAAGAGCTTCGCGGCGTCCCTGCTGCGCTCGACCTGGGTGCTGGAGCAGCCCGGATACGGCGAGATGGTCGGCCAGGAGCGCAGCATGCTGGTGGCGGTGCTCCGCCGCTTCATCGACTACCTGTCCTGGCTGCCGTACCACTTCGACTTCACCATCGCCGGCCGCCCGGCGTTCTCGGTGGTGCGCAAGTGGGGGCTCCGGGACCGGTTCGAGGTCTCGATCCACGACCCGCACCTGGACCGCCGCCTGATCGTGGCGATGGCCGTTGCCCTGGACGCGCTGCAGTCGCGCTAGCAGGCCCCGGTAACCTGCTGCGGATGGACGATCCCCGTGCTCAGCGCCTTTTCGGCGACAGTCTCGTCGCTCCCGGCGACCTCGCGTCGAGCCCTTTCCGGGTGGACCGGGACCGGATCGTCAGTTCGCCGTTCCTGGCCCGCCTGGCCGGCGTCACCCAGGTGATCAGTCCGGGCGGGGCGGGCCTGCTCGTGCACAACCGGCTCACCCACAGCCTCAAGGTGGCGCAGGTGGGGCGGGCCATCGCGGAGCGGGTCCGTGCGTCGGATCCCGATCTGACCGACAAGTTGGGCGGCTGCGACCCGGACGTCGTGGAAGCGGCGGCGCTCGCCCACGACCTGGGGCACCCGCCGTTCGGGCACCTGGGCGAGCGGGTGCTCGATCAGCTGGCCCGGCACCGGCTGCGCCTGCGGGACGGGTTCGAAGGCAACGCTCAGTCGTATCGGATCGTGACCAGCACCGAGGTGCGGGGGCAGGCGACGATCGGGTTGAACCTGACGAACGCCGTCCGGGCGGCGATCCTGAAATATCCGTGGACGAGGCGGGAGCACCCGGATCCGCATCCGCGTTTCATGGATCCGGCGCCGCGGGGCGCCGCGGCGGTCCCGGACGATCCGGACGGCGGGTCGCTGAAGTTCGGGGCGTATTCCACCGAGATCTCGGACATGCGGGCGGCGCGGACGCCGTTCGCCGGGCGGGTCGCCGACTGGCAGCAGACGGTCGAGGCCTCCGTCATGGACACGGCTGACGACATCGCGTACGCGATCCATGATCTGGAGGACGTCCACCGGGTCGGCGTGCTGCAGCAGGGCGCGGTCGCCACCGAGTTGATGGCCTGGCAGCGCTGGGGCGCCGAGACTGATCTGACCCGGGCAGGCGGCGCCATCGAGTCCCTTCGCCGGCAGCTTCATCGCAAGGACGGCTGGATCGCCGACGACGACGCTTTCGCCGGCGCCGTGGAACTGGTCCGCGCCGAGCTCGTCGACGGCTTGCTGGCCCGCCCGTTCGACGGCTCGATCGAGGCCGAGGCCAGGGTCGCCGCCTTCTCCGCGAACTGGACCAGCCGCCTCGTCGACGCCATCGAGCTGATCGGCCAGCCCGCGATCCGGAGCGGTCACGTCCAGCTGTCCCGCGCGCAGTGGCACGAGGTGCAGGTCCTCAAGTTCGTGCAGAACCGCTTCGTCCTGGAACGCCCCGATCTGGCCCTGCACCAGCGCGGCCAGGCACGCCTCCTCGCCTCGCTCGTGGAAGCCCTCCTCGCCTGGCTCACCGACCCGGACGAAGAGCAGCGTCTCCCCCGCCGCCTTCGCGACCTGGTCGAACTCGCCGAGGCCGAACTGCCCACCGGCACCCCGGAACGCCTCACCCGCGCCCGCGGCCGCGCCGTGATCGACTTCGTGGCGGGCCTCACCGACGGCCAGGCGGTCGGCCTGATGGAGGCCCTCTCCGGACGCTCCCGCCAGCTGTGGACCGACGCTTTCGTCCTCTAGAAGCCTCCAGAAGCCTCTAAAAGCCTCTAGAAGCCTCTAAAAGCGGCACCCGAGTGTGCCAACCTCTTTCAATCACTGGCGCCGATTGGTTGGCGATGGAAACCTATTGGCATGACAACTGATGCGGTACCTGCCGACGGTGACCCGCGCCGCCTGCTGGCCGATGTGCGCGCCCTCGCCCACCGGGTGCGCGTCGACCAGCGGATGACCTGGGCCGCGCTGCTCGTGCTGGGTGTGATGACGCTCCTCGCGATCCCGTTCGACTGGTTCGGCATGCGGGTCGACTGCGGCCCCGACGGCGGCTGCACGTTCGCCCGCCGGGGCATGCTGTACTACTGGCCGCCCGCGATGGTGCTGGCGTACGGGACCATCACCGTCTGCTACCTCCGGGCCGCCCGGGCGCGGGGACTGGGCGCCCGGGTGCTGCCCTACGCGATCACCGGCGCCGTGACGACCCTCGTGTTCCCCGCCGCGTGGCTGGCCGTGCATCTGTACTTCCAGAGTCACCCCTATCCGGACGGCCCCCTCCCGTACTGGTATTTCGTGCTGGACCGGCTGGTCATGCCGTGGGGCATGGTCGGGGTGGCGCTGCTGGTGCTGGCCTGGCTGGAACGCAACCGGGCGCTGGCGCTGTTCACCGTCGGTTACCTGGTGCTGGTGCTGCTGGTGTTGCCGATGAACTTCGGCTTCGGCCCGCCCCACTTCGGCATCCGCGCGGGAATGGCGGTGCCCCAGCTCATCGCCGGGATCGTGCTGCTGCTGGGCGCGTTCGGCTTCGCGCGCGCCGGCCGGCGGCGGTGAGCGCCGTGACCGACACACCCGGCCCGGACGCCGACCACCCCGTCCTCGGGCTGGACGACGTGGTGCACCAGCGGGTCCGGCTCGGCATCCTCACCATCGCGCACGAGGCACGCCGCGTCGAGTTCGGTTACCTGCGCACCCAGCTGGACCTGACCGCCGGAAACCTCTCCAAGCATCTGAGCGTGCTGGAGGCGGCCGGACTGATCGACGTGGAGAAGGGCTACGAGGGCCGCCGGGCCCGCACGTGGATCACCCTCACTCCGGCCGGCACGACCGCGCTGGCCGAGGAGATCAACCGCCTGAAGCTGCTGATCGCCCGGGTGGAGACCACCGGCTGACCGCCCCGGCGGGGTGCCGCCCCGGCGGGTGCCGGTTTCGGGCCGGCCGCGGCGGCACGACCCGCGGGGCGCGTCAGCGGGCCAGGTGGAAGCCGGCGGCCAGCAGGCCGATCAGGACTATCGCGGCGCCGGCGGCTAATCGGATGGTGTGCGCCCAGGCCACCCGGCGGTTGGCGCGGACCGCGTGCTTGGCGGCGGTGACCTCGTGCCACGCCGCATGGGTGCGCCCCAGACGGTAGGCGACCGCCAGCACGCCGCCCACCGTCAGCACGGCGCCCACGTAGGGCGCGGCGGGTGGCAACGGACGGCCCTCACTCAGCAGGAGCGAGGCGACGCTCGGGTATGACATGTGGACCTCCTCAGACGAAGCAGTGACAGCCAGTCTGGGCGCGGTCCGCAGGAACAATCCAGAGGATTCAGGGGCGAATACCGACAGGAACGAAACGCCCGTGCACGGACGGATACGAACCTATCTGTCGCCTATTGGTCACTTGAATCGTCAGTGCTTTCGGCAGGCACGCAGACCCGGACCGCTGCGGGCACGACCGAGGCCGTGAACTTGCGGGTCTTCGCGCGGGCGCCGCCGTCGAGTTCGTATTCGAGCTCGGATTCCAGCTTCACATCGACGCGCTGCGCCCGGGTCATCCGGACGAAGGGCGAGTTGTCGGAGCGGCCCACCGCCATCGTGCCCAGCGCCCGCGCCCACTGCAGGGCGCCCTGGGCGGTGGCCACGCCCACGTCCAGCCAGCCGTCGTCGGGCACCGCGTCGTCAAAGGCCCGGATGCCGCCGGTGATCGTGCCGACGTTGCCGATCAGGACGCAGCTGGCCTCGTCGTCGAACCAGTCGGCGCCGTCCACCTTGATCTTCGCTCGCGGGGCCTCGCCGTTGACGTGGCGGATGCCGGTCCAGACATAGGCGAGCTTGCCGAGGCGGTCCTTGAGCGCGCCGTCGGCGTCCTTGATCATTGCGCCGTCGAAGCCGACGCCGGCCATCACCGCGAAGTGCTCGCCACCGAGTCTGCCGAGGTCGAGGCTGCGCCGCGCACCGTGGAAAGCGATGTCGACGGCCTGTTCGAGATCGGTCGGGATGCCGAGGTTGCCGGCCAGCAGGTTTCCCGTGCCGGCCGGCATGATCGCCACCGGGATCTTGCTGCCGCCCTTCTCCGTGGCGAGCACGTCGAGGGAGCGCTGCACCATGCCGTCACCGCCCCAGACGATCAGCAGGTCGACTCCGGCGTCGATCGCCTTACGGACCTTCTTGGGGGCTTTGCGGCTCTTCGGCACTTCGAACCAGAGCAGTTCCTCGACGTCCTTGCCGGTGATTCGCCGGCGCAGTTCGTCGAGTCCGCCACCGAGATTCTTCCGCTGGTGGGCAACGACGGCGATTCTGCGGGGGGTACGCATGTCGCCGCCGTTACCCAGAATCAGCGGAAGCTGAAACGGCGGCGCTTCTTCCGGCCGAACGTGTTCTGCAGCGTGTCGGCGCCCTGGCGCAGCAGACGGGTGCCCCGGCTGGCGCCGCGACGCCGCTCGATGGTGTCGCTGAGCTTGCGGGCGCCGGCGGCGCCAAGGGGGACAAGGATGGCGGTCAGGATCAGTTTGCGGGCGAAGTTCCAGATCATGCCGGTGTAATACCCAGCTTTGAAGATCAGTTCACGGTGTCGCGCATGCGTTGTTCGGCGGCCGCGCTGCGGATCACCATGAGACGCAACTCCAGTTCGTCGGCGACGATCGACGCCAGGTGCTCCAGCGCCTTGAGCTGGCGCTGGCCGGCGTCCCGTGGGCGGCTGTCGATGACGTTGACGGTGCCGAGACGGTACCCGTCGTGGGTGCGGATCGGCGCGGCGGCGTAGAAGCGCAGGCCCAGCTCGCCCCGGACCAGCGGATGGTCCAGCGTGCGCGGGTCGACGGCCGCGTTGTTGATCACGTAGACGTCATCCTGGGCGATCACCGACGCGCACAGGCCGGGCTCCTTGCCGACCTCGCGGACACCGGGCAGGCCCTGGCACGCGGCCAGCCAGACCCGGTCCTGCTCGACAAGCGAGACCGTCGCGATCGGAGTCTCGAAGATGGCGCCGGCCACGAAGGCGATCCGGTCGTAGGCGTCCTCGACCGGCTGGTCCACCATGCGGTACCGGCGTACCGCCGCGAGACGGGCCTCCTCGCTGTCCCGGGGCCCGACGTTGTCGAGATATTCGTAGGCGTTAGACGACACTGTCATGGACGCCAGCCTATGTCCTCAGCACGCTGAACGTCGCACAGGAAGTCAGTCAGAAACGGGCGAACGACCTGATCGGCATCCGCGGTCCGAACTTCGGGGCGCCGATCCCGCCGAGGGAGAAAAGGTCACAGACCCGGCCCCGGTGCCCGCGGAACGGCTCCAGCAACTCGAGCATCCGCTCGTCGGTGCCGCGGGCCTCACCGGCGAGCGCCCAGGCCACCGTGTTCGGGATGTGGAAGTCGCCGACGCTCACCGCGTCGGCGTCACCGAACGCGTACCGCACCACCTCGGCGGCGGTCCACGGGCCGATGCCGGGCAGCGCTGTCATCCGGCGGGTCGCCTCGGCCGCGCCGGCGCACTCGTCGAGCCGGGCGGCGACAGTCGCGGCACGCAGCAGGGTCTGTGTGCGCCGCTGCTCCACGCCGAACGGGTGGAAGGTCCAGTAGGGCGTCGCCGCTATCGCGGCCGGATCAGGTGGGAGCACGAGATCTGCCGGGCCGGGCGCCGGCTCACCGAAATGACGGCAGATTGCGCGGTACGCCCGATGCGCCTCCTTGCCGGTGACCTTCTGCTCCAGGATCGCGCGCAGCAGCCTCGGGAAGACCTGACCGGTGGCCGCCAGACGCACTCCGGCGAACGTCCTGGCCAGGCGGTTGACGAGCGGGTTCGCGGCGGCCAGCTCGGCGAAGCCGGTGAGGTCGTCACGCAGCCCGGCGATCGCGTCGGCGCGGTCGACGATCCAGCCCGCGCCCGGACCGTGGCCGGTCGCGATCAGCTCGCCGGCGGCGCGGGCCAGATGCAGGGTGGCCGGCCCGTCCGGGGTGCGCGCGGCCATCCAGAACTCGCCGTCCCGCAGAACGCCGCACGGATCGTGTTTCGGCACCAGCAGCGGCCGCACCGATGCGCCGAAGTGGTAACGCTCGGGCGGCGTCATCCGGCGGGTCACGGTCACCGGGCCACTATGCCACTCCGGCCTGGATACGGGCAGGCCGATGGCCCTGACCTTGCTCCGGGGTCAGGGCCATCGGGCGGTGATCCGGACACCCGAGAAGGTCCGGTCACCGGAGTGCGGAGTGCCGCCCGGTGGTGGCCGGGCGGCCCGTCGCGTTTTCCGTCCGGCAGGGGAAAGGACGGCCGGCTGCGCCGAAGGGGGGTCCCGGACGCGAGGTCCGGTTCGGCGACGCCGTGCGGCGGTGTTCTCCGCGTCTGGTGGTCGTACGGTCAGCCGCGCACGCGGATCCGCACCGAGTCGAAGGCGGGGGTCTGGTTGGCGCGCTCCATCATCGGCGTACGGTGCGAGCCGTCACCGGCCCACGAGGAGCACTGGAACGTACCCGCCTCGGGCAGGCCCGGCACCTGGATGGAGACCGTGTCCGGGGTGGCGCCGCCGCGGCTGTCCTCGGTCGCGACGAAGAACGCCGGGACCGGGTCCGGTGCGGGCGCCTGGTTCTGGCTCTGCAGGATCCGGCACGCGGTGTGGAAGTGACCGCGGACCAGGCCGCCCTGCAGGACGCTGCTCTCCACGTAGTAACCGCCCTGGCCGGCCGCGAGGAAGCGGTCCCGGATCAGGTTGCGGGTGCTGACCTGGAGGGTGAACGGGGTGTTCACGTTGACCTGGCGGGGCGCCCGGGTGATCAGCAGCGTCGGGTTGTTGGCGGCCGCGCCGACCTCACCGAACTCGGTGGAGACGCACCGGTTGCCCTTCTGGAAGCCGTCGTGCGCCTCCAGGTCGCTGGTCTCGCAGCTGTTGGTCAGGATGCCGAGACCGGCGCCGGGCGGCGGAGTGGTCTGGCCCTGGGTCGGCTGCGGCGCGGGCTGCTCGGTCTCCTCCTCGGCCGGCGGCTGGGTCTCCTCAGCCGGCGGAGCGGTGGTCTCCTCCTCGGCCGGCGGCTGGGACTCCTCCCCGGCGGGCGGGGCGGTGGTCTCCTCCTCGGCCGGCTGGCTGGCCTCCTCCGACGGCACGGCGCTGGGGTTCCCCCCGTTGTTGTTGCCGCCGTTGTTCCCGCCGTTGTTGTTGCCGCCGTTGTTGTTTCCGCCGCCGTTGCCGCGGCGGCGGGCCTGGGTGGTCGCCTCGACGGCGCCCTCCTCGTTGGCGACGTTGTTCATCACCCACGTGCGGCACCGGGCCCGGACCTCGGCAGCGGTGGCCACGTCGCCGGCGCCGTCGTCGGCGTGCTGCGTGACCCGGCCGTTGTTCGTGGTGTACGTGCCCCGCCGGGTCTCCGTGGAGAGGTCGACCTGGTTCGGGGCGGCCAGGTCGTCACAGGCCGCCAGTGCCCTCTTCGTGGTGCGGTCGGTGCTGGCGTTCGAGACCTGGGTGACGGTCACGATGCCGCCGAACGCGACCAGCGTGGCCGCGACGGCGATGATGCGGCGCCGACCGCTGAACCACGTCGGGGAACTGGCGCGCCGGTACTTGGACCTTCGCATGGGTGACACCTTTCTTGGTCGCCGTGGGCGATTCGAGACCTAGCGCGCCCGGAAGATGCGCATGGTCGTGATAACCCCGACCACCAGTGCGGCGGCGAGGACGAGCAGGATGACGGTGTTGCTGAGGCCCGGAACGCTTCCGCCCTCGGTGGCCGCGACGAGCATCTGGTTGTCGACCGGAACCGGACCCTGACCCGCGGCGGCGGCCGGCGCCGGCGCGGTGGGGAGTGCCGCGTAGTCGACGATGCCGCTGCTCTCCAGCAGGGTCATGTGCGTCATCACGAACTGGTTCGTCTGCTGGGCCAGCTTGCGGACCGAGTCGTTGCGCGTGGTGGCGCGGATCGTGGCGATGGCGGGGAAGATCTTCCCGTGGGCCGCCCGGAGCCGGTCGATGAAGATCTGGTCGAACTGGGCCGGCGTGGGCGCCGTGCGCATCTCGTTCAGCCAGGCCTGCTGGTCGCCGTTCGGCTGGTTCGGCAGGCTGATGCCGAGCTTCTTGGCGACCGCGCGGTCCAGGTTGTCGAGCGCGACGTGCTGCTTGGCGATCTCCGCACCGATCTTGACGACGGCCGGGTTCTCCGACTTCTCCTGAGCCATGTTGCCGGCGGGGACCTCCCAGAGGCCGGCGAGCCGGACCTTGATGACGAAGTCCCGGTCGGCGGCGGTCACCACGCCGGCGCCCTTGTCGGTCAGTCCGGTGTTCGGGGGGATCGGGACCTCGTCGTCGGCGTGTGCCACCCCGGCCGGCGTGAGCAGGAACGCCAGGGAGAGAGCCACGGTGCCGACCAGCCATCGGGGGATGCGGCGGGCCTTCATTTCTCCTCCAACCTCGGCGATCAGTAGCTGTAGTCGCTGCCGGCGTCCGCGGGCTCCTCGGCGTCCGCGTCGGCGTCGGCCTCGTCGTCCGCGGGCGGCGCGACCGGCTTGGAGATCTTGGGAAGGCAGGTCAGGTTCTTGGTGCCTTCCGGGGTGATGACGAACCAGGTGCCGCTGACGTTCTGGCCCTTCCACTGGCCCGGCTTCTTGTCGCCGATGTAGCGGTAGAGCGGCCAGCCCTTGAGGGTCAGCTGCTTGGTGCCGTCCGCGCGGGTGACCGTGCCGACCAGCTTCTCGTCGACGCCGTCCAGCGCGGGCTCACCGTCGTTGGTGATCGCCGGCGGCCAGATCTCGGCGCAGTCGCCGTTGCAGTTCGACTTGGCCGGGTCGTCGGAGTCCTTGTCGAACCGGTACAGCACGAAGCCGTCCTCGTCCTGCACCGTCTCGCCCATCTTCGCCACCTTGGTGGCGGTCAGCTGCTGCGTGGCGAGCTCTTCGCTGATCTCCGGGGCGTTCGCCTCGCCGCCGCCGGGAGCGGCCTCGGCGGTGGACTCGGGGTCCGCCTCCGCGGTCGACTCCGGGTCGGCCTCGGCGGTCGCGCCCGGGGACGCGGCGACCTCGTTGGAGGCCGGCTCAGCCGCGTTGCCGTAGTCGGCAGCCGCGTTGCCGTATCCGGCCGGGGCGCAGCCGGGCAGTGCGACCACCGCCGCGAGTGCTGCACCGACAACCATCAACTTCCGCTTCTCCGGTACCACTGGCCCTCCAGCTGATTAATGGCGCTGCCATTTCCAGGCTGTAGTACGGAGTGGGTGCGGTGGCGGTTGAACATTCGGCTCGATCAAATCGGAGAAATTTCCTTTGAACCATCCGGACGCGGCATACGTAAACAGATGACCGATCCGCGAAAAAGGGCCCGGCCGCTGATGCGGCCGGGCCCTTTCGTGTTCGGACGGTCACGGAACGCGAACGAGAGTCTCCCCCGGGCCGTTCGCCGTGATCTCCTGCACCTGGAGGTGCGCGATGTCGTCACGGGCCGTGCCGGTGACCGCCTGCAGCAGCAGCGGCGACGGGTTCTCCGCGGTGCCCCAGCCTTTCGCGCCGATGTCCCAGCTGGCGAGCAGCTCGGCCGTGCCGTCGGTGCGGACCGCGTAGAGGCCGCACTTCTTCGGGCCGGTGATGTTGGAGACCGCGAAGGAGACCTGGGTGCCCCAGTCCTTCTTCTCCAGGCCGACCGCCATCGCCACACCGGTCCGGGCGTCGGTGCCGCTGAACGGCTCACCGGGCAGCGGGGTGCCACCCAGGCCGACGCCGTCCGAGTTCGGCAGCGGGTCGAGCTGGCTGCTGGAGCTCTGCGCGCCGGTCTCCGGAGCGGTGGCGTCGTCACCGAGCCACGCGCCACCCGCGAAGAGCGCGCCGATCGAGAGCATCGCGAAGATCACGACGGCGGCGGCCAGCGAGTAGAGCCGGCGACTGTTCGCCTTGCGCCGCTCGGTCCGCACCTCACGGAGCATGTTGTTGAGCAACTGGCCGTCGCGCTCGGACTGCTCGGCGGCGACGAGCGCCTCCGCGTCAACGGTCGCCAGCACGTCCGCCACCTGGACGAAGGACTCCAGCTCGTACGCACACTGCGGGCAGTCGATCAGGTGGTCCTCGAACTGGGCCGCACCACGGTCGTCGAGGATGCCGAGCGCGTACGACGCGACGTCGTAGTGCTGGTCCTGTGTCATTCCGTCACCCCCCGCTGCGCGAGAGCCGACCGCAGAGCCCGGAGAGCGTAGTAGACCCGTGACTTGGCCGTCCCGAGCGGGAGGTTCAGCGCCTCCGCCGCCTCGGGGACGGTCCGTCCGCGGAAGTACGTCTCGATCAGAATCTCCCGGTGCGAGTGGCTCAGCTGCCGGAGCGCGTCCGACACCGTCATCGACTGCAGGACCTTGTCGGTCTCGTCGGACGTGGTCGGGAAGCTCTCCAGCTCACGATCGTACGTCTCCGCGGGGCGGGCGTTGGCGCTGCGGTGCTCGTCGATGGCGATCCGCCGGGCGACAGTGACCAGCCAGGGCCGCAGGGACTGCTGGCCCTGCGCGCCGAGCCGGTGCGCGTTGCGCCAGGCCCGCAGCAGGGTCTCCTGCACGATGTCCTCGGCGCGCTGCCGGTCACCGCCGGTCAGCCGCAGCACGAACATCAGCAGCGGGCCGGCGTGCTCCTCGTAGAGCATCTTGACCAGCGTGTCCTCGTGGCTCGGACTGCCGCTCGGAGTGGCTCCGTGCCGCGGCGCCTGTCGCGGGATCACCGTGCCCTCGTCGCGTGAGTGACTGCCACCGTCGAGAGCCTGCCACCTACCACCGGAGTGTTGCCGTGCCATCACACGCACCCTCTCCGGCGCGAGCCGATCCTCGGCCACCGCATGCATCGATACCTCCGCCCGGACCTTTCCCCGTCGCCTGATGTACGGCTGGGGGGCCCTGCCGGGATCAAAGCCGGCGCGAGATTTTCCGGGGCACTCGGTCTCAACGGTCCTCCGCTGCGATCGTGATCGTGAAGGCGCACCGGTCGGAGATCACCCTCCGTATTGATCTACGACGATTCGGACGCCAGGTAAGGCGGAATGATACTCAGTGACAACCGAACGTAGACATGGTCCTGAGAATAATTCTCTCGGACGCGGGAGAGCGCGATCTCGTAGCGTGAACCTACGATTTCGTAGCGTCGATCGGATCGCGTAACAAGTGGTGAAAGGCGGGGTCCGAGAACCGTTCGGGTGACCCGCTAATGCCACTCGGCCCTATCCTGTGACCGCCCCACCGGGAGCGCTCCCATTTCCCGATGGCGCTGCTGGAGCGCTTCTCCGCTCCTATTCGGATCATCCTCCCGGACGCCCCGTATGGTCAACTTCGCGCGTTCTGGAAAGGCGACCGTGCACGATCACACAGGCGGTCCCACGTGCCGAGATCGAAGATCAAGAAGTGAGACGGGTCCGGGCGGTCTCCCGGGCGAGCGCGCGGTGCAGCACCCGGGCGTCACCGAGCATCGCGCGCAGCCGCCGCTCCAGCCCGGCGATCGGCACCAGGTTCTGCGGCGCCCGCGGATCCTTGTAGGCCGACGACGCGAGCCGCGGCAGTGTCGCGCCGGACAGGTCGGCCAGTTCGATCGCCTGATCCGGGCTGAGCTCCGGCGAGCACTCCACCCGCACCACGCCGGACCACGGCGCCCCGGACGAGCCGGGCAGCCGCAGGTACCACGACCAGCCGCCCCAGACTGTCTCGATCTTGAACACCGGGGTCCGCTGGGCCTGCCGGAGTCGTGGCACCACCGCCTGCTGCGCGGCCGGGAGGTACTGCTTCTGCTGGGTCTTGATGTACCCGATCGTGCGCGGCAGCTGACGCCGGCTCCGGAGTGGACCGTCGACGATCAGCAGATCGGCCCCGTCCGAGCCACCGTCCCGGGCCACCGTCGAGATCTCGATCTCCAGGGCGGTCAGCGGCGGCTGCACGGCGGCCGGCAACTTGCTCGCCTCGCCCGTGCCGCTGACCCGGTGCACCTCGTAGCGCACCGAGCCGGCGACCAGGTCGCTCACCGACGGACTGGCGGTGAAGAGGCCACGCGCCACTCGCGCACCGGCCAGTTCGGCGACGCCACGGCCCAGGTCGCAGCGGACCACGCCGGCCGCGTACGAGGCGGCGAGACCGGCGTAGGACGTGCCGTCCTCCTCGGCCGTCCACAACCCGGCGTCGTTGCGGCGCACGCCGTCGACCAGGAACACCACGTCCGGCGCACGGACCGACGAGGAGACGTCGATCGGCGCCCACTCGGCGGCGGGCACCTCCACGTCGACGTCGACCTGCTGCGAGCTGGAGGACGACGGGCCGTCGCCGCCGCCCTCGCCCTCGAACGACGAACCGTAGGAGGGATCCCACGCGTCCACGAACACCCTGGTCACATGCCCACCCTTTCGACGTGCGCGGTCCGCGCGTCCTTGTGCACCTCGAACCGGACCGGCACCCGCTCGGCGAGCGCCTGCACGTGGGTGACCAGGCCGACCATCCGGTCACCACGGGCCGCCAGGTTCTCCAGGGTCGCGGCCACCACGTCGAGGGTGGCCGCGTCCAGGGTGCCGAAGCCCTCGTCCAGCACGATCGACTCCAGGCTCGCCGCGGTCGTGCTCATCCCGGCCAGCTGCTCGGAGAGGGCGAGCGCGAGCGCCAGCGACGCCTGGAACGTCTCACCGCCGGACAGGGTGCGCACGCCGCGCTTGAGCCCGGCGTCGTGATGGTCCACCACGAAGAACTCGCCCTTGTCGTGGACCAGCTCGTACTGCCCGTTGGTGAGCTCGCGCAGGATCCCCGATGCGCCGTCGACCAGCAGGTCAAGGGCCTCCTCGAGGAGCCAGCGCTCGAAGTTGTTCGCCCGCAGGTGCCCGGCCAGCGATTTCGCGACCCGGCCCTGGAGCTGCAGCCGGTTGCGCTGCTCGGCGGCCTCGTCGGCCTGCTGCCGCCGCTCGGCCAGACGCTGCCAGGCCGCCTCGGCCCGCTCGGCGGCGACCGCGGCGGCCCGGATCAGCCCGGCCTCGGCGTCCACCGAGGACACCGTGAGGTCCGCCTCGGTGAACAGGTCGACGATCGCGCCGTGCGCGCGGACCGACGCGGCGTGCGCGGCCGTGACCGCGGTGTCCGCCTCGGCCCGGCCGGCCAGCCGGGTCTCGTACTCCCCGCGCGCCCAGCCGACCAGGGCCTGCCACGCGGCGGCGAGGTCGTCCCGGTCGGCCGGCGGCGGCACGAACCGGGCCAGGCCGTCCCGGGCCGCGTCGAACGTGCGCCACGCCGTCCGCTGCTGCTCCTCGGCGGCCCGGACGGCGGCCTGCGCCCGGCGCTGCGTCTCCCGCGCCGCACGCACGGCGGCCGCCGCGTCCTCGAGCCGGCCCTGCAACCGGCCGAGGTCGGCCAGCCGGGCCCGCACCGCCTCCACGTCGGGCAGGCCGGACACCGCGGCGCGCACCTCGGCGAGACGGGACAGATGGTGCTCGTACTGGCCGCGCTTGCGCTCCAGGTCGCTCTCCAGGTTGCGGGCCACCGCGTCGCGTTCCCGCCAGCGCGCCGCCGCTGACTCGGCGGCCGCTTTCGCCGCGGCGCCGGCCGCCTCGGCCAGCCGGACCGCCGACTCCCTCGGCACCTCCGGGACGACCGTGACGGTCTGCTCGCAGACCGGGCACTCGTGACCGGCGACCAGATGGCCGCGCAGGGCCGTGGCCCGGTCGCGCTGCTGGGCGTCCCGGTAGTCCTGGCGGGCCTGCTCCAGCAGCTGCTGCGCGCCGGTGTGCTCGGCCTGGGCCAGCTCGGCGGCGGCGCTGGCGTCCCGGTACTCCACCTCGGCGACCGACACCTTGCCGGCGAACCAGTCCTCCTGCTCGGCCAGCCGCTGCAGCTCGGTGTGCCGATCGAGCATCAGCCGCAGCGTCCCGGCGTCGCCCGCCGCGGCGAGCTCACCGCGGATCTTCTCCTCCGCCTCCTCGGCCGCGTGCACCTCCCGCGCCGCCTGCTCCGCGGCGGCACGGGCCGCGGTGGTCGCCCCGGTCGCCTCGGCGAGCCCGTCGGGGGTACGCACCGACTTCAGCGCCGTCAGCTCCGCGTCGATCGTGTCCCGCGCCGCCACCGCGGACTTCTCCGCCTCACGGGCGGTCCGCAGCCCCGGCACCGCCAGCTCCACCGCCCGGGTCAGCTCGCGCATCCGCTCCAGCCGCTCGGCAGCCGCGCCGACCGCCTCGTCGGTGGCGTCCGCCAGGGCCTCGAGCTGCTGCTCCACCACGGACAGCTTGGCCTCCGCGGCCTTGCCCCGCTCGGACGCCTTGAGCTGCACGTTCTCGTAGACGTGCAGGCCCAGCAGGTTGACCAGGATCTGCTGACGGGTGGCCGGCTTGGCGTGCAGGAAGTCGGCGAACTGCCCCTGCGGGAGCACCACGCAGCTGGTGAACTGCTCGTACGGCAGGCCGACCGCGTCGAGCACCGCGGCTTCCATCTCGGCCGGGGTGCCGGCCAGGGCCTCGCCCAGGTCCTCCAGGTCCATGCCGGTGTCGAGCTTGGTGACGTCGAAGCCGGCCGGCATCAGCTGCAGTCCGGCGCCGGCCGTCTTCACGTTGCCCCGGCCGTCGCGGCGCACCACCCGGGTCGCCACGTACCGATCGCCGGCCGACTCGAAGCAGAGCCGCACCCGCGCCTCGGTGGCCGAGGGCGCCAGCGCGTTGGCGATCCCCCGGGCGCCGCCCCAGCGCGGCACCGTGCCGTAGAGGGCGAAGCAGATCGCGTCGAGCACCGTCGACTTGCCGGAGCCGGTCGGGCCGATCAGGGCGAAGTAGTCGGCGTCGGTGAAGTCCACGGTCGTCGGGTCGCGGAACACCGTGAATCCGGCCATGTCGAGCCTCAGTGGCCTCATTGGTTGCTGCTCACCTCGTCGTACAGCTCGTCGAAGAGCTCGCGGACACCCTCTTCGGCGTTGCCGCGACTGTCCAGGTAGTCGCCGAACAGCTCGCGTGGAGAACGGCCGGCCCGCTCCGCCGACCGCTGTTTCGACGTGTCGGGCAGCATGTCCGGATCGATGCGCACCTCCAGCGCGTTCGGCAGGAGCTCCTGCACGTCCTCGCGCAGACCCGGCCGGGGCGTCTCCCGGACCAGGACACGAAGCCAGGCGTCCGGAAGGTTCACCGTGCCGAGCTGTTCCAGGGTGCCGCGCACGGTGCGCAGGGTGAGCGCCGAGGTCACCGGCACGTCGCGGACCCGGGCGGCCTGGTCGGCGGAGACGTCGACGATCGCGACCGAGGAGACGTTCTCCTCCTCGCCGAAGTCGACGGCGAGCGGGCTGCCGCAGTACCGCGTCGGGCACGGCGAGATGATCTGCTGGGCGCGGTGCAGGTGGCCGAGGGCCACGTAGTGCGCGTTCGGCGGGAACACCGTGGCGGGCACCGCGTAACCCATGATGGTGTGCGCCTCCCGCTCGCCGCCGCCGGTGCTGGCGCCGACGATCGTCAGGTGCGAGGTGAGCAGGTTGACCACGCCCCGCCCGTCCGGGCCCGGCTCGGCGAACGACGCGCTCAGCTTGGCGATCAGCCGGGCGACCAGGTCCGCGTAGGTCTGGTTGGCCTCGGCGGCGGTCAGGTCGTACATCTCGGCGGCGCGGATCGCCAGCCGCTGCGAGAGGAACGGCAGGGCCACCAGCCGCCAGCGCTCGCCACCCTCGGTGACCCCCTCGATCAGCAGGTCACCGACGTCCTCGGCACGGGGGAACGAGCCCCGCAGCTCGATGCCGGCGGCATCGGCCCACGGCCGCAGCGCGTCGAGCGCCGCGCCGTTGTCGTGGTTGCCGCCGATCGCCACCACCCGCGCACCGGTCTTGCGCAGCGCGGACAGCGCCCGGGTGACCAGGCGGGTGGCGTCGGCCGTCGGCGCCGCGGTGTCGTAGAGGTCACCGGCGACGATCACCAGGTCGGGGCGCTCCGCCCGGGCGATCTCGACGACCTGGGCGAGGACGCGGATGTGCTCCTCGTGCCGGTTCCGGCCCTTCAGGACCTTGCCGACGTGCCAGTCGGAGGTGTGCAGGATGCGCATCGCGAAACCTTAGAACGCTCAGAAGGGGATGTCGTCGTCGGAACGGCCGCCGCCGCCCACCACGGCGAACGGGTCGGCGCCCTGGACTATCGAGCGCAGCGTCTCGGCGGGCGGCGGCCCGGACTCCGACTTGCGGGTCGCCCAGGCCGGGAACGGGAACTCGACGCAGAGCGGCACCGGGATGTCCGGCTGGTTCACGAACATCGTGCCGGGCCGGGCCAGCAGCGCGCGCTGGCGCATCGCGGGCGGCAGGAACCCGTACTCCGGCCGGGACGCCTCGGCCGGGTCGAGCCGGCCGACCACCCGGATCGCCGAGTTCGTCACGATCCGGCGTTCCACCTCGCTCGCCGTCTGCTGGGCGCCGATCAGGATCACCCCGAGCGAGCGGCCGCGCTCGGCGATGTCGAGCAGCACCTCCTTGATCGGCGAGCTGCCCTCGCGCGGCGCGTACTTGTTCAGCTCGTCGAGGACCACGAAGAGCAACGGCCGGCCGGTGCCGGACTTCTCCTTCTCCTCGAACTCGGTCTTCAGCGTCACACCGACCACGAAGCGCTGCGCCCGGTCCGGCAGGTTGTGCAGGTCCACCACGGTGACCTGGGCGCTCGCCGCCGTCTTGATCTGGTGCGGCCGGCGCGAGGCCAGGTCGCCGCGGATCAGCCGGGACAGGTCCCGCTTGCTGCCGATCAGCCGGCGGGCGAACGCGTTGACCGTACCCATGTTGACAGCGCTGCCCGCCCAGGTGGACCGGGTCTCGTCGTCGGTGAGCTGCTCGACGACGTGGTCGACCAGATCCTGGTACGACCCGATGCGCTTGCCGTCGATGCTGATGCCACCCTCGGCGGGCACCGCGTACCGGTTCAGGTGGGCGGTGACCGAGTGGACCACCATCGTGTACTGCTGGCGCTCGTCGTCGGCGTCGGCGAACACGTAGGGCAGCAGCTTGTCCGAGCAGAACTCGGCGAGCGTCCAGTAGAACGAGTCGACCCCGGTGAGCCGGCTGCTGACATCGGGCGCGCCGGACGAGTCGCCGGGCCGGGGCGGCGCGTAGACCCGGACGTCCGGGAACGGCGCCGCCGGCAGGCCGAGCAGCGCGTACGCCTCCCGGGTCCGGTCGTCGAGCTTGGTGTTCGGATGGTCGAGGAAGAGCAGGTCCTCGCCCTTCACGTTGAAGATCAGGGCACGCGCGTTGGCGCCGTCCGCGCCGAGCTGACCGGACCGGAACACCGAGTAGAGCAGGAATGTCGCGAAACTGGTCTTGGTGGCCACGCCGGAGATGCCGGAGATCGACACGTGGGCGCCCCGGGTGCCGTCGAGGAAGTCCGCGTTCAGGAAGACGGGCACACCGTCCCGGCCGGTGCCCATCGGGACCCGCCGCTCCATCCGGTCGAAGTGCAGCGCCGCGTCCCGGGCCTCGCCGCTGGCCCGGTGCACGATCGCGCCGGGCGCGGGCGGCACGTAGAGCTCCGGGTCGACCCGGGTGGTGGTGATCTCGGCAGCCTCCTGGACCATGGCCGGCAGCGTGCCGTCGGCGATGGCGAAGACGTCCGAGTCGAACTGGGCCCCCTCGTGCCGGGCGCGGACCTGGGTCACCACGCCCGCGATCGTCACCGGTTCGCGGTCCGGCAGGTCACGCTGGGTCACCACGACATCGTCGAGCTGCAGGTAGGAGCCGGGAGCCACGGCCGTCCAGAACTGCAGCGGGGTGGCGTCCGCGGTACCGAGCACCCGCCCGACCGGGGAAGTTTCGTCAGACACGGGGATCATGGTGCCTCAGGTGTACGACAAAATGCCCGTCGCGTTCGCGGTCCACAACTTCTGGTGTCCATCCACAGAGTTATGCACAAGATCTTGATCAGATGACGGAGGCGCGCCCCGGACCGAACCGATTACCCCGGATCGGTCAATGGCAATTGACGAACCCATCCGACACCGGAGAGGCGCCGATGCCGCGAACCGCCCCCGCCGCCCCGCCACACACCGGCGACGACGACGTGATCAGAAGATCGCTCGCCGAGCCGGAGACCTTTGGAACGATCTTCGACCGGCACGCCGACGACATCCACGCCTACCTGGCACGGCGGGTCGGCCGCTCCCTCGCGGAGGATCTGACGGCGGAGACCTTCCTGGTCGCCTTCCGCTCCCGGGACCGGTACGACCAGAGCCGCCCGGACGCCCGCCCCTGGCTGTACGGGATCGCCGCCAACCTGGTGCGCGGACAGCAGCGCGCCGAGGTGCGCCAGTACCGCGCCCTGGCCCGGACCGGCGTCGACCCGGCGCAGGACGGCCCGGCCGACCGGGTGTCCGCCCGCGTCACCGCCGCCGCGCACGTGCGGGCGCTGGCCGCCGTCCTGGCCGGGCTCTCGGTCCGCGAGCGCGAGGTCCTCACCCTGGTCAGCCAGACACAGCTCAGCTATCCGGAGGTGGCCCGGGCCCTGGAGATCCCGATCGGCACGGTCCGCTCCCGGCTGCACAGCGCCCGGCAGCGCATCCGCCGTGCCCTCCGCGACCACCCCGAGCTCGACCTGGATCCCACGAACGGAGCCGACGCATGAACGACCTCGACCTGATGGCCCGCTTCCGCGACGACGCCGGCTCCTTCGACGGCCCGGCCCGCGACCGGGCCCGCGCCCGCCTGATGGCGGAGGCCGGCGGGCTCACGGCAGGACGGCGCGCTCCCCGCCCGGTCGCCGGGCGGTGGGGCCGGTGGCTCGTCCCGGCAGCCGCGTTCGCGGTCCTCGTCGCGGGTGCGGGTGCGGCGGTGGTCGCGTCCCGGTCCACCGGGCCCGGCCCGAGCGACGCGCAGGCCGCCGAGGTGCTGCGCCTGGCCGCTGCCGAGGCCCGCGCGGAGCCGGTGCTCGCGGCGCGGCCGGACCAGTTCGTCTACGTCGAGTCGCTCGCGGCCTGGGCCGGCGGCGAGACAACCACCACCGGTGACCAGATCTGGCACGCGCCGGTGGCGATGGCGCGCCGGATCTGGCTCTCCGCCGACGGCAACCGCGACGGGCTGCTCCGGCAGAAGCCGGCCGACCCGGGAACAGAGCACCCGATGCCGGAGACGGCCGAACTCGCCCTGCCGGCCTGCACCGAGGAGCCGGTGCGCTCGTGTGGCGGCACGCCCGCCTACCGCCGTGACCTGCCCACCACCGTGGAGGGCATGCGGGCCCTGCTCTACGCGGACGGTGCCGACGATCACACCGCCTTCGGCCGGGTCGCCGACGTGGTGCGTGAGGCGTACGTGCCGCCCACCTCGGTGAGCGCGCTGTTCGAGGCGGCGGCCACCGTGCCGGGCGTGGTCCGGGTGCCGGAGGCCGTCGACCTGGCCGGCCGGCGGGGAGTGGCAGTGGCCCGCACCGAAGGCGCCAGCCGAACCGAGTTGATCTTCGACGCGGGCACCTACCGGTTCCTCGGGGAACGCATGGTGATCGACGAACCGGCGGCCGGCGACCCGCCGGCGGGCACCGTCATCGGGTTCACCGCTCAACTCCGCGTCGCCATCGTCGACCAGGCCGGCCAAGAGCCCTGATCAGGCGCTACCCGCGTACCCCATCAGTTCTTTCGCACGTAGCGCAGGAACAGCATGTCCTCGCGGGTGAGCACGTGCCGCAACCGCATCCGGCGCCCCGGCCCGTCCGGGCCGTGGGCGATCCGGCCGGCGCCGCCACCCACCAGGAGCGGCGCGACGGTGAGGCAGAGCTCGTCGACCAGGTCCTCGGCGATCAGCGAGCCGAGCAGACCGGGACCGCCCTCGCAGAGCAACTGGGTGGCGCCGCGCTCGTGGAGCAGCCGGACCATCGCCGGCAGATCGACCCGGTCGTCACCGAGAGCCACCACCTCGGCGACCTCGCGGAGCCGGTCGCCGGCCCGGGCCCGGGCGTGGGTGATCACTATCGGGCGGATCGGTGCGTCCGAGAAGATCAGCTGCTCCGGGTCCAGGTCGAGGCTGCCGGAGACGATCACCATGAGCGGGAACTCGGGCAGACCCGCGGCGGTCCGCCAGGCGCGCGCCGCGGGGGTGAGCCGCAACGCGTCGTAGTTCTCCGCACGGACCGTGCCGGCCGCGACGATCAGCGCGTCACAGACCATGCGCAGCGTGTCGAAGACCTCCTTGTCACCCGGGCCCTGCAACCCGGCGGAAAGTCCTTCGACGGCGACCGCACCGTCCGCACTCGTGATGAAGTTGACCCGTAGGCCCGGGTCCGGCTCGCGAGGGTAGAGCTCGGTCAGCGGGACGGGCCAGGTGTGAAGATCGGTCACGCCGGCCGACACTATCGCAGCTTGACAGGCGGGACATGGCGGTGCAACGGGTCGGAAACGCCCGGTCGGCACGCTTGTCCCAGGACGGCGGCCACCGGCCGTTCGCGACGGGAGGAGTTTCATGTTGCTGCGGGTACGAGTCACCCTGCCGGACCGTCCCGGCGCGCTCGGCCAGGTCGCACGCACGCTCGGCGTCGCCGGCGCGGACATCGTCCAGGTCGTGGTGCTGGAACGACTCGGCGGCCGGGCCGTCGACGACTTCACCGTCGTGTGGCCGGGCGCGTCCCGCGTCGAACGGCTCCTCGCCGGTCTCGCCGCCATCCCCGGCGTGCAGGTCGACGGCGTGTGGCAGGCGATAGGAGCACCGGTCAACGGCAGTCACGACGCGGAGCTGCTCGCCCAGGTCGCCGCGAATCCGGCCGACGGCCTCGCCACCCTGGTCGACGCGGTGCCCGGGCTGCTCGCCGCGGACTGGGCCGCCGCCGCGATCGTCCCGGCCGACTGGGCGGCACGCAACGGCTCCGGCGGCGCGGCCGGCGAGCCGCAGGTGGTGTACGCGAGCTGGCGCGCCCCGTCCCCGCTGCACCTGCCCGAGGTGACCCCGTTGCGGGCCCGCCCGTTCGCCGAGCCGGGTGGCGCCCGGTACGCGGTCGCCCCGTTCGGCCGCGGCGGACTGGTCCTGCTGGTGGCCCGGAGCGACGAGGGCGAGCTGCCGGCCGCCGCCTTCCACGTGACCGAGGTGGACCGGGTCGCCCAGCTGGTTCGCGCCGCCGCTGTCATCCTCGGTGACCGGCTGGACGCGGTGACCACGCGCGCGCATCTCGACGTGGTGTGACGACCGTGACGGGCTGTGATCGTTCTAACCCGGAAATCGCGTTTGAGGCAACACTCGGGTAACAACGCCGGGGCACCCTTGAGTACGGACAACGAGTGACTGACGCGCCGAGAGGAGTGCCCCGCATGGCGTTGTGGCGAATTCGAGCCACGGTCGACGACCGGCCCGGCTACCTTTCCGTGCTGACCGCGAGCCTGGCTCTGCGATCGGTCAACATCCTCGCGGTCCAGGTGCACACCACCGAGGAGGGCGCGGTCGACGACTTCCTCGTCGACGCGCCGGACACGCTGGCCGAGTCGGACATCATGGCCGCCGTGCTCAAGGGGCGCGGCCGCGACGCGTTCGTGAGCAGGGCCGAGGCGCAGGGTTTGGCCGACCAGCCGACCCGGGCGCTGATGCTGGCCGGCCGCCTGGTGCACGAGCCAGACACGCTCGGCGAGACGCTCGTGGCGCTGCTCGACGCGACCGAGGTGCGGTGGCGTCCGAGCGGCGGCTCGCACGGTGAGCAGCCCGGCTTCCACGGCGGGCGGATGACGCTGGCCGACCCGGCCGGCGGGACGTACGAGGTGCTCCGCGCCCTGCCCGCCTTCACCCCCGCCGAGTACGCCCGGGCGCAGGCCCTGGTCGAGATCGCCGGCGCGGTGGTGCGGCAACGGCACGAGCACGTCACGCTGCTGCTGGCCGACGGCGCCGAACTGGTGGTGCGACCGGCCACGAAGGACGACCTGGCCGCCGTCCGGGACCTGCACGAGACCTGTTCACCGGCCACGCTGCGCGACAGGTACCTGGGTGGCGCGGTTCCCCGGGACGCCCGGATGCGTCAGCTGCTCGAACCGGCCGGCGGCGTGACGCTCGTCGCGACGAGCCCGGCCGGCACCGTGATCGCGATGGCGAACCTGGTGACCGAGGGTGACCTCGGCGAGGTGGCGCTGCTGGTCGAGGACGGCTGGCAGCGGCGTGGCCTCGGCACGGCTCTGCTGCGCCGGCTGCACGCCCACGCCGAGCGTTCCGGCTTCGCGGCGATCGTCGCGCACACCGGCGCGGAGAACGTGGCGATGCTGCGCACGCTGCGGCGGGTCGGCGCCGGCTCGATCGAGCGCGACGGCTCGCTGGTCAGCGTGACGATGCCCGCGGCCGGGAAGAAGGCTCCTGCCACCTTCGGGTGACGGGTGAGAGGGGTGACGGGGAGTCCGGTTCGGACTCCCCGTCACCCATGGGTAATCCCATGCTCCACGCACCTCGCGGTCCAGCCGGTCGGGACGACCTGGACCTTCATGCGGCGGCGGCACTCCGGGCAGAAGCGCGGCGGCTCCAACCGGCGGGCGGCCGCACAGGCCTCGTGGTCGCCCTCCGCGGCCGGGAGCCCGCAGCGGTCGCAGTACATCGTCAGAACGTCGCGGACAGCGACTTGACCGGCATCTTCAGGTCCTGCAGCAGCTCGAGGTCGGCGGTGGCAGGCCGGCCCAGGGTGGTCAGGTAGTTGCCGACGATCACCGCGTTGATGCCGCCGAGCAGGCCGTCACGCGTACCCAGATCGCCCAGGGTGATCTCGCGGCCGCCGGCGTACCGCAGGATGGTCCTCGGCATCGCCAGCCGGAAGGCGGCGATCGCGCGCAGCGCGTCCTTGCCCTCCACCACCGGGCGGTCGCCCAGCGGCGTCCCCGGACGGGGGTTGAGGAAGTTCAGCGGGACCTCGTGCGGGTCCAGCTCGGCCAGTTGCGCCGCGAACTCGGCACGCTGCTCGACCGTCTCCCCCAGACCCAGGATGCCGCCGCAGCAGACCTCCATGCCGGAGTCGCGCACCATCTTCAGCGTGCTCCAGCGCTCCTCCCACGAGTGGGTGGTCACCACGTTCGGGAAGTAGGACTCGCAGGTCTCCAGGTTGTGGTTGTAGCGGTGCACGCCCATCTCGACCAGCTCGTCGACCTGCTCCTGGGTGAGCATGCCGAGGCTCGCGGCGACCTGGATGTCGACCGCTTCCTTGATCGCTTTGACGCCGGCCCGCATCTGCTCCATGAGCCGCTTGTCCGGCCCGCGGACGGCGGCCACGATGCAGAACTCGGTGGCGCCGGTGGCCGCTGTCTGTTTCGCCGCCTCCACTAGAGAGGGAATGTCCAGCCAGACCGCGCGTACGGGAGATGCGAAAAGTCCCGACTGGGAACAGAAGTGACAGTCCTCGGGGCAGCCGCCGGTCTTCAGCGAGACGATGCCCTCGACCTCGACCTCGGGGCCGCACCATTTCATCCGCACGTCGTGTGCCAGCTGCAACAACGCCGGCAGATCCGGGTCGGGCAGGCGGAGCACCTCGAGGATCTCCGCCTCGGAGAGGCCGATGCCGTCGTCGAGAACCTTGGTCCGGGCGCGGTCGAGGATGTCGGGCATGCCCGTACCCTACAGAGTTCCCGGCCCGGACAGGACTGTCGGTGGTGGGTGGTAGTTTCCGGTTCTCGTGATCTCTGGGGGTGTCTTGACCGGCTGGTTGGAGGCGATCGATCGCCTGGCCCGCGAGCGGGCCAAGGCGGGGCTCACCCGTCAGCTGCGCCCCCGGGCCGCCGGTGACGGCGTCGTCGACCTCGCCGGAAACGACTATCTGGGTCTGTCCGTTCACCCGGAGGTGGTGGCCGCCGCCGGCGCCGCGCTGAGCTCCTTCGGGCTGGGCGCGACAGGTTCCCGGCTGGTCCGCGGCACCACCGGCGCGCACACCGAGCTGGAGTCCGCACTGGCCGGTTGGCTCGGCGCGGAGAGCGCGCTGGTCTTCTCCTCGGGCTACCTGGCGAACCTCGCGGTGGTCCGGGCCGTCGGCGCGGTCTGCGACCTGGTCGTGTCGGACGCCTACAACCACGCCTCGCTCATCGACGGCTGCAAGATCTCCGGGATCCGGACCGCTGTCGCGCCGCACAACGACCCGGCGGCCGTCGCCGCCCTGCTCGACGCCCATCCCGGCCGCGCCGCGGTGGTCACCGAGTCGGTCTTCTCGGTCGACGGCGACCTCGCCCCGCTCGCCGCGCTGCACGAGGTGACCTCGGCGCGCGGCGCGCTGCTGATCGTCGACGACGCGCACGCGCTCGGCCTGCTCGGTCACCGGGGCGCCGGCGGGGTGGCCGCGGCCGGCCTGGCCGGCCGGCCGGACGTGCTGGTCACGGCCACGCTCTCCAAGGCCCTCGGCGGCGCCGGCGGCGTGGTGGCCGGTCCGGCCGCCGTCATCCGGCACCTGGTCGACACCGGGCGCACGTTCATCTACGACACCGCGCCGCCGCCGGCCGTGGTCGCCGGCGTGCTGGCCGCCGTGCGGGTGGCCCGCGACGCCGACGACCGCCGTGCCGTGCTCGCCCGGCGCGGCACGGAGATCGCCGCCCGGCTGCGGTCCGCCGGCTACCCCGTGCCCGATCCGGCGGCCGGGGTGCTGTCCGTGCCGGCGCCCGGCCCGGAAGCGGCCGTCGCGTGGGCCGCCGACTGCCGCGACCGTGGCGTCGCGGTGGGCTGCTTCCGGCCACCCTCGACGCCGGACGGCAGCTCACGCCTCCGGCTGACCTTGAACGCGGGCGTCGACGGGGCGGATTTCGCCCGCGCCCTGACCGTGATCGTGGAGTGCGCACCATGACCGCCGATCCCCCTTCGGGCACCTACTACTCCGGGATCTCGCTGGCTCCCCCGCCACGCGGGCGCAGCGGCGGGCACGGGCTGCCGGTCGGCGTGCCACCGCGCCGGCGAATCACCGACGATCCGCTCCAGGCGCACGGCGGCGGGCACCGCGCCGGGCACCCGGCCGGGGCGCCGGTGAGCGGCGCGCCACGGGACGGCGCTCCCGCCGTACCCTCGCCAATCGCCACCGCGCCGCCCGCCGAGCCGGAAGCGGACCCGCCGGCCCTGCCGGTGGAAGATCCGGGCGGAAGCCCGGCGGGAATCCCGGCCGAGCCGCTCACCGACGCCGAGGTCGACGGCGAGGCCCTGGTCGCCGAGATCGACAACGAGCTCGCCGCACAATCCGGCGAAAGCCCGCAGAACGGTGAGCCGCAACCCGCCCCGGCCCGGGCGGAACCGCACGAGTGGCGCGGGATCATCCTGGTCACCGGCACCGACACCGAGGTCGGCAAGACCATCGCCACCGCCGCGATGGCCGCCGCGGCCCGGGCCGCGGGCCTCCGGGTCGCCGTGATCAAACCCGGTCAGACCGGCGTCGCCACCGGTGCGCCGACCGACGCTGAGGTGATCAGCCGGCTGGCCGGTCCGGAAACCGTGCGCACCCTGGCCGAGTACCCGGAGCCGCTGGCGCCGCTGGCCGCCGCGAAAGTCGCCGGCCAGCCCGCGCTGGACCTGTTCGAAACGGTCGACGCGATCCGTGCCGAGGCCGAGAAACACGATCTGGTGCTGGTCGAGGGCGCCGGCGGGCTGCTCGTGCCGATGGGACTGCGGCCGTCCGGCGAGCAGTGGACCTTCGCCGACCTGGCCACCACGCTGGGCGCCAACGTGATCGTGGTGGCGCGCGCCGGGCTCGGCACCCTCAACCACACCGCGCTGACCCTGGAGGCGCTGCACCGGCGCGGCGTCTACGCCCGGGTGATCCTCGGCGCCTGGCCGCACGAGCCGGAGCTGGTGCACTGGGCCAACCTGGGCGAACTCGTCCCGCACCTGGTCGGCGCCCTCCCGTCGGACGCCGGATCGATGGACCCCGGCGTGTTCCGCAGATCGGCGCCGGGCTGGCTGACACCGGCCCTGCACGGCGTCCTGGACAACTGGCGCGTCTGGGCGGAGGAGGCCGGATGAGGGTCTGCCGACCCTGCTTCGCAGGGCTGCGGCGCGGCCCCGGGAAGTAGGCACGACAGACCCTGCGACGCGCCCGTCACAATTGTTGTGTCCGGGAGGTGGTCGACATGCACACTGGCCGCGTGGCTTTCACCCTGACGATCGACTGTGGCGGCGGCGGCATCAAGGGCTCGGTCCTCGACGAGGCCGGCACGATGCGGGCACACCCGATCCGGGTCCCGACCCCGTACCCGTTGCCTCCCGAGCTCTTCGTCAAGACTCTGGTGAGTCTCGGCGAACAGCTGCCGAGCGCCGACCGCGTCACCGTGGGCATGCCCGGCATGATCCGGCACGGCGTGGTGGTGGCGACCCCGCACTACGTGACCCGCAGCGGCCCGCGGACCAAGGTGGACCCGGAGCTGTTCGAGGCGTGGCGGGGGTTCGACGCGCGGACCGCCCTCGCCGACGCGTTCGGGCTGCCCACGCTGGTGCTCAACGACGCCGAGGTGCACGGCGCGGGGGTGGTCGCGGGCACCGGCTGCGAGCTGGTGCTGACCCTCGGGACCGGGCTGGGCTGCGCCCTCTTCGACGGCGGTGAGCTGGCGCCGCACCTGGAGATGTCGCAGGCGCCGGTGCGCTGGGGGATGTCATACGACACGTACATCGGCGAGCACGAGCGCCGCCGCCTCGGTGACGCCCTCTGGTCGCGCCGGGTCCGCAACGTGATCGAGGGCCTGCGGCCGGTCTTCCTCTGGGACCGGGTCTATCTGGGCGGTGGCAACAGCCGCCTGATCACCGCCACGCAGCTGGCCCGGATGGGTGACGATGTGGTCGTCGTGCCGAACACCGCGGGCATCGTCGGCGGTGTCCGTGCCTGGACCCTTGGCCAGCGCTGATGCCGGGCGCGGTGCTGTTCGACTTCGGCGGGGTGCTGGCGGATTCCCCGCCGCAGCGCGCCGCACCGCCGGAGCTCGTGCTCCGCGTCTTCAACGTGATCAAGAGCGCGCTCACGCCCGGCGAGATCCAGCGTTCGCTCACGGCGGGCGCCGAGGCCTACGCCCGGTGGCGTGACGAGGACTGGCCGGACGAACTGCCCCAGGCCGAGGTCTGGGAACGCTTCGTGATCGGTGACTGGCCGGCCGAGGCGCAGGCACGGGTGCGAGCCGCCGTGCCGCGTCTCAGCTACGACTGGGCCTGGCGGGACGGCTGGCATCTGCGACCGGGCATCCCGGAGGTGCTGGCGGCCCTGGCCGGCCGTGGCATCCCGATGGCGGTCGTCAGCAACACGCTCTCCGGCGCCGCCCATCGCGACTTCCTGGACAAGAACGGTGTCGGGCGCCTCTTCGCGGCGCAGATCTACAGCGACGAGGCGGGCGTCCGCAAACCCAACCCGCAGATGATCTGGAACGCCACGGACAGCCTCGGCGTCTCCCCCGCGGACTGCTGGTTCATCGGCGACAGCCGCCGCCGCGACGTGCTCTGCGCCCGCCGCGCCGACATCGGCCGGGCCATCCTGATGATCTCCAGCCGGACCGCTCGCGAGGACCCGAACGGCTGGCCGGAACCGGACACCGAGATCCAAGACGGATTCGGCCTGCTTGCGCTTCTTCGAGGGTACGAGTCCGGCCCGGTGCCCTGACGCCCCGGCGGACCGGCCAGGCGCGGCCTCCCGGCCGTCCCCCGCCGCCGGCTCATGAGATCCCCTTACCGCGTGTGGATTTCGGGCGCGCTCCGCACCTCAACTCCACACGCAGCGCGGAAGCCCGGCCCGCGTGTGGATTTCAGGCGCGCTCCGCACCTCAACTCCACACGCAGCGCGGAAGCCCGGCCCGCGTGTGGACTTCAGGTGACCTGCCAGACCGTGGTGCGGCGGATCGCCACGCTCTCCAGCGCCTCGGAGACCGGCACGTCGTAGACGGCTCGCCGGATCAGGCCCTCCGGCAGATAGGCCCGCCCCGGATCGCCGACCAGCACGAGCGAGCCCCGCCCGGCCGCCCGGCGCAGGAACGGCAGCACCCGCCCGGCCATCTCGCGGCTGTAGAAGACGTCGCCGGCCAGCACCACCCCGTACTTGTCGTCGCTGTCCAGCAGGTCCGCCTCCACGGTCTCGATCGTGACGTCGTTGGCCGCCGCGTTGGCCGCGGCCGCCGCCAGTGAGAACGGATCGATGTCGTTCGCGGTCACCGGCGCCGCGCCGGCCCGGGCCGCGGCGACCGCCACCAGGCCGGAACCGGTGGCCAGGTCGAGCACGCTGCGCCCGGCGACCAGATCCGGGTCGTCCAGCACGTGCCGGGCCAGGGCCTGCCCACCCGCCCAGGCGAACGCCCAGAACGGCGGCGGCTGCGACGAACCACCCGCCTCGGTGGCCTCCCAGAGCGCGATCGGCTCCTCGGCCTGCCACAGCGAGATCTCGGGGAGGAAGGGGACCGGCGCGAGCCTGGTGTGGGCGTGAAGGAACTCCGATAGCACCTCCCGATTGTGCCGCTATCGCTCAGTCTCGCGGCGATCGGGCCGATCAGGCCGACAAAGCCGTTCGCAGATCGGGCCGGCAAGCCGTTCGCAGGGCCGCTCGAAGGGAGCAGGATGCCGAGCAGGTGGTCCGCCGCCCTCTTCGGCGCCTGGATGGCGCTCCTCGCCGTGGTTCTGGTGCTGGAACCCGGACTGCAGAGCCCGGTACGCCTGCTCGCCGGCGCGTCCGCGGTCGCCGCCGTGGTCACCGGGGTGCACGGCCGCCAGCCCGACGACACCCGTCCCTGGTGGTTGCTCGCCGTGTCGGTCGGTCTGTCGGCGGCCGGCGGCGGGGCGTCCACGGCGCCCTCGTTCCTCACCGACCGGCTGGTCTGGCTGGAGCCGGCCGGGACCGTGCTGCTGCTCGTCGCGTACCTGCTGCTGGCTGTCGCTCTCGGCCTCTTCGTCCGCCGCCGCACCGAGTCGGCGCGGGACCGGGCCGGCCTGCTCGACGCGCTCACCGTCACCGCCGGGGTGGCGCTGCTGATCTGGACGTTCGTGGTCGGGCCCCGCTTCGACGGCGCCACCGCCGACACCTGGGAAGATTTGGCCATACCCTTCGCGGACCTGCTCTGCCTGGGCTTCCTGATCCGGCTGGCGACCATGCCGGGCAGGCTCGTGGCGCCCGGGCACTGCCTGGGGGCCGGCGTGTTCGCGATGCTCGTCGCCGATGTCGCCCGGCAGCCGGCCGTCGGACACCTGGCGTTCTCCACGGCGGCCGGGCTGGCCGCGCTGATCCCGTCGATGGCCGAGCTGACCCGCCCCGGCGAGAAACCGCCGGTCGAGACGAGCCGGGGGCGGCTCGCGCTGCTCGCGGTGGCCGCCCTGGTCGCGCCGACCGTGCTGCTGCTCAAGATGTACCGGGACAGCCAGGTGGCCGGCCTGACCGTGGTGGCCGCGCTGAGCATGCTGATGCTGCTGCTGGTGCTGGCCCGGATGGCCGGGATCATGACGAGTCACGGGCAGGTGATGGCACGGGAGCGCGGCCTGCGGGAGGCGTCCGCGGCCCTCGTCTCGGCCGCCGACACCGAATCGGTCGGCCTCGCGGTGCGTACCGCGGTGGCCCAGCTCATCCCCGGCGACGCGCCGCACGGCGTGGTCCTCGCGGTGACGATCGTGCAGGCAGAGCCGCAGTCGCCGGAAGCCGCCGCGCAGGCCGCCGTGGACCGGGCGACGGGTACGGCCGCGCGCCTGGTCTCCACCCGTGACGTGGACTGGGCCGTCGCGGTGCGCCTCAGCCAGTTCAACAAGACGCTGCGCTGCCCGATGGTGCTCAAGGACCGGCCGACCGGCGACCCGCTGCTCGGCGTGCTGCACGTCGGCGCGCCGACCTGGGCTCTGCTGGAGCTGCAACACTCGGTGGAGGTGCTCGCCGGTCAGGTCGCGCTGGCCCTGGAACGGATCGCGCTGAGCCAGGAGGTGGCCCGGCGCAACAGCGAGACCTACTTCCGCACGCTGATCCAGAACACCGCCGACGTCATCATGATCATCGACGAGCGGGACCGGATCCGGTACGCGAGCCCGTCCGCGGTCGGCGTCTTCGGCGGCGACCCGACCGGCGCCCTGCTTCCCGAGGTGATCCACCCCGGCGAGCGGGACCGGCTGTCCGAGGTGCTGACCGCGGTCCGCGGCGGCGACCAGTTGCAGCAGCAGCTCGACTTCCGGGCACGGGGCAACCGCCGTACCGAGGTGTTGCTCGAACTGCACTGCCGGGACCTGCGCGCGGAGCCGACAGTGGCCGGGCTGGTCGTCACGATGCGCGACGTCACCGAGCAGCGGCAACTCGAACGCGAGCTCACCCATCAGGCGTTCCACGACGCGATGACCGGGCTGGCGAACCGGGTGCTCTTCAACGACCGGCTCACGCACGCCCTCGCTCGCAGCGCCCGGGACGGCTCGGTGGTCGGCGTGCTCTTCATCGACCTGGACGACTTCAAGATCGTCAACGACACGCTCGGCCACGCCGTCGGCGACCAGCTGCTGATCGCCGTCGCGCACCGGATCGCCGGGGCGCTGCGGGCCGACGACACCGCGGCCCGGCTCGGCGGCGACGAGTTCGCCGCCTTGGTCGAGAACGTCAACGACCGGGGCGCCGTCGAGGAGACCGCCAACCGGATCTTCGAGGCCTTCGCCCAGCCGGTCGAGACCGACGCCAAACCCCTCTATCCGGCGGCGAGCATCGGCATCACCACGACACCCGAGGCGAACGACGCCGACGAGCTTCTCCGCCAGGCCGACCTCGCGCTCTACGTGGCGAAGGGCGCCGGCAAGAACCAGTGGCGCCGCTACCAGGCGCACCTGCACGCCGAGATGGTCGAGCGCCTGGAACTGCGCTCGGCGCTCGACCACGCCGTCAACGAGGGCCACTTCCTGCTGCACTACCAGCCGATCGTGGACCTGGCCGCCGGCACGGCTGTCGGTTTCGAGGCGCTGGTCCGCTGGCACCACCCGCGCCGGGGCATCGTCACGCCGGATCAGTTCATCGAGGTCGCTGAGGAGAGCGGCCTGATCCTGCCGATGGGCCGGTGGGTGCTCGAGGAGGCGCTGCGGACGGTCGCCGAGTGGCGCCGGATCCTGCCGGTCGGGCAGGCGCCGTACATGAGCGTGAACGTGTCGGTCCGGCAGTTCCGGGAGTCCGGATTCGTCGATCAGGTGCGCACCGCGCTGAAACACACCGGGGTTCCGGCGAACAGCCTGATGCTGGAGATCACCGAGTCCCTGCTGGTGAAGGACGACGAGCAGATCTGGACCGATCTCGGCGTTCTGCGGGACATGGGCATCCGGATCGCCATCGACGACTTCGGCACCGGTTACTCGTCGCTCGGCTACCTCCGCCAGCGCCCGATCGACGTCGTGAAGATCGACAAGATGTTCATCGATGACATGGTCACCAGCCAGCAGCCGATGGCTCTGGTCAGCGGAATCGTCGACCTCGCGCAATCACAGGGCCTTCTGGTGGTGGCCGAGGGAATCGAGCACCTCGCGCACCGGGATCTGCTCGTGAAGATGGGGTGCCCGCTGGGGCAGGGCTATCTGTTCAGCAGTCCGCTCGGGCCGACCGAGGTGCTGGCCTGGCTCCGCAACACCCAGTCGGTAGCCGTCTGACCGGCGCGTTCTGGGTACGCTGCCACTTCAGCCGAAAGCTCCAAGATCAAATCCTGGGTCCGGAAATCCGGGGCTCGGGAACCTGGGCCCGGGAACCCGGGTCCGAGAATCCTGGAGCCGGGAAATTAAATGGACGAACCGCCCCGGCACCGGAGGATCGGCGACGAGGCGGCTCGGGTCTATGAGCAGGCGCCCGCACAGGTTCCCATCGACACCCCTGGAACCCTGGGAGCGCTCCCACAGCGAACGTACCGCACATTCCCGGCCAGGAAAAGAGCCCTCCCCATTGCGACATGCCAGAACGGGCAATTTGCACTCGATACCGCGTGCGAGACAGAATGAATGCGACGACGACGATTCGCTGTCCACCCGAATGACTTCGCTACAGGAGCGACGACCACATGGCCAAGCAGGTAATTACTCTTCTCACCGACGACCTTGACGGCGGTGAGGCCGACCGCACCGTCGAATTCGGGCTGGATGGCGTGAACTACACCATCGATCTGTCCGAGAAGAACGCCGGCAAGCTGCGCAAATCCCTCGAGCCGTTCCTCTCCGCGGCCACCCGTCTGGGCCGGGCGGGTGTTGTTCCGTCCACCGCCCGCCGTGCCGCCCCGGCCAGTTCCAGCCGATCGAGCCGCGATCAGAACCAGGCCATTCGCGAGTGGGCCAACAAGAACGGGCACCCGGTCTCGGAGCGCGGCCGCATCCCGAGCCACATCGTGGAGGCGTACCACAACAAGCGCTGACGCAAAGGTGGCGCCGCCGGGTGCGGCGCCACCTTTCCGGCCCGGCCAGACCGTTTGACGCCGACTCTGCCCCGGCCAGACCCTTTGACACCGGCCGATTACTGCTGAAACCTGGTTCAACCCGCTCTGACGGGGTACGCGAAACACATGCGTGTAGTCATCGTGGGTGCCAGCGGCAACGCCGGAACCGCCCTGCTGCGCCGGCTCCGGACCGAACCCGGCATCGAGGCCGTCGGTATCTGCCGACGGCTTCCGGAGCAAACGGACCCCGGCGTCGAATGGCATTCGGTGGACGTGGGGCACGACTCCGCCACCGAACTCCTCACGCCGATCTTCGAGACCGCGGACGCCGTGGTGAACCTGGCCTGGCAGATCCAGCCGAGCCATGACCAGCGCCGGCTCTACCGGACGAACGTGCTGGGCAGCCGGGCGATCTTCCGGGCGGTGCTGCGTGCCGGTGTGCCGTCGCTGGTCCAGGCGTCGTCGGTCGGCGTCTACTCACCCGGACCGAAGCACGCGTTCGTCACCGAGGACTGGCGGCGCACCGGCGTGCTGGAATCGTCGTACAGCCGGCACAAGGCGCTCGTGGAACGCATGCTCGACGAGATCGAGTCGGACCATCCCACCCTGCGGGTGGTCCGCGTGCGCCCCGGCCTGATCTTCCAGCGGGACGCCGGCACCGAGATCGGCCGCTACTTCGCCGGCCCGCTGCTCCCCGCCCGCCTGCTCCGCTTCGGCTGGATCCCACTGCTCCCCGCCCACCCGAACCTGCGGATGCAGGCGGTCCACGCCGACGACGTGGCCGAGGCCTACCTGTCGATCATCTCGTCCGACGTCCACGGCGCCTTCAACCTCGCGGCCGGCCCGGTCCTCGACCCGGACTCGGCGGCGCGCGCCTTCCGCAGCCTGCCCGTTCCGGTTCCCGGTGTCGCCCTGGAGGGCGCCGCCGCGCTGAGCTGGTGGCTGCGCCTGCAACCGGTGGACCGCGGCTGGGTGCGCCTGGCACTGAAGGCCCCGCTGATGAGCTGCGACCGCGCCGCCTCCGAACTGGGCTGGCGCCCGCGCATCGACGCCCTCTCGGCGTTGCGCGAGCTGGTCGCCGGACTCGCCGGCCGCGCACACACGGAAAGCCCGCCGCTGCGCGCCGACCCCGACCTCCCCGGGCGGATGGGCGGCCTCCTGCGCGGGCGCCTGCCCGGCACGGGAAACCCTTACTGACGGGTACGCCCTCAAGCCCTCCACCCGCTGACCCGCGTGTGAATTTCAGGCGCGGACCACACCCCCATTCCACACGCAGCAGTGCTCCCACCCTGCGTGTGAACTTCAGGCACCCAGCGCACCCCAATTCCACACGCAGCCGTACTCCCACCCTGCGTGTGAACTTCAGGCACCCAGCGCACCCCAATTCCACACGCAGCCGTACTCCCACCCTGCGTGTGAACTTCAGGCGCGCAGCGCACCCCAATTCCACACGCGTCGGGGCTCCACGCCTGCGTGTGGAATTCGGGTTCGGAGCGCTGTGCTCGAGCCTTCGATTGCGGCCGTCCTCCGGCGATTTTTCGGCATTTAAGCGACTCGCTCCGTGCGCACACCGTCATTGACGAGCGCTCCACCATGCGCGGCTTCGCTCAGGGTGAACACCACTGGCGGCTTGCTGTCGCAACGGTGTAAGCATGTAATCACGTAAGTTGCTGAGGAGGCTGGCATGCGTATTCGAATGAACCCACCCGGAGGACGTACCGAGCCGCCGAACGCGGACGATGCTCCCGCCTGGATCACCGGCGCTATTCCGGACGGGTGGTTCACCGAGCCGCCCGAGGTGATCGTGGACCGCGACGAGATCATCATCTGGGGACGGCTGCCGCAGCCCGAGATGACCGCCGAGGCGACCGACGCTGACCGGTCCGCCGGGCAGGCGGGGCGGATCGCCCAGTTCCGGGAGGACACCCGGGACGCCCGGATCCGGGTCGCCCGGCAGGTGGAGCACCGCTACCAGCGCAAGGTCGCGTGGGGCGCCCGCTGCGGCGACACGTCAGAACTGTTCACCCACCTGTCCGCGCCGGTGATGACCCGGCTACGCCAGCCGGAACGCCAGGTTCTCGACACGCTGGTGGACGCTGGCGTGGCACGTTCCCGCTCGGAGGCGCTGGCCTGGTGCGTCAAGCTGGTCGGCCGCCACACCGAGGATTGGCTCAGCGACCTGCGAAACGCGATGACCCGCGTCGACGAGCTACGCCGGCAGGGTCCCGAAGCCTGACAGCCGCCGCCCGGCAGGTTTGACGCCCGGCGGCGGGAGAGCAGCGCGCCCCGGCGGCGGAAGAGCGGCACGCCCGGCGGGCGGGAGAGCGGCGCGCCCGGCGGGCGGGAGAGCGGCGCGCCCAGGCCGCCGGAGGCGGGGCGCGCGCCGGCGGGCCGAGGCCGGCCGTAGGGTTGGCGGCGTGCTTCGTGAGGTCACTGCTATTCGGTATGTCACTCCGTTACGCGAGGGCGGCTCCCTCCCCGGCGTCGTCGAGGCGGATGACCTCGGCACCTACGTGGTCAAGTTTCGTGGGGCCGGGCAGGGACCCAAGGCGCTCGTCGCTGAGGTGATCTCCGGGGAGTTGGCTCGGCGGCTCGGGCTGCCGGTTCCGGATCTGGCGAGGGTGGAGCTCGATCCGGTGGTGGCGCGCGCCGAGCCTGACGAAGAGGTCCAGGAGCTGATCAAGGCGAGCGCCGGCAGCAATCTCGGCATGGATTTCCTGCCCGGCTCGCTCGGTTACGACCCCAACGCGCACCCGGTCGAGCCGGGACTGGCCAGCCGGGTGGTGGCCTTCGACGCGTTCGTGGAGAACGTCGACCGCAGCTGGCGCAATCCGAACCTTCTCATCTGGCACGGCGGTCTCTGGCTCATCGATCATGGAGCCACCCTCTATTTCCACCACAACTGGGCACGGGCAGCGGCTGTCGTGCACCGGCCGTACCGCTGGGACGACCACGTGCTCAAGCAGTTCGCCACCGAGCTGGCGACCGAGGGCCCGCGGCTGGCCGAGCGGATCACCCCGGAGTTGCTGACCGAGGTGCTGGCGCTGGTGCCGGACGAGTGGCTGGAGGACGGCGACCGGAAGGCGTACCTCGACCACCTTTCCCAGCGCGCCGCGCAGCCGGAGGCGTGGCTGCCGTGAAGGTCCCTTACGAGTACGCCGTCATCCAGGCCGTCCCGCGGATCGAGCGCGGCGAGCTGATCAACGTCGGGGTCGTGTTGTACTGCCAGCGCCACGATTACCTGGACGCCCGCACCCATCTGGACCCCGACCGGCTGCGAGCGCTGGACCCGGCCGCCGACGTGCCGGCGATCAGCGCCGCCCTGGCCGCGTGGGGCCGGACCTGCGCGGGTGGCGGGCCGTCGGCCGGTATGAAACTGGGCGAACGGTTCCGCTGGCTCGTCGCGCCGCGCAGCACGATCCTGCGGGCCGGCCCGGTCCACATGGGTCTCGCCGAGGACCCGGCCGCCGAGCTGGAAAGGCTCACCGCGCTGCTGGTGCGCTGACCCGACGCGCCGGCCGTGACCGCGCAGCAAGGCACGCCGGCCCGCACCGCGCAGAGAAGCACGCCGCCCGTGACCCCGGCGAGGAAGCGCGCCGCCCGTGACCCGGCGGGGAAGCGCGCTCAGACCCCGGCCGGGGACCGCCGGCGCAGGTCCACCTCGTAGCGGACGCCCCGGGGCGAGTGACAGCTGATCACGTCGCCCGGGCGCAGGCGCGGATCGGACGCATAGCGCTCGGTGAGCGTCCGCTCGGCGGCCCGGTCGCCGGCGTCCGCGGCGAGCAGCAGGCCGGCGACCTCGTCGATCAGCTCCGGGTTCTCCCCCGGCCAGGACGGCGGCAGTGCCGCCCAGGACTCGGCCAGCGGCGCCGGGCCCAGCGACTCGACGAACACCGCCTCCTCACCCCAGAGGTCCCAGAGCAGCAACTCGTCGCCCATCCGATGAGCGAGCTCCAGCAGCACGTAGCTCCGGATCATCAGCGGGCCCCGGATCGGCACGGCACGGCCCACCCCGTACGTCTGTGGATCGTCCTCGCCGTGCCGGAAGGCGCGCCACGCCTGCGCCGCCGTGCGCAGCCCGCCCGGTCCGAGCGGCACGTCGGCGACGTCGACCGGGAAGCCCGCCGCCGGGTCGAGCTGGGTGTCGGTGGCGATCCAGCGGGACCCGTCGTGCCACTCGGTCACGACGTGGTCGACGTGGAAGCCCTCCTCGAAGTAGTCGGCGAAACCGACCCGGCTGCGCGCCGGGATGCCGTGCGCCCGCAAGGCCGCCACCGAGAACAGGGTGAAGTCACGGCAGCACCCGACCACGCGCTGCCCCGCCGGGCACGGCGTGCCGAGCGGGCCGTCGAAGCGGACCGCGTCGAGGATGCGCTCCACCCAGCGGCTGTCGATCTCGGCGAGCCGGTCGGGCGGGAAGTCCAGCCCGGAGGCGCGATAGTGCACCAGCACGTTGCGGGCGACCGCGCCGATGCCGGCGATGTCGGCGGGCACCGCGGCCAGGCGGTCCCGGTGCCGGCCGGGGTCGGAGAAGCGGGTCTGTCGTGTGTAGTCCATCTCTCTCACCCTTCGAAGGGCTGGGCGACGTGCACGAACGGGTCGGTGCCGGTCAGCCGGTCCCAGCTGTTCAGATAGATCTCGCGGGGCGGCGCGGTGAGGATCAGACCGGCCTCGGTGACGTGCTCGTGGACCGCCTCGTAGGCCTGGGTGATGCGCGGGTAGAAACAGTCGTCCCGGGTCACCTCGGCGAACGCCACCAGGCGCTCCGGCTCGATCCGGATGGCGACCTTGCCGGCCGGCTCGACCGAGCCGGTGAACGGGACGCAGACCTCGATCGGCGCCTCGCTCTCCGGCGTGACCGCGCTGTGATAGATCACCCAGTGCTCGCCGGTGACAGCGGCCCGCTGCTCCTCGAGCAGCCGCCGGATCTCCCACTCCGCCGCGCCCATGGCCGGCACGAGGTTCTCCTGGTCGACCTCGAAGAGCAGGGTGGCGACCTTGTGCGACGGCCGCAGCGCGACCCGCACCGGATAGCTCCGCTCCGGCTCGTCGCCGTGCGCGAGGCGGGTGCGCAGCCAGGTGTAGCTCTCCCGCCGGGCCGAGAACGCCGCCTGCTCCCCCGCCCACCAGCGATCCAGCCGCTTGCCGGCCTCGGCGTCCGGCCTGTCGAGCACCTCACCGATCACGGCGAGCGGCATGCCGAGGCGGCGCAGCAGACCGATCCGGGCGGCCCGGTCCAGCTGGCCGGCGCTGTAGCGCCGGTAGCTGCTGGCGGTGTCCACCTCGGCCGGTGGCAGCAGGCCGGACGCCTCGTAGAGCCGCAGCGCCTTGACCGAGAGCCCGGCCCGCCGCCCGAACTCGCCGATCGTCATCCCCTGCGAAGAGGAAGCCCGAGCGGGCGAAGAAGAAGCCCGACCGGAAGAAGCCCGGATGGAAGAAGCCCGCGACACACCCCGTGAAGTCATGCGGTCGATGGTGAACCCTGCCCCAGGGGACGAGTAAAGGGACTTCCGGGAAACGATTTTGCGGGCACACTGGGCGGATGCAGCTTCCGCTCAGCCCACCGGTCAAGCCGATGCTCGCCAAACCGGTCGCCGACATCCCACCGGACCAGGTCTACGAGCCCAAATGGGACGGATTCCGTTCGATCATCTTCCGGGACGGCGACGAGGTGGAGATCGGCAGCCGCAACGAGAAGCCGATGACACGCTACTTCCCGGAGGTCAGAGCCGCCGTCCTGGCGAACTTCCCGGAGCGAGCGGTGATCGACGGCGAGGTGATCGTCGCCGACACCGAGCGGAACACTCTCGACTTCGAGGCGCTCCAGCAGCGCATCCATCCGGCGGCCAGCCGGGTCACGCTGCTCTCCGAGCAGACGCCGGCGAGCTTCGTGGCGTTCGACCTGCTGGCGCTCGGCGACGAGGACCTCACCGAGCTGCCCTTCGTCCAGCGCCGGGAGCGCCTGCTGGAGGCTCTGAAGGACGCGAAACCGCCGGTGTACGTCACCCCCGCCACCGACGACACGGCGGAGGCGAGGCGCTGGTTCGAGCAGTTCGAGGGCGCCGGCCTGGACGGCCTCATCGCCAAGCCGCGGGACCTGACCTACCAGCCCGACAAACGGGTCATGTTCAAGGTCAAGCACAAGCGGACGGCGGACTGCGTGGTCGCCGGTTACCGGGTGCACAAGTCCGCGCCTGACCGGATCGGATCGCTGCTGCTCGGTCTGCACGACGAGCGCGGCGTGCTCGTCTCGGTCGGCGTGATCGGCTCCTTCCCGATGAAGGTCCGCGAGGAGCTCTTCGCCGAGCTGCAGCCGCTGGTCACGACGTTCGAGGGGCACCCCTGGGACTGGGCCGCGCACGAGCAGGGCGAGCGCACCCCGCGCAAGAACGAGTACAGCCGGTGGAACAACGGCAAGGACCTGTCGTTCACGCCGCTGCGCCCGGAGCGGGTGGTCGAGGTCCGCTACGACTACATGGAGGGCGTGCGTTTCCGGCACACCGCCCAGTTCGAACGGTGGCGGCCCGACCGGGACCCGGCCACCTGCACGTACGACCAGCTGGAGCGCCCGGTGCGGTTCGATCTGGCCGAGGTGCTCAGCAGTCGGTGACCGCCGCGCTCCTGAAGACCGGATAGGGTCGTCGTGTGGATCGCCGCTTCGTCGCACTCCTCGCCGTGCTCGTCCTGTCGCTGTCGGGGTGCACCCTGCCCGCGTTCGCGCCGAACGGGGCGGACGAGCCGGCCCGGCCGGCCGGCGCCGGCGCGAGCTCGGCGACGACCGGCACGGCCGACTGGAGACCGTGCCCGGAGGTGCCCCGCGAGCTGGTCGGACAGGGCGCGCGCGGGATGTCCTACGACTGCGCCTCGGTGCCGGTGCCTCGTGACTGGAACGCGCCGCACAGCGGCGAGACCTACGAGGTGGCGATGATCCGGATCCGGTCGGAGCGCCAGCGTGACCGGATCGGATCGCTGCTGCTGAACCCCGGCGGCCCCGGCGGCTCGGGCATCGACTACGCCGTCTACCTCTCGTTCGGCCAGGCCCTCGGCGGCCTGCCCACCGAGATCACCGACCAGTTCGACATCGTCGGCTTCGACCCGCGCGGCGTGGGCCGGTCCAGCCCGGTGAAGTGCATCTCGGACGCCGATCAGGACGCCAGTTTCGGCGCCGATCCGGACCCGGTGAGCCAGGCCGACTTCGACGCGATCGCCACGCTGAACAAGAAGATCGCCGATGGCTGCGCCGCGAAGTACGGCGCCCAGCTGCCCTACTTCTCCACCGAGCAGGCCGCTCGTGACATGGACGCGCTGCGCGAGGCGGTCGGCGACGAGAAGCTCAGCTACCTCGGCTTCTCCTACGGCACCCTGCTCGGCGCCACCTACGCGCAGCTCTTCCCGGACAAGGTGCGGGCGCTCGTGCTCGACGGCGCGATCGATCCGACCGAGAACTACGTGCGGGGTTCCGAGGCGCAGGCCAAGGGCTTCGAGCGGGCATTCGCGAACTTCACCGCCTGGTGCACGAAGACGCCGGCCAAGTGCCCCATCGCGCCCGACGCGCGAGGCGCTGTCACCGACGCGCTGGCCAAGGCCAAGACCTCTCCGGTACGGGGTGCCG
This sequence comes from Actinoplanes sp. NPDC023936, assembly GCF_040639325.1. Classification (NCBI taxonomy): domain Bacteria; kingdom Bacillati; phylum Actinomycetota; class Actinomycetes; order Micromonosporales; family Micromonosporaceae; genus Actinoplanes; species Actinoplanes sp. NPDC023936. The sequence continues at coordinate 85,879 of NZ_JBEZZR010000001.1, read as the reverse complement.
ACGGCCGCGACGCCACGCCGGGCTGGATCTTCTTCGGGGTGATCTCCTCGCTCTACACGGAGTCCGGCTGGACCCTCCTCGCCAAGGCGATCGCCGAGCTGCAGACCGGTGACGCGGAGGACATCTTCGAGCTCGCCGATCAGTACGCCGAACGCGAGCCGGACGGCACCTACAGCAACATGTTCGACGCGAACCTCACGGTGAACTGCGCGGACAACGAGGACGCGCCGACCGTCGCGGAGGTGCGCAAGCTGCAGAACGAGTGGCGCACCAAGTACCCGATGTTCGGCCCGGCTCTGGCGGTCGGCATGCTGCCGTGCACGTACTGGAGCGGCGAGCGCGACCCGTACCCGGCCGGTGCGGCGAAGGGCGCCCCGGACATCGTGGTGGTCGGCACGACGGGCGACCCCGCCACGCCGTACGAGAACACCACCGACCTGGCGAACATGCTCGGACCCGACGTGGGTCACGTGCTGACGTGGGAGGGCGAGGGCCACACCGCGTACCCGCAGACGAAGTGCATCGTCGACGCGGTGGACGGCTATCTCATCGATCTGAAGGTGCCTCAGGAGGGGCTGCGCTGTCCGGCACGCTGATCCCCTCCCGGGCCGCCATCTCCTCCAGCAGTTTCCGGACCTGGCGCAGGTTCGCCTTGAGCTCCTCCTGCTCCTCGTGCCGGAACGCGTCGGTGTCCACGATCAGCTTGCTGGCGAAATGAGCGGTGATCAGCGGGATCACCAGGAGCACCATGGTCGAGATGAGCAGGGCGGCCATCAGCCGTGCCGGCACGGCCTTCGGCGAGATGTCGCCGTAGCCGACGGTCGACGCGGTGACCACCGCCCACCAGATCGAGTCCCCGAACGACGTGTTCGGCTCGAAGACGTTGTAGAGCGACCCACAGATCACGATCATCAGGGCGTACGCGAGAAGGAGTTTCTTGGGCGAGTTGGCCAGCCAGACCACACCGCGATAAGCCCATCGCGGCAGCGTGAGCAGCGCATGCATACGGCCATCGTGCCCGAGGTGACCTCCGCGCGACAGGCCGTGACAGGGTAGGGATCATGGAATTCCGGACAGCCACCCGCGCCGACGTCCCCGCCGTCCTCGATCTGCTCGCGGACGACGACATCACCCGGGAGCGCGGGTACGGGACGGTGCCGGAGCATGTGGACGCGGCGATCTGGGCGGCGTTCGACGCGATCGACGCCGACGACCGCAACGAGCTGATCGTGGCGGTCGATCGGCACGAGGTGGCCGGCACCTGCCAGCTCACCTTCATCCCGGGGCTGAGCCGCGGCGGCGGCGAGCGCATGCTGATCGAGGCGGTCCGGATCCGCTCCGACCGGCGCGGGCAGGGCCTCGGCGGCGAGCTGATCCGGTGGGCCGTCGATCGGGCTCGCGAGCGCGGCTGCCGCATGGTCCAGTTGACCACCGACAAGCGGCGCACGGACGCCCACCGCTTCTACGAACGGCTCGGGTTCACCGCCTCGCACGAGGGCTTCAAGCTGGCGCTATGACCAGTTCGCCTTGTTGATTTTGCTGGGCTGCACGCGCGGCGGCTCGCCCGGCATCTTCGGGTGGTCCGGCGGGTAGGGCAGGTCGCCCTGTCCGGCTTTCTCGTCGCGTTCGGACCACTCCAGCAGCGGGGTGATGTCGTGCTCGACGTCGTCGATGGCGGCGTGCGGGTCGCCCGCCGCCGCGAACCGGACCGGCATGGTCCGCAGGTCGAAGTCGTCCGGCTCCACGTCGGCCAGCTCGTCCCAGGTCACCGGCGCCGAGACGGTGGCCCGGGCGTTGGCGCGCAACGAGTAGGCGCAGGCGATGGTCCGGTCCCGGGCCATCTGGTTGTAGTCGAGGAACACCTTCTCGCCGCGCTCCTCCTTCCACCAGGAGGTGGTGATGCCGTCCGGGTTGCGCCGCTCCACCTCGCGGGCCAGCGCGATCACGGCCCGGCGCACCTCGACGAAGGACCAGCGCGGGGCGATCCGGACGTAGACGTGCACGCCCCGGCCACCGGACGTCTTGGGGTAGCCGGTCCAGCCCAGCTCGGCGAGCACCTCACGCACCACACCGGCGGTCGCCACGACGTCGCCGAAGCCGGTGCCGGGTTGCGGGTCGAGGTCGATGCGCAGCTCGTCCGGGTTGTCCGGGGCGGCGCCGCGCACCGGCCACGGGTGGAAGACCACGGTGCCCATCTGGGCGGCCCAGGCGACGTGTGCCAGGTCGGCCGGGCACAGTTCGTCGGCCGTACGCATGCTCGGGAATGTGATCGTGGCGGTCCGGATCCAGCCGGGAACTCCGCGGGTGGGGATCCGCTTCTGGAAGAACGTCTCGCCCTCGAGCCCGTCGGGGAAGCGTTGCAGGGTGGTCGGCCGGTCCCGCAGAGCTCGCAGGATGCCGTCGCCGACCGCGAGGTAGTACTCGAAGACGTCCCGCTTCGTGTAACCCCGGCTCGGGAACATCACCCTGTCGGGGCTGGAGAGGCGCACGGTGTGGCCGGCGATCTCGATCTCTTCCGCGGCGGCTTTCGGCATGCTCCGACCTTATGCCCCGGCGCGTCCCCGGTCTGCCCGTAAAGAACGGGAAGGCCACCTGCGCGGGCGGCCTTCCCGAGTGATGCGCGGATCAGGCGCGGCGGCGCCGGGTGTACCAGACCGCGCTGACGCCGGCGGCGACCAGCAGGCCACCGAGCGCGATCGTCCCGGCCATCGGCGCGCCGGTGACCGGCAGGGTGCTGCCGGAGCTGACGCCCGCGCCCTGGGTGGTCACGGCCGGGCCCGGCGAGGCGGTCTCCGAGCTGACCCCGGCCGGCGGCGTGGCCTGGACCGTGCCGGGCGGCGCGGTCGGCGGGGTGGTGGCCGGCGGAGCCGTGGTGGGGCTCTCCCCGCCGTAACCCGGATTGCCGCGGGTGCCGCCGGTGGTGTCGGTGGTCGCTGGCGCCGCCGGCGTCGCGGTGGCGGGTTGCTCGGCTCCGGTGTCGCCGTTGTAGTCGTCCGCGCCCCGGGTGCCGCCCGGCTCGGGGCTCTCCACGGCGGCCGGGCGGGCCGCCGCGGGTGCGACGTCGGTGGCAGCGGAAGCCGGCGACCCGCTGAGGGCCAGAGCGGCGAGGACGGTGACGCCGACCGCGGGAATCCCGGCGGTCAGCCGACGCGAGAAGCTCATGAGAGGAGTATCCGTTCTGTCGCTGAAGATACGTTCCATGGTCGCACGGGAGCTTAGCGGAGATTGCCCGTTTTACCCGGAAACATCCTTCAGCGGGTCTTCAACTAGGAAGACCACCGAAACGGTGACTCCTCCATAAATGAGACAAAGCAAACAGCTTGAGCTCGAACTGCGGGTCCGCCGCGAAGAACCCCCCGCTGTACGGTGCGTGCAGTTGCACGCTGGCACCGGAATCCAGGTAGACGGAGACCACGGTGCGCCGGCCGCGCCGCTCGGCCCGCAGGTCGACGACCCGGTGCCAGGGCGCCATGCCCTCATGGAAAACCGACGAGGTACGGATGCCGCGGGTGCCCACCTCGACCCCGGTGTGCCGGCCCGCCATCAGACCGAGAACCGCGCCGAGCAGCAGCGGCACCGTGAACACCACAGCGAACGCCCACCCCGGCGGCCCGCCACCGCCCGGCCAGGCCAGCGTCACCATCACCGCCGCGGTGACACCCGCCACAGCGCTGAGCGCGCCGAGATAGAGACCGTGACCGAGAGCCTGCTGCCAGGTCGGCCGGAACGTCGCCGGGGATGCAGCTTCCATGAATAGCTCAACGGGATCGTTCTCACCTCCGGCGCACGCCGGGTGCGACGTACGGTTGACACATGGCAACCGATGAGACCACGCTGCCGACCACCGAGGACGAGTGGCGGATCCGCCTCTCCCCGGACGAGTTCCGGGTGCTCCGCGAGGCGGGCACCGAGGCGCCGTGGACCGGCGAGTATGTGGACACCAAGACCGAGGGCGTTTACGACTGCCGCGCCTGCGGGGCGCAGCTCTACCCGAGCGACACGAAGTTCGACAGCCACTGCGGCTGGCCCTCGTTCGACGACGCCATCCCGGGCGCGGTCAAGGAGATCGAGGACCGCAGCCACGGGATGGTTCGTGTGGAGATCAGGTGCGCGCGCTGCGACTCGCACCTGGGCCACGTGTTCCGGGGTGAGGGCTTCACCCCGAAGAACACGCGGCACTGTGTGAACAGCCTGTCGATCAGGCTGGACCCGAAATAGGGTTCAGCGCACCTCATAGACGGTGACGTCACCCGCGCGGTAACGCTCCGTCGCGAACTGGGCCAGCTCCGGGCTGGCCCAGACCTCGCCCTTCCGGTCCGGGTCGGGCAGCGGCACGCTGCCCACCGCGACCAGCCAGCGGACGCCGTGCTCCGCGGTGAACGAGTTCACCCGCTCCGCCGTCGGGTCGGTGAAGACCTCGTCGTTGCGCTGCAGCAGCCCCGGGTCCCAGAACTTGCTGCGGTACAGCGTCCGGTCCCAGAGGCCGCCGGTGGAGAACGCCGGCTCGGTGTAACTCCAGCCCTCCAGCACGACCTGCCGCTCGGAGAACGCCGCCAGCCAGAAGTCCCGGCTGTCGCACGGGCTGTACCCCTGCCGGCAGTGGCTGTTGGTGGCGACGCGGTCGCGCGGATCCGAGTTGTCCCGCAGCCACCGGCTCGCCTTGATCGCACCGGGCGGCATGGCGAAGACGCTGCTCCCGGAGACCAGGTCCCGCTGCGACTTCCCCGAGGTGAGCGCGTCCCAGATTCCCCGGTTCGTCACCACCCCGCTGGTCACGGCGATCGCCGTGACCGCGACGGCGGCGGCCGCCAGCACCTGAGCCCGGCCCAGCTTGACCAGCAACGCGACCACCACGACCAGCGCCACCAGGCCGGCGATCGCGGCCAGCAGCACCAGGTAGGGCCGGGTCGCCTGCGCCACCGTGAAGCTGTCCAGGGGCTTGGCCGGCCCCCGCTCGCCCACGGTGGCCCGGATGACCAGCAGCACGGCGGCGCCGCCCGCCGCGCCGAGACCTGCCACGGCGAAGAACCGGCCCGGGACCGGCTTCCCGGCGGGAAGCAGCGCGGCGAGACCGAGGGCGGCCAGGATCCCGAGGTACGGGGTCGCCGACCGGCCGAAGTAGGTCTGGCTCATGCCCGGGTGCGCCAGGATGTACAGCGCGCCCAGTCCGGCCACCGCGAACCCGAGCATCACGTGCACGATCGGGTCGGTCCGCCAGCCCTTGCGCAGCAGGCCGGCCGCGCCGGCCCAGCCGAGCAGGCAGGCGCCGAGCGAGATACCGGTCAGCGCCACGAGCGTGCTCCAGTCGTTGAGCGCGCTCTGGGTGCCCATCACCGCCCGGCCCAGCACCGAGTACTTCACCGTCTGCAGCGGGTTCACCTCGGTGCCCTGCGAGCCGGAGCCGTAGAGGATGAGCTGCGCGAACGCCAGCCAGCCGAGCGAGATCAGCAGCGCCGGCAGTTCCGGGCCGGGCCGCTTGCGCTGGACCAGGCGGAAGAAGAGCGCCAGCAGCAGACCACAGATCAGCATGGGTACGAACGTGGCCTTCGCACCGGCCATCGCGCCGATCAGCACGGCCAGCACGATCCACGGCGCCGGGCGGCGACGCTCGGCGCCCTCCGGGGCCTGGAAGATCCCGCAGAGCACGTAGATCGCCACGATGGCGAAGAACGCCGCGAACGTCTGTGTCGGGCTGACCCAGAGGTTGTCGATGAAGACGATCGCGTCCATCGGCTTGTTCGACCAGCCGGACGGGACGGTCACGGCCGCCACGATCATCAGGAGGATCGCGACGTTGCCCGGCCACCAGCGACCGGTGATCCGGTACACCAGGCCGATCACGGCCAGCAGGAAGGCGGCGATCATCGGAACCGGCAGCAACCGCATGATCAGAACCTGCGGCTCGACGCCGCTGATCCAGCTCGCCGCCGCGCCGTGGGCGTAGACGTACCAGTGGTAGACCAGCTCGACGCCGGCCACCCAGGGCGTGTTCAGCGGCACGTCGTGCTTGAACTCGCCGACCAGCGCGAACTGGAACGGGAAGTCCACGTGCATGACCGCGTAGTTCGGCCCGGTCAGGGAGTTCCACCGGAAGACCGTCAGAGCGCCGCTGATCAGGATGAACGACGTGCCCAGCGCGGCCGACCAGGAGGCGCCGGCGGGCATCCGCTCGCCGTTGCCGCGCCAGAACCGGCGCAGCCGCGGCACCGCGGCGAACGCCACGACGGTGAGGATCGGCCAGGACAGCACCGCGTACGGCAGGTCGGCCTGGCGGGCCAGCATGTAGACCGGCAGCTCCACGGCGAAGCCCGCCGCGGTGCCGAACGCGGCGTCCAGCGGCAGATAGCCGGAGCGGCCCTGCAGAGCGCGCCAGATCAGCGTGCCGGGCAGGGTCACGCAGCCGAGCGAGTACGCCGCGAACGCGAGCTGGGCTCGCTCGCCGACCCCGTAGTAGCTCATCGCCACAGCGGTGACCGCGAGCGTGAAGATCAGGGCCAGCCAGCCAGGGGATGGCAGGGTTGTCTTCAAAATCGAGCGCCGACGACCGGCCACCGCAGCGGTGGCCGGTCCGGTCTTTTCAGTTCGGGGGGTGTCGGTGACTTCTGTGGTCATGTCACCGATGGGTTGCCAACTGCGTCGGTACAGCCGCCGTCTCCATCGAGACGGCCTCCGGCTTCGTGCTCATCGGCTCCTGCTCATCCGTGTCGAACGCGACCAGGAACTTCGGGCGGTTCTGGGTCGCGGCATAGATACGTCCCACGTACTCGCCGAGCAGGCCGAGGCAGATCAGCTGCACCGCGCCGAGCAGCAGCACGGCGATGTAGAGGGACGTCCAGCCAGGCACGGTAACACCGAACCCCCACGCGGCGATCCCACTGATCACCAAACCGAGACACACCATGAAGGTGACCAGGCCGAGCCAGGTGGCGACCCGCAGCGGCGCCGCCGAGAAGCTGGTGACGCTGTCCACGCTCAGCTTGATCATCTTGGTGAGCGGGTACTTGGTCTCGCCGGCGACGCGCTCCGCCCGGACGTAGGCCACCTCGCCGCTGGCGAAGCCGAGCGACGGCACGACCAGCCGGTACACCGGCTGCTGCTCCTGCAGGTCGTTCAGGGTGTCCACGACCACGCGGCTCATCAGGCGGAAGTCGCCGGCCTGGTCACTGAGGTGCGGGCCGACCAGCTTGCGCATCAGCCAGTAGTAGACGCCGGCGGTGTTGCGCTTGAACGACGTGTCGGTGCTGCGGTCGCTGCGGACGCCGTAGACCACGTCCAGGTTCTCCGCACGCGCCTTCGTCAGCATGTCGCCGATGACCTCCGGCGGGTCCTGGAGGTCGGCGTCGATGCTCACGACGTACTCACCGCGGGCGGCCTTCAGGCCGGCCGCGAGCGCCGACTGGTGCCCCACGTTGCGGCGCAGCTTGACCACGCGCAGCGCCGACCAGTCCTCCCGCAGCTCGAGCAACCGCTTGACCGTCTCGTCCCGGCTGCCGTCGTCAACCGCGACCACTTCGTACGTGACGCCCAGGCCGTCCAGCACCGGGCGCAGACGCGCCACGAAGTGGTCCACCGCCTCGCGCTCGTTGTACATCGGCGTCACGACCGAGAGGGTCAGTGAGTTGAGCACGAAGTCACGTGACATTTGCCGTCCCCAGGTAATGGCTCTCAGTGAAAAGGCTTACGTGCGCCCGCGTAACGCGAACGATCTTCGCCAGCCAATGGTCGCAGAAGATACCTCAGATCCGCTAATGGAAGGTGTCACCCCCGTGGAAGTCAAGCCGCTCCAGGTCGTCTATCCGGTAACGGTGACCTGTCTCGGCCGTGATCCAGCCGGTGGACGAGGACACCACCCACTCCGGACCGAGGGCCGGGGCGAACGTGTCACCCTCCGCATCGAAGTCTATGGTCGTGCGGACCACGTGCCCGGCCCGGGGCAGGAACGCGGCATAGATTCCGCCCCCGCCGATCACCCAGAAGTCGTCCTCGGTGATGTCCGCCGGGGAGTGGGTGACCACCGCGCCCTCGGCTTTCCAGCCCGGGTCCCTGGTCAGTACGACATTACGGCGGCCCGGTAGCGGGCGGAACCGTTCCGGCAGCGAATCCCAGGTGGCCCGCCCCATCACCACTGTCGAGCCCATCGTGCGCTCCTTGAACAGGCGCTGCTCGCCGGGGAGCCGCCACGGGATGTCACCGGCCGCGCCGATCACCCCGTTCCGCGCCTGCGCCCAGATCATGTGCACGCTCATGCCGCGCCTTCCGAGCATGGAGGCGAGAGCCGCGGTAGGAGCTCTCTCATACCGCGACGGGGGCTTTCAGAGCCGGGTGGTGCCGGTAGTTCACCACCGTGAAGTCCTCGTACGCGTACGTGAAGAGATCGGGCCGCTCGGCGATCTCCAGCTCCGGGAACGGGTACGCCTCGCGGGTCAGCTGCTCGGTGACCTGCTCGACGTGATTGTTGTAGATGTGGCAGTCGCCGCCGACCCAGATGAAGTCACCGGGCGCCAGGCCGGCCTGCGCGGCGACCATCCGGGTGAGCAGCGCGTAACTGGCGATGTTGAACGGCACGCCGAGGAAGAGGTCGGCGCTGCGCTGGTAGAGCTGGCAGGAGAGCTTGCCGTCCGCCACGTAGAACTGGAACATCGCGTGACAGGGCGCGAGCGCCATCTTCGGCAGGTCGCCGACGTTCCACGCCGAGACGATCATGCGGCGCGAGTCCGGGTTCTTCCGGAGGGTGTCCAAGATCTCAGAGATCTGGTCGACCTCGCCGGACGGCGTCGGCCACGACCGCCACTGGTGACCGTAGACCGGCCCCAGCTCGCCCGCGTCGTCCGCCCACTCGTCCCAGATCGTCACGCCCTGCTCGTGCAGCCAGGCGACGTTGGTGTCGCCGCGCAGGAACCAGAGCAGCTCCACCGCGATCGACTTGAAGTGCACCCGCTTCGTGGTGATCAGCGGGAAGCCCTGGGAGAGGTCATACCGCAGGCGCTCGCCGAAGAGGCTTCGGGTGCCGGTCCCGGTGCGGTCGGTTTTCGGCGTTCCGGTCTGCAGCACCCGCCGGAGCAGGTCTTCGTACTGGGTGTCGACGGCCATGGCGAAACCGTAGCGCCCCGACGGGTGCCGGCGGGAGCAAGGACAGCCCTCAGGCGCTCAGCTTCCCGGCGATCGTGACCATCCGGGTGGCGAGGTGATCCAAAGCGGCGAACTGCACGCCGGTGAGCGGCGCGTCGTTGCTGCCGCCGGTGACGTGCGAGACGCCGTACGGGTTGCCGTCGGCGAACTTCAGCGGGTCGGTGTAACCGGGCGCCACCACGATGCCGCCGAAGTGGTAGATCGTGTTGTAGAGGGCCAGCAGGGTGGACTCCTGACCACCGTGCTCGGTCATCGACGCGGTGAACCCGGCGTACGCCTTGTTCGCCAGCAGACCCTGCCCCCACTGCGGTCCCAGGGTGTCGATGAACTGCTTGAGCTGGCTGGACACGTTGCCGTACCGGGTCGGGGTGCCGAAGAGCACGCCGTCGGCCCAGACCACGTCGTCCGCTGTCGCCTTCGGCTCGTTCTTGGTGCGGTCGAAGTGCTGGCTCCACGCCGCGTTCGAGGCGATCGCCTCCTCCGGGGCGAGCTCCGGCACCTGACGCAGACGTACCTCGGCGCCGGCCTTCTCCCCCGCCTCCCGCAACCGTTCCGCCATGCCGTGGATGGTGCCGGTGGACGAGTAGTAGATGATCGCCAGTTTGACGTCTGCCACGGTTCCTCCTCGAAGGTGAGCTGCTTACCGATCAGCAGATCCCCCCGGACGACCGGCCGTAACGCTTATAGGCGGATTTCACTGCCGTGCGGACCGACCACGTCGGCCTGCTCGTCGTCCAGCCAGACACCGTCGCTCGCCAGATAGCGGAACTTGTAGTGGCCCGGATCGAGCGGAACGCTGACCGTGCGCGTGCCGTTGCGCCGCGCCTGGAGCTCGTGCCGGCCCGGCTCCCAGTCGTTGAAGTCGCCGACGACGCTGACCCGGCCCGCCGGCTCGTTCGCCGGCAGGCTGAACGTGACGCGGGTCTTGTTGCCGAACAACTTGCTGCGTTTGATCATGGCGTCCTCCACAAAACGGTGCCTCATCCGTACAACGGCAGGAATGCCCCGAAGGTGAGGACACGCCGCGTATGTTGTGCCGATGCATCCTGAACCACACGATGAGCTGCGAGTGGCCTCGTTCCGCGATCTCGACACCACAACTCTTTACGCGATCCTGCGGTTGCGCGTGGACGTCTTCGTGGTCGAACAGGAATGCGCCTACCCGGAACTGGACGGCCGGGACACCGAGCCCGGAACCCGGCACCTGTGGTTCGAGCGTGACGGTGCGGTCCGGGCGTACCTGCGCGTGCTGCGGGACCCGGACGCCGAGCGGATCGGCCGCGTGGTCACCGCGAAGGAGGCCCGGGGCACGGGCCTGGCCGGCCGGCTGCTCACCGAGGCGCTGACCGTGATCGGCAACCGTCCCGCCGTGCTCCACGCGCAGGCGCACCTGGCCGACTATTACGCCAGATTCGGATTCGCCCGGACCGGCCCCGAATACCTGGAGGACGGCATCCCCCACATCCCGATGGCGAAACCCGCATAGGTACGCGCCGCGCCGTCCCCAACCGCAGCCGGCCCGCCCACCGGGAGACGCACACCTGACGGTCCTCCGGGCCGGCGCTTCCCGCCGCCGGCCCCGGCGTGCCGCGCCGGCTCCCACACCCGCGTGTGGAGTTGAGGCGCGCTCCGCACCCCAACTACACACGCAGGGCAAACCCGGGGCCGGCGTGTGGATTTCGGGCGCTGTCCGAACCTCAACTCCACACGCAGGGCGAAACCGGGGCCGGCGTGTGGAATTCGGGCGCGGTCCGCACCCCAACTCCACACGCGGGGCGAAACCGGGGCCGGCGTGTGGAATTCGGGCGCTGTCCGCACCCCAACTCCACACGCGGGGTGGTGGGTCAGGGGAGGTTGGCGACCAGCTCGGTCATCGAGCGGCGGCGGCCGGTGTAGAACGGGACCTCCTCGCGGACGTGCCGGCGGGCGCCGGAGGCACGCAGGTCGCGCATCAGGTCGACGATGCGGTGCAGCTCGTCGGCCTCGAAGGCGAGCATCCACTCGTAGTCACCGAGGGCGAAGGAGGCGACCGTGTTGGCGCGCACGTCCGGGTACGGCCGGGCCATCTGACCGTGCTCGGCCAGCAGCTGGCGGCGCTCGGCGTCGGGCAGCAGGTACCACTCGTAGGAGCGGACGAACGGGTAGACGCAGATGTAGGAGCGGGCCTCCTCGCCGGCCAGGAACGCCGGCAGGTGGCTGCGGTTGAACTCGGCCGGGCGGTGCAGCGCCATCTGCGACCAGACCGGCTCCAGGTGCCGGCCGAGCGCGGTGCGGCGGAACAGCCCGTAGGCGTCCTGCAGCGCGTCCGGCGACTCGGCGTGCCACCAGATCATCACGTCGGCGTCGGCGCGCAGGCCGGAGACGTCGTAGGTGCCGCGGATCGTCACGTCCTTGGCGGACAGCTGCTCGAAGAGCGCGTCGACCTCACCGGCCAGGTCGTCGCGAAGCGCCGGCAGCGGCGTCGCGGCCCGGAACACCGACCACATGGTGTAGCGGATCGTCGCGTTCAGCTCGTTGATCCGCGCCGCGTTGGTCTGCTCGCTCATGCTTCCTCCAAGAACTTGCTTACATCGTCCGCGGCGCGCTCGCCGCTTGCCACACACACCGGAATGCCGACACCGTCGAACGCCGCCCCGGCCAGGGCCAGACCCGGCGGCAGCGCTGCCCGGGCCGCCGCGACCCGGTCGGCGTGGCCGGGAGCGTATTGCGGGAGGGCGCCGCCCCACCGCTGGATCCAGGACGCGGCCGGCGGCGGCAGCGGCGCGCCGGCCGGCTCGCCGAGCTCCTGGCGGGCCCGGTCCAGCAACTCGCCCAGCTCACGGCGGGCCCGCGCGAGCAGCGCGGCGTCGTCCAGCTGCAAGCGGTCCTCCTCGCCGGCCCGGCCCAGCGAGGCGCGCACCACGACCGGGCCGGCCGGCCGGTCCAGGTGCGGCCATTTGCGGGTGAAGAACGTGGCCGCCTTGACGAGCGTGCCCTCGCCCGGCGGCACCAGGAAGCCGGAGAGCTCGGGCAGCACGGTGCCCGGCGGGAGCGCCAGGCCCACCAGGGCCACGCTCGCGTAACTCAGCGAGCCGACCGCCTCCGCCACCGCCGGCGCCACCTCGGCCAGCAGCCGGGACGCCGGTTTCGCCGGGACGGCGAGCACCACGGCGTCCACGTCCTCGGTCTGCGGCGCGGGCACCGGCCCGAGCACGAGACGCCAGCCGCCGGCGGTGCGGAGCAACTCGCGCACCGGCAGTCCGAGGCTGATCCGGGCCCGGCTCGCCGTCGCGGCGGCCGACACGAGACGGCTCATCCCGCCGTCAACGGCCGCGAAGACCGGCTTGCCCGGCACCCGCCGGGACTGGGCCTGTGCGGCCCGGACCGCGGCGCGCAGCGTGTGCTCGGTCTCGGCGGCGCGGGCCAGCTGCGGCATCGTGACACGCAGCGAGAGCTGGTCGGCGCGGCCCGCGTAGACCCCGCCGAGCATCGGGTCGACCAGCCGGTCGACCACCTCGGCGCCGTAGCGCGAGCGGACCAGCGCGCCGACCGCGACGTCCTCGTCCGGCCCGAGCAGCGGGCGGCCGAGGTCCTGATCGGCGGCGGGATCGGCGTCGGCGATGCCGTCCAGCGTGGAGAGGTCGCCGGGGACACCGACCAGGGTGCCGCCCGGGATCGGGGTGAGCCGGCCGCCGATGGCGAGCGCGGCGGGCTGTCGTGCCGGGTGCACCAGGGCGTCGCCGAGGCCGAGCCGGCGGGCCAGCGCCACCGCCGCGGACTCGGCGCCGTCGGAACCGCTCGCCAGGAACGACTCGGCGCCTCGCTCGACCGTGAGACCGCCGAGCTCACCGGTGCGCAGTTTGCCGCCCAGGGCGCCGCTCTGCTCGAACACGACGATGTCGGCGCCCTCCGGGATCTGCTCCCGCAGGCGCACGGCAGCCGCCAGCCCGGCGATGCCGCCACCGATGACCGCGATCCGCTTCCGCACGCTTCTCACACTCCCAGGTCCGCCCGGTTCCGCCCACCCAGGGTCGGCCGCTGTGACGCAGCCGGTCCCGCCGGATCGGCCGCTGTGCCGCAGCCGGTCCCGCCGGATCGGCCGCTGTGACAGCAACCCTTCCAGGCTCGTGTCCCGGGCGGCCAGAGACACAAGTCCCTAATCCCGCCGGGACGAAAAACGGCCCGCCGAGGCGGCGATCACACCGGCGGGACAGCGATCAGGACCGGCCGGAGACCTCGTGGACCAGGGCGACCAGGCGGGTCAGGACGTCCGGGTCGGTCTCCGGCATCACGCCGTGGCCCAGGTTGAAGACGTGACCCGGCGCGGCGGCGCCCTGCGCGAGCACCCGGCGGGTCTCCCGCTCCACGGTCTCCCAGCCGGCGAAGAGGATCGCCGGGTCCAGGTTGCCCTGGACGGCCTTCGCCGGGCCGAGACGCTTGGTGGCGGCGTCGAGCGGGGTACGCCAGTCGACGCCCACCACGTCCGCGCCGGCCTCACCCATCGCTTCGAGCAGCACCGCGGTGCCGACCCCGAAGTGGATCCTCGGCACTCCGGTGCCGGCCAGCCCGCTCAGCACGGCGGCCGAGTGGGGCAGCACGTACTGCCGGTAGTCGGCCTCGGAGAGCGCGCCGGCCCAGGAGTCGAAGAGCTGAACCGCGCTGACCCCGGCGTCCACCTGGGTACGCAGGAACGTCAGCGTGATCTCGGAGAGCCGGCCGAGCAGGGCGTGCCACAGGTCGGGCTGCCCGTACATCATCGCCTTGGTCTTCAGGTACGTCCGGGACGGGCCGCCCTCGATCAGGTAGCTGGCCAGCGTGAACGGCGCGCCGGCGAACCCGATCAGCGGCGTGCCGCCGAGCTCGGCGACGAGCAGCCGCACCGACTCGGCGACGAAGCCCACGTCGTCCGGGGTGATCGGGCGCAGCCGTTCCAGGTCGGGCGCGGATCGGATCGGATCGGCCACCACCGGGCCGGTGCCGGCCACGATGTCCAGGTCGATCCCGGCCGCGGCGACCGGCACCACGATGTCGCTGAACAGGATCGCCGCGTCGACGCCGTGCCGGCGGACCGGCTGCAGGGTGATCTCGGTGACCAGATCCGGACGGCGGCACGACTCGAGCATGCCGACCCCTTGACGGATCTTGCGGTACTCGGGGAGCGAACGCCCGGCCTGCCGCATGAACCAGACCGGCGTGTGCGGGCCCGAAAGGCCCCGACACGCCCGGACAAAGGGGGAATCTTCGAGAACGGTCACCGAGTCATGGTGCCACGGCAGTGTTCCCCTCCGGCGGCGTGCCGAGTACGGAGGGCCCTGGGATCGGCTTAGTCTGCCTTCATGGCGTCCCCCTCCGCTGCCCCCGAGGCGTTCACCCGCGCCGTCACCGGGTTGCGCGTGGACTCGCCGTGGTCGGAGATCCTCCTCGAGGAGATCACCCCACCGCAGAAGCTCGCTCCGTACGCGTTCGCGCTCAGCGCCACCGTGCTGCGCGGCGAGGACGAGGTGGCGAGCGGGCGGCTGATCCTGCTGCACGAGCCGGACGGCCACGAGGCGTGGCGCGGCACCCTGCGCCTGGTCACGCTGATCACCGCGGATCTGGAGGCGGACCTGGCCACCGACCCGCTGCTGCCGGCCGTGGCCTGGAGCTGGCTCTGCGACGGGCTGGAGCACTACGCGGCCGCGTACACGGCGATCGGCGGCACCGTGACGCAGACCGCGTCGACCCGGTTCGGTGAGCTGGCCGGTCCGGAGCCGACAGCGGATCTGGAGGTGCGCGCGTCCTGGACGCCGACCTCCGACGACTTCGGCGCCCACCTGCGCGGCTGGTGCGCGATGCTGGCGTCGACGGCGGGACTGCCACCGCCGGGGGTGGCGTCGCTCAGCGATCGCCATCGCGCCCCCGCGGGGTGACCACGCACCGGTAGCGAAAGGCGCGCAGCGGCCTTTCGTGGCAGGTGGTCGCGGTGTAGTCCGGGACGGGTAGGACGCGGAATGAGCGGTTTGTCCCGTACCCTATGAATTAGCCTTTTCCGCAGGATCCCAGGGTGTCGCAGGCGGTCTCGATCGGGATGGCGAGCCCGATGCCCTCGGCGTCACGGGCTTTCGCGGTGGCGATGCCGACGACCTGCTTGCTGGTGTTGACCACCGGGCCGCCACTGTTGCCGGGGTTGATCGGCGCGTCGAACTGGATCGTCGGGCCGTCCGCGTCGTCGGGCCGGTACGCGCTGATCACGCCCGTGGTGACCGAGTCGTCCAGCCCGAGCGGCGCACCCACGACCACCACCTGCTGGCCCGGTCGCACGTCGTCGGGGGCGACCGCGAGCCCTTTGATCTCCCGTGTCGTGCGCAGCAGCGCGAGATCCTTGCCCGCGCTCACCTTCACGATCGTCGCCTCGATCCGGGTGTTGCCACGCTCCAGCGACACCGACTTGTCGCCGCTCTCGAACGTCTCCTCGATCACGTGATAGTTCGTGAAGAGGTTGGTGCGCCCGTCGTCGGTGCTGCCGACCGCGAACGCGGTGCCGGTGAAGTCGCCGGCCCGGACCCGGAAGACGCTCGGCAGCACCGCCGCCGAGATGCCCTCCGGATCGAAGACGGTGGCGAGTTGTTTCTCGAGGTCCTGGCTGCGGCCCTGTTCGGCGGTGACCGCGTCGGCGAGATCTGCGCTGGTGCGGATCATGCCTTCGACCCGGAACGCCTGCCAGGCGGAGACCGCGAGCAGCGCGACCACCAGGGCGATGATCACCATGCGGCCGCGGCCGATGCGCGCGACCGGGGCCGGGGTTGCGGCGGCCGGCACCGGATCCTGGTAAACCGGCTGCTGGTACGCGGGTTGGGGGTACCGCTGCTGCCGGTCCCATTGCTGCTGGTCCCATTGCTGCTGGTCCCATTGCCGCTGGTCCCACTGCCGTTCCTGGGCCCACTGCTGTTCCTGGAACCACTGCTGCTGCTCGGGTGCTGCCCACTCCCCGCGGCGCTGGTCATAGCCGTCGGCAGGGGTGAAGGGTTCGTATGGGCTCATCCGGCGCGGCCTCCCAGTTTTCAGCGCTGCGTGTAGTGATACGCACGAAATCGCCCCGCGGTTGAGTCGCAGGAGAAGATCGAGAATCGACGCGCCGGACCCCGGCTGCGCACGGCAAGGGCGTCGCCCCCGTACGGTTACGGAGTGACCGACGAAGCACCCCTGCGCCGTCGGGACGCGCCGGACACAGCAGGGGACGGACCGCACTCCGTGCCGCCCGACCCGAATTCTGGCGGTCCCGCATCGACACCTCTCACCGCCCCGCGCGACGGAACCCCGCGTCCGGTGGAGACCTCGGCCGAACTGGCCGATGTGGTCTCCCGGATGTCGGCCGGGACCGGACCGGTCGCCGTGGACGCCGAACGCGCCTCCGGCTACCGCTACACCCAGCGCGCCTACCTGGTGCAACTGCGCCGGGCGGGCGCGGGCACCGTCCTGATCGACCCGTTGCCACTGGACGACCTGCGCACCCTCGACGCCGCGCTGGCCGAGTCCGAATGGGTGCTGCACGCCGCCAGCCAGGACCTGCCCTGCCTGGCCGAGCTGGGATTCAAGCCGCGCCGCCTGTTCGACACCGAACTGGCCGCCCGGCTCGCCGGTTTCGAGCGGGTCGGCCTGGCCGCGCTCACCGAGCAGCTGCTCGGCTACTCGCTGGAGAAACACCACTCGGCGGCGGACTGGTCCACCCGTCCCCTGCCGGACTCCTGGCTCACCTATGCCGCGCTCGACGTCGAGCTCCTCACCGACCTGCGTGACCTGCTCGCCGCCGAACTCGAACGGCAGGGCAAGACCGCCTGGGCCGCCGAGGAGTTCGCCGCTCTGGTCGCCAGCGCGGACCGGCCGCCGCGGGTCCGTCCCGACCCGTGGCGGCGAACCTCAGGCATTCATCGGGTACGGGGGGCGCGGGCACAGTCCCGGGTCCGCGCTCTCTGGTACGCGCGCGACGGTGTGGCCGCCCGCCGCGACTCCGCGCCCGGACGGGTGCTTCCGGACTCGGCGATCGTCGCGGCGGCCGAGGCCGACCCGAAGGACGAGCGCACCCTGCTCGGCATCCCCGGGTTCGGTGGCCGTTCGGTGCGCCGGCTGGCCCGGATCTGGCTCGACGCGCTGGACCAGGCGCGGGCGCTGCCGGACGACGCGCTGCCGGTGAACCAGCCGG
This sequence comes from Actinoplanes sp. NPDC023936, assembly GCF_040639325.1. Classification (NCBI taxonomy): domain Bacteria; kingdom Bacillati; phylum Actinomycetota; class Actinomycetes; order Micromonosporales; family Micromonosporaceae; genus Actinoplanes; species Actinoplanes sp. NPDC023936. The sequence goes on along the minus strand of NZ_JBEZZR010000001.1, from coordinate 68,592 downwards.
TGGAGGGCCCGCCCCCGCCGCACCGCTGGGCCGAGCGCGACCCGGTCGCCGCGGCCCGGCTGACCCGGTGCCGTGCCGTGGTCGTGGGCACCGCCGAGCAGCACAACCTGCCGCCGGAGAACCTGATCAGCCCGGACTTCATCCGCCGGCTGGCCTGGTCCCCGCCGGACGAGGTCTCGCCGCAGACGGTGGGCGACACGCTGCGCGGCTTCGGGGCGCGGAACTGGCAGGTCGGTCTGATCGCCGAACAGCTGGCGGCGGCGCTGCCCGCGCCGGAGGCGGTGCTGCCCCCGCCGGAGGCGGTGCTGCCCCCGCCGGAGGCGGTGCTGCCCGCGCCGGAGGCGGCTGACTGAGCACGTGAGCGCAGTGGCACGGCGCGCGCAGTGGCACGGCGCGCCAACCCGAGCCGTAGGTGAGCGCTGTAATGCAGCCGCCATACCTGCGCCGGCTACGGCTCGCCGCTCCGGGCCGTAGCTGAGCGCTGTAATCACGCGCTGGTAGCCTGCGCCGGCTACGGCTCGGTTGTGTGAGCCGTAGCTGAGAGCTGCAAACCAGCCGCCATACCTGCGCCGGCTACGGCTCGCCGCACCGAGCCGTAGCTGAGCGCTGTAATCATGCGCCGTTAGCCTGCGCCGGCTACGGCTCGCGTCGCCGCAATGCCACTTGGAGCACGTGGATCTTGGAGTCGGTGCTGGTGAGCGACGAGTCCGGGGCGATTCGGCCGCCCCTCGCAGCCGGACGACTACCCCTGGATCGTCACCGGGCGTGCCGGCATCCGGGGTAAAGCCGGCGCTTTCCGGAAAGCCGCGGACGTGGGAGGCCCCACAGAATGCCGCAGGCCCCGTAACGCTCCCCGCGGACAGTCACCCATCGTGACGCGGGCTGGCTCGACGAGGCCGCCCGGACGCAGAGGCGTCGCCGGGCCCTCGTGTCGCCGAGTCCTCGCGTCGCCGAATCGCCGCGTCGCCCAAATCGCCGCGTCGCCGAATCGCCGCGTCACCCAATCGCCGCGTCGCCCAATCGCCGCGTCGCCGGGTTTTCGTTCGTCCGGGCGGCTCAACGGCACTGACCTCGGCTTTCCCGCCACCGGCACGCGAAATGGAAACAGGCCTGTGACGTTTTCGCGATGCGGTGGCACGCTCTAGTTACCGGCGAGTAGCATTCGGGGCACGCTTTGGGTTCACGCCCGCAAGGAGGCTTGCTGTGCCCCGTGAAGTACGCGAGGTCGTCTTCGTCGACGGCGTCCGCACCCCGTTCGGCAAGGCGGGCGGCATGTATGCCGAGACCCGCGCCGACGACCTGGTGATCCGCTGCATCCGAGAGCTGATTCGGCGGAACCCCCAGCTCCCGACCGACCGGGTGGACGAGGTCGCCATCGCGGCCACCACCCAGACCGGCGACCAGGGCCTGACCATCGGCCGCACGGCCGCGCTGCTGTCCGGCCTGCCGAAGACCGTCCCCGGCTACGCCATCGACCGGATGTGCGCGGGCGCCATGACGGCGGTGACGAACGTCGCCGGCGGCATCGCGATGGGCGCGTACGACATCGCGATCGCGGGCGGCGTCGAGCACATGGGCCGGCACCCGATGGGCGAGGGCGTCGACCCCAACCCGCGGATCCTCGCCGAGAAGCTGGTCGACCCGTCGGCGCTGGTGATGGGCTCGACCGCGGAGAACCTGCACGACCGGCTGCCGCACATCACCAAGGAGCGCACCGACCGGTACGGCTTGAACTCGCAGATCAAGACCGCCAAGGCGTACGCCAACGGCAAGCTCCAGCCGGACCTGGTGCCGGTGGCGATCCGCAGCGCCGAGCAGGGCTGGGGCCTGGCGACCGTCGACGAGGCGCCGCGCGAGACCTCGATGGAGAAGCTCGCCACGCTGAAGACCCCGTTCCGCCCGCACGGCCGGATCACCGCGGGCAACGCCGCCGGCCTCAACGACGGCGCGACAGCGGCCATCCTCGCCGACGAGGCGACCGCCCGTGAGCTGGGCCTGCCGGTCGCCATGCGGCTGGTGTCGTACGGGTTCGTCGGCGTCGAGCCGGAGATCATGGGCTACGGCCCGATCCCGTCGACCGAGAAGGCCCTCAAGAAGGCCGGCCTCACCATCGACGACATCGGCCTGTTCGAGCTGAACGAGGCGTTCGCGATCCAGGTGCTGGCGTTCCTCGACCACTACGGCATCGCCGACGACGACCCGCGGGTCAACCCGTGGGGCGGCGCGATCGCGATCGGTCACCCGCTCGCCTCCTCCGGCGTGCGGCTGATGACGCAGCTGGCCCGTCACTTCGAGGAGCACCCCGAGGTCCGCTACGGCCTCACCGCGATGTGCATCGGCATCGGCATGGGCGGCACAGTGATCTGGGAGAACCCGAACTGGGAAGGCGCTGGCAAGTGATCGAGAACCCGAACGAGGTAGTGACCAAGGCGCTCGTCCGCCTGGTCAGCGTGCCCGGCCTCGACAAGAAGGCCGCTCTGATCACGCTGGACAACGGCTTCGACCACAAGAAGCCGAACAGCTTCGGCCCGGCGGGTCTGAAGTCGCTGGACGAGGCGATCACCACGGCGACCGCGGCGGAGCCGGCGTTCATCGCGATCACCGGTAAGCCGTACATCTTCTGCGTGGGCGCGGACATCACCGGCATGCCGCTGATCAGCTCCCGTGAGCAGGCCGTTGCGCTGGGCGAGCTCGGTCACCGGGTGTTCGCGCGCCTGAGGAACAGCGAGATCCCGACGTTCGCGTTCATCAACGGCGCGGCGCTCGGTGGCGGCCTCGAGGTCGCCCTGCACTGCCACTACCGCACGGTCTCCGGCGGCGCGGCGGCGCTCGGCCTGCCCGAGGTCGCGATCGGCCTGATCCCCGGCTGGGGCGGCAGCCAGCTGCTGCCGAACCTGATCGGCGTGCCGGGCGCTGCCCAGGTGATCCTGCAGAACCCGCTCACCCAGAAGACGCTGCGCCCGAAGCAGGCCCGCGAGCTGGGTGTCGCGGACGCGCTCTTCGAGCCGGCCGAGTTCCTCGAGGACTCGCTCGCCTGGGCGGCCGGCGTGGTCAAGGGCGACGTCACGGTGGAGCGTCCCGAGGTCGACAAGGACATGTGGGACGGGGTGCTGTTCTTCGCCAAGCAGCAGCTCGACGAGAAGCTGCACGGCGCGGTCCCGTCCGCGAACAAGGCGCTGGAACTGCTCGCGCTCGCCAAGGAGTCGTCCTTCGAAGACGGCACCGCGGCCGAGACCGAGGCGCTCGCTGACCTGATCATGGGTGACGAGTCGCGTGCCAGCCTGTACGCGTTCGACCTGGTCCAGCGCCGGGCGAAACGCCCGGTCGGCGTGCCGGACAAGTCGCTGGCCCGCAAGGTCACCAAGGTCGGCATCGTCGGCGCCGGTCTGATGGCGTCCCAGCTGGCCCTGCTCTTCCTGCGCCGCCTCCAGGTGCCGGTCGTGCTCACCGACCTGGACCAGGCGCGCGTCGACAAGGGCGTGGCCTACGTCAACGAGCAGATCGACAAGCTGGTCGGCAAGAGCCGGATGGACGAGGGCACCGCGGCGAAGCTGCGCGGCCTGATCAGCGGCTCGGTCGACAAGTCGGTCTTCGCGGACGCCGACTTCGTGATCGAGGCGGTGTTCGAGAACCTCGACCTGAAGAAGCAGATCTGGGCCGAGTTCGAGAAGATCGTCTCCCCGGAGGCCATCCTCGCGACCAACACCAGCTCGCTGTCGATCACCGAGATGGCGGCGGACCTCGCGCACCCGGAACGGGTCGTCGGCTTCCACTTCTTCAACCCGGTCGCGGTCCTGCCCCTGCTGGAGATCATCAAGGGCGAGCAGACCGACGACGCGACGCTCGCCACCGCGTTCGAGGTCGGCAAGCAGCTGAAGAAGTCGTCGGTGCTGGTCAAGGACGCCCCGGCGTTCGTGGTGAACCGGGTGCTCACCCGATTCACCAGCGAGGTCTTCAAGGCGGTCGACGCCGGCACCCCGCTCGACGTGGTCAACGAGGCGTTCGACCCGCTGGGCCTGCCGATGCGCCCGGTCGCGCTGCTGCAGCTGGTCGGCCCCGCCGTGGCGTACCACGTGGGTGAGACGCTGCACGCCGCGTTCCCGGACCGGTTCGTGGACTCGGCCAACCTCAAGAAGATCGTCGACCTCGGTCAGCCGCTGCTCGTCGACGACGAGATCAACCCCGAGGTGGCCAAGGCCCTGGTGCTCGGCGACAGCCCGCTGACCGCCGACGAGGTACGGCAGAAGGCCCTCGACGCCCTGGCCGAGGAGATCCGCATCATGCTCGACGAGGGCGTGGTCGCGGAGGCGCAGGACATCGACCTGTGCATGATCCTCGGCGCGGGATACCCGTTCCACCTGGGCGGCATCACGCCGTACCTGGACCGCAGCGGCACCGCCGAGCGGGTCACCGGCAAGCGCTTCCTGCGCCTCGGTGTGGCGAACGTCCCCGCCTGATCCGGAAGCGTCACGTGAGGAGCCCCCGCCGGTGCGGGGGCTCCTTGCTGTCACCCGGCTGTGAGAATCCTCCTGGGCAGACCGCAAGACCCTCGATAAGCTGCGTCAACCCCGATCATGGAGTTTTGATGTCGCAGCCACCTTACGGCCCGCCCAACCCGGATCAGCCGCCCTACGGCTCGCCCAACCCGGATCAGTCGCCCTACGGGCCGCCGAACCCGGACCAGTCGCCCTACGGCCCGCCGTCCTACGGGCCGCCGGCTTCCGGCCCGCCCGCCTCGGGTCCGCCCGGATACCCGCCCGCCTCCGGCCCGCCGGCCTCGGGCCCGCCCGGATACCCGCCGCCGCCCGGATACCCCGCGCCCGGCCAGCCGCCCTACGGCCAGCCCGGCTACGGCCCGCCGCCCGGATACCCGGCGGCGCCGCCGCCGAAGAAGTCCAAGGTCCTCCCGATCGTGCTGATCTCGGTAGCGGTCTTCCTGGTACTCTGCATCGGCGGTATCACCAGCCTCTACCTGATCGGCAAGGACGCGGTCGAGGACGCCCAGAACACCATCGACTCGGTCACCACCAGTGAGCCGACCACGGGCACCGCGACGAGCGACCCGCAGCCGACCGAGAAGGCCTCGACCATCACGATCGTCGAGCCGAAGACCCTCGGCGGCCGCCCGAAGCTGACCGACGGCCAGTTCGCCGGCATCACCAAGGAGCTCGAGGACGGGCTCGCCTCCGGCTACCCCGGCAGCAAGTCGTTCGGCGCGTTCTACGGCAAGATCGAGAAGCAGGACATCGTCATCGCGATCGGCGTCGAGACCGACGTCCCGGATCCGAAGTCGGCGCTGAACGGCACGTTCGCCGGCATCGGCATCGGCGGCCTGGAGGTCAAGAACCTCTCCGACGCCGGCACCGGCGACCTCGGCGGCGAGGCGCAGTGCGGCACCGCCAACGCGTCCGACATCGACGTCGCGGTCTGCAGCTGGGCCGACGAGGGCAGCATCGGCATGGTCATGTGGTACTTCAAGACCGCCGCGAAGGTGAAGACCGAGTTCCCGAAGCTCCGCGCGCAGATCGAGAAGAAGAGCTGACCGCGCGCCGCGCCGGCCCGGGACGCGATCAGGGCCGGCGCGGAACGCTCACGCTGGCCGTCACGACCGGCGTGGTGTCGGCGGCCGGCAGGGTCACGGTGACCTCCAGCCCGCCGCCCTCCTGCGCGACGGCGGAGACCGTGCCGCCGTGCGCGTCGCAGACCGCCCGGACGATGGAGAGCCCCAGGCCGGAACCACGCGACCCGGTACGCTCCCAGCCGCCCCGCTGGAACGGCTCGAACAGCCCCGGAACGTCGGCCGGCTCGACCTCGTAACCGGTGTTGCCGACGATGAGCCGGGTCTGCCCGTTCACCGACTCGGTCCGCAGCCAGAGCCGGCCGAGCAGGTGGTTGTAGCGGATCGCGTTCTCGATCAGGTTGCCGGCCAGCCGGTCCAGCAGGCTCGGATCGCCGACCACCGGGGCCGGTTCCAGGTCGGTGGTGACGTCCAGTTTCAACCGCTCGGCCTCGGCCTTCACCGCGGAGAGCGCGTTGTAGACGCTCGTCGCCAGGTCGGCCGGGACCTTGCGGACCAGCCGCCGGCCGGACTGCGCCTCCGAGCGGGCCAGCACCAGCAGCGCGTCGACCAGCCCGTTCGCCCGCTCCGAGGCGTTGCGGACCACCTTGGCCATCCGGCGGTACTCGGCCACATCGGCCTCGTCGTCGCTGAGCGTCACGTCGATCTCGGTCCGCATCACCGCGAGCGGCGTCCGCAGCTCGTGCGAGGCGTTCGCCACGAACCGTTTCTGCGACTCGAACGCGGCCGCCAGCCGGTCCAGCATCGCGTCGAACGTGCGCGCCAGCTCGGCCACCTCGTCGTCCGCTCCGGAGTAACGGATCCGCTGGTCCAGCGTCTCCTCGCCGAGCCGCTGGGCGGTCTGGGTCACGCTGTGCAGCGGGCGCAGGGCACGGCCGGCCACCGCGTACGCCCCGGCGATGCCGATGATGCCGATCGCGGCGAGCGCGCTGAAGCCTTTCACCAGCAGTTCCCGGGACGCCTGCTCGACCATGCCGGTCTGCCAGGCCAGCGCGTCCCGGGTGCTGCCGTCGTTCAGCGTCACGGTCGAGCCGGCCCGCAGCTCGTCGACCGGGTGCAGCGACTCGCTGACCAGCAGCCAGGCGAGCAGCACCAGCACGGCGCCGGCCCCGACCAGCAGAATGCCGTTGAGCAGGGTGAGCCGCAGGCGGAGCGTGGGGCGCATGCTGAGGCTCAGCGCCCGGCGTTTCGTGCCGAGGTAGACGGTCACGAGGCCACGACCGGCTCGGGCACCCGGTAACCGGCGCCGACCACCGTCTCGATCAGCGGTGGATCGCCGATCTTCTTGCGCAGCGTGTTGATGGTGACCCGGACGGTCGTGGTGAACGGGTCGGTGTTGGCGTCCCAGACCCGCTCCAGCAGCTCCTCGGTGGACACCACCCCGCCGCGCGCCTTGACCAGCTCCTCCAGGACGCCGAACTCCTTGTTGGTGAGCTCGATCGGCACGCCGCCGCGGGTCACCACCCGGCGGGTCTGGTCGAGCACCAGGTTGCCCACGGTGAGCACCGGGGGCGCGGCCGGGGTGGCCCGCCGGCCCAGCGCCTGCACCCGGGCCACCAGCTCCTCGAACGCGAACGGCTTGGCGAGGTAGTCGTCGGCGCCCAGCTCCAGGCCCTCCACCCGGTCGGCGACAGTGCCGCTGGCGGTGAGCATCAGCACCCGGGTCAGCGCGCCCGAGGCGACCAGCTCGGCGCAGATCTGGTCGCCGTGCATGCCGGGCAGGTCCCGGTCCAGCACCACCACGTCGTACCGGGTCACGTAGGCCATCTCGTGGCCCTGCAACCCGTCGTACGCGACGTCGACAGCCATCCCCTTGCGGCGCAGCCCGCGGGCGATCGCGTCCGCCAGGTTCCGCTCGTCTTCCACCACCAGCACGCGCATGACCAAAGCCTAATCAAGCCGCCAAACGCCGACCGCGGCGTCGAGGCGGCGGCAGACGAGCGCGCCGGCGGCGAAGTGGCAGTCACCGGCGACCCGGTCGGCCACCCCGGACACCCGGATCCGCATCCGGCGCATGTCGAGCACCCCGTACCAGACCCGGTCCTCGCCGGGGACGACCCGCCGCACGTACGCGGTGTCCGGTTCCGGCCCCGGCCCGCCGCTCTGCCAGCGACCCGCCTCGCCGAGCACGTCACCGGTGGCCGGGTCGAGCACGAAGTGCTCCGGGAACGCGGTGCCGGGCAGCCCGGTGACCAGGTAGCCGCCGACCCGCTCGGCGTAGTTCCACCGGTCCGAGGACCAGCGTTCCCGGCCGGTCCGCGGGTCGATCACCATGATCCCGCGCTGCGGCAGGAACGCGCAGATCAGGTCGCCGCACGGGCTCGGGTTGCGATACCAGCTCAGGTTCACCCCGCTGTGCCAGCGCTGCCGCAGGCCCTCCGCCGCGTCGTACCCGGTGGTGCCGTCGCGGCGCGCCCCGATCAGCGCCATGTCGCCGGCCGGCCAGAGCGAGAGGGTCTCCGGGCCGCGCTCCGGGATGTTCTGCGTGGCGCTGAGCCGGCCGGTGCGGGTGTCCCAGGCCAGCAGCCGGCGGTCCGTGGTGAGCTGGTAGAGCCAGTCCGGGTAGCCGCCGCCGTGCGTGGACGGCGACATCACGTCGCCGGCGGGCTGGCGCACGCTCCAGCGCACCTCCCCGGTCGACAGCTCCAGCCCGCGCCACCAGAACCCGGTGCCGTCCTCCTCGCGGACCAGCGCCAGGCGGTCGGCCGCGGAGACGCCCTCGACCAGGACCGGGCGCCGCCACACCGGGTCCGGATCGGTCGCCCGCAGCGCTATCGCGCCGAACCGGGAGGTCCGCTCGTTCAGGACGCTGAGCAGCAGCATGTCGCCGGCGGCGGCCACGTCGAGGATCTCGCCGGTGATGGCGACCAGGTGCCAGGAGAGCAGTCGTGCGTCCGGCAGCGAGAGGGACCGGACGACGCGGACGCCGGGAGGCATCTGCCGGCCGATCACGTAGAGCCGGTCGCCGACCACCCGGAGCACGTCACCCTGCGCGGCCGGCACGATCGCCGGCCGCGTGGGCGGGTCCGGTCGGACGGCCCCGCCCAGGCCGGCCGCCAGGATCACCGAGAGGATCGCGAGCAGCACACGGGACGGCACCGGCGGCGCCTCGGCCGGGACGGCCGGGGCCAGTGACTCGCCGCGCGGCACCTCGCCGAGATCGATCAGCACAGGGCTCACACCGGGCTCCCCGCACTCGGGGACTTCGCCTCAGTGTGCCTCGTGAAGGGTCAGATCCGGTACGCCCAGACGCCCAGTCCGTGCTCATCCCGGCAGACCACGTGCCGCTCGTCCGCCGCGCAGTCGGCGCTCTCCGTCTCGGCGGCCCCGAGCACCCGCACCTCGGCGTGCCCGGGCAGGACCACGCCGAACAGCGGCCGGCCGCCCTCATGGTCGCGCCGCAGCACCAGCGTCTCGTCCAGCGACCGGCCCGGCGCCGACCGGACGAGCGAGTCCCAGCCGGTCAGGTCGGCACGGGTCCGGCCGGTGAGCGGGTCGGCCAGCCGGATCGGCAGGTCGGTGTCGGCCCGGGTCTCCAGCACCGATCCGGCGCGTACCTCCAGGTCGGTCTCCGCGGTCACCGGCCAGGCCGGCTCGCCGGTGGCCGGGTCCAGCACGGACTGCTCGCCGCGCGGCCCGGAGCAGATCACGCCGATGCAGACCGGGATCTCGCCCGGCGCCTGCGGCAACCGCTGGTCCCAGAGCTTGCGCAGCGTCCGGACGTCGTAACCGGACTGCCAGCCGGCCTGCTCGTAGCCGACCAGCGCGACACGGCCGGCGACCGCGCCGCTGGACGGGCCGGCGCCGTCCCGCTCGGGCAGCGTGGTCTCGGCGAGGGTCTCCCCGGTCGCCCCGGCGAGCAGGGTGAGCCGCTGCGACGAGGTGATCAGGACGGCGGCCGGGGCGCCGGCAACCGGGTCGACGGTCACCGAGCCGCCGGGTGTCGCCGTCCACCGGGTCTTGCCGGTCACCAGGTCGACGCCGCGTACCTCGGTGCGGATCGGCGGCTCGGTGTGCGGCACGCCGGTGGCCGAGAAGTAGAGCGCGCCGGGATCGCCGGAGGCCTGGTCGTACTCGGTGCCGGGACGGAACACACGCTCGACCACGACGCCGGTGGTACCCGAGTCCAGCAGCGTGAGCGAGTTCGTCAGGCTCCACCGGATCCGCCCGGTGGCGACGTCCAGAGCGGTCGTGGTGTACCCCTCGGAGACCAGCACCGAGTCGGCGGCCTGCTGGATCGTCACCCCGCCGAACAGGCCACGGCCGACCTCGTACTCGGCGCCGATCGGCACCGCGGTGGTCCAGATCGGCTCCGGTTCCGGGTCCAGCCGCCAGGCGGTCAGCTCCCGTTCGATGCCCCGCGACGAGGCGGTGTAGGCGTTGCCTCCGGCCAGCTTCAGCGGCATCTCGACGACGTCCATCGGCCCGGCCAGTCCCAGGTAACGCCAGCGGACCGCGGCGCTGGGCGCGGCGCCACCGAGCGTGACCAGCAGGACCGCCGCGATCAGCAGGCCGGCGTGCCGGTACCGCCAGGGCGGCGGGCGGCGGGCCGCTGCCGGGCTGGGCTCCGGGACGCGGTCCAGGTCGATCAGCGTCACACCGAAACCCTTCACCTGTACGTGGTCAGCCGGCTCCCGTCTCGGTCCGGTAGGCCCAGACGACCAGTTCACCGACGGACGACCGGCAGACCAGTCGTTCCGGGGCGGACTGGCAGCTGCCGGTTCCGGCCGGCAGCTCCGCCAGCAGCCGCGGCCGCCGGGTCTCCGGCGCCGCGATCGCGACCATGGTACGCGTGCTCGTGGAGGCCTCCCGCGTCACCAGTAACTCCCCGTTACCGGGACTGCCCGGCACCAGGTCCCAGCCGGACAGGTCCACCAGTGTCGCCCCGGTCTCCGGGTCGGCCAGCGCGACCGGGTCCTGGCCCGCGTACCCGACCAGGGCGGTGCCCTCCTGCTCCACGGTCCGCCAGTCCCCGCGCTGCCAGCGGCCGTCGCCGGTGGCGGGGTCGACGGCGCGGACGCCGTACTGGCCGATCAGGCAGGCGAGCAGGCCGCACGGGACCAGCCGGTCGGTGCCCCGCGCGGTCGTGCTCCACAGCGGCCGCAGATCCGCCGGGTCGTAGGCGGAGATCGCGGTCCCGGAGGGTCCGGGATGCCGCAGCAGCAGCGTTCCGCCGGCGACCACCGGGTTGTCCGGGTCGTAGTCGGCGGCCGGCAGCTTCCGGGAGGCCAGATGCCGGCCGTCCGCCGTGTCGTACAGGTCGGCGAGCTGGTCGTCGCCGATCAGCAGCATCCGGGGCTCGGTGTCGGCCGGGCCGGGCACCCCGAGCAGCACCGCGGTCCGGCGCAGATGGATCTGCCAGCGGACGTCGCCGATCGCCGGGTCGATCACCTGGACGGTGTTCTCCACCCGGCGGCCGGGGCCGGAGCTGGTCCGCACGTCGTCCACCGCGAACAGCGGCGAGGTGCCGGCGAAGCTGATCACGTTGTGCTGGTTGCGCCACTGATGTCCACCGGTGGAGAGCGACAGGGCCGTGGTGCCGACCGCGAACCGCCCGAACGGCCGCAGCAGCAGCATGCCGGCGGCGGTGCGCAGCCGGGAGACCTGCATGTCCTGCCGGACGCTCCACCGCAACTCACCGCTCTGCAGGTGGTACGAGCTGAGGGTCGCGCCGGTCTGGGCCAGCAGCCGGCCGCCCTCGGTGATCGCGTACGGCTCGCCGGGTCCGATCGGGATGCGCAGCAGCGGGGTGAGCACGGGCGCCCGGCGCATCGGCGCGGAGGCCCCGGCGAGCAGGAGCACGAGGACGGTCAGGAGCGCCGGGGCGAACCAGGGCGACGTGGTGGGCCGCCCCGGTCGCTCGTACGTCTCCGGTTCCCCGCGATCCAGCCCGAGATCGATGACGACTGGCTCCCCCATGCATCCAAAGTAACGGTTACATAACGAGATCGCCCGTCGGCCGACCGCTCAGACCGTGGCCGGCGCCTCCCCGGCCGGAGCGGTGTCCAGACGGGACACCGTCTCGGTCACCTCCCGGGCGATGTCCTGCGCGGTCAGGCCCAGCGCGGTGAGGATCTCGGCACGGGTGCCGTGCGGGTGGAAGCCGACCGGCACGCCGAAGTCGCGCAGCGGCACCGCGACGCCGGCGTCGCGCAGGGCGCTCGCCACCGCGTCACCGACGCCACCGGTACGGACGCCGTCCTCCAGCGTCACCACGAGGCGGTGGCCGGCGGCCAGGCCGGTCAGCTCGATCGGCACCGGGCGGACCCAGCGCGGGTCGACGACCGTCACGCCGTACCCCTGCTCGGCGAGCCGCTCCGCGGCGTCCAGGCCGAGGCCCGCGAACGAGCCCACCGCGACGAGCAGAATGTCTTTTCTCTCGTCCTCGCGCAGCACGTCGATCTGGCCGACCCGGCGCAGCGCCGGGGTGGCCGGGGCGACCGAGCCGGTCGGGAAGCGGACGATCGTCGGGCCGTCGTCGACCGCGATCGCCTCCCGCAGCTCCTCGCGCAGGGTCTCGGCGTCCCGCGGCGCGGCGATCCGCAGACCCGGCACCACACCGAAGACGCTCATGTCCCACATGCCGTAGTGGCTCGGCCCGTCCGGTCCGGTGATCCCGGCCCGGTCCAGCACGAACGTCACCGGCAGCCGGTGCATCGCCACGTCGAGCAGCACCTGGTCGAACGCCCGGTTCAGGAACGTGGCGTAGACCGCCACCACCGGGTGCAGCCCGCCCATCGCCAGGCCGGCCGCGCTGGTCGCCGCGTGCTGCTCGGCGATGCCCACGTCGTAGGTCCGCTCCGGGTACTTCTTCGCGAGCGCGGCGATGCCGGTCGGCTCGGCCATCGCGGCGGTGATGCCCACCACGTCCGGCCGCTCGTCGGCGATCCGGACCAGCTCCTCGGAGAAGACCTTCGTCCACTTCAGCGACGGCTTCGCGGTCAGCGCGCCGGTCTGCGGGTCGAACGCGCCCGGCCCGTGCAGGCAGTCCGCCTCGTCCTGCTCGGCGGGGAGGTAGCCGTAGCCCTTCTTGGTCACCGCGTGCACGATCACCGGCGCGTTGAAGCCCTTGGCGCGGCGCAGCGCCGACTCCATCGCCTGCTGGTCGTGGCCGTCCACCGGGCCGATGTATTTCAGGCCGAGGTCCTCGAACATCGGCTGCGGGCTGACCGCGTCCTTGATGCCCTTCTTGACCGCGTGCAGCACCTCGAAGACCGGCTTGCCCACCACCGGCGTCTGGCCCAGCGCGTCCTTGACCAGGTCGAGCACCTTCTCGTAGCCCGGGTTCAGCCGCAGCGTGGAGAGGTGGTCGGCCAGGCCGCCGATCGTCGGCGCGTACGACCGGCCGTTGTCGTTGACGACGATGACCAGCCGGTTCTTGGTGGCGGCGATGTTGTTCAGCGCCTCCCAGCACATGCCGCCGGTGAGCGCGCCGTCGCCGACCACGGCCACCACGTGCCGCTCCTCGCCGCGCAGCGCGAACGCCTTGGCCAGGCCGTCCGCGTAGGACAGGGCGGTGGAGGCGTGCGAGTTCTCGATCAGGTCGTGCTCGCTCTCGGCCTGGCTCGGGTAGCCGGTCAGGCCACCGCGCTGGCGCAGCAGGTCGAAGCCGTCCTGGCGACCGGTCACCATCTTGTGCACGTACGACTGGTGGCCGGTGTCGAAGAGAATCTTGTCACGTGGGGAATCGAAGACGCGGTGCATCGCGAGGGTCATCTCGACCACGCCGAGGTTCGGACCGAGGTGGCCGCCGGTCCGCGACACCTTGGCGACGAGGAAGTCACGAATCTCGGCCGCGAGCAGGGTCAGCTGCTCCGGGGTCAGTCGCTTGAGATCACCGGGCTCGGTGATGCTCGCCAGCAGGCCGGCCGGGGTCGAGGGGGAGTCGCTCATGAGGGAGCAGTCTATCGGTGCTCCGCCGTGGCGCACCTTACGCGAACGGCCGATGCCGATCCTCCACACAACCTCCACATCCTCGCAACCGGCCACCCCGGCTGGCCGGCCGTACCGATGGTCGGGCATCCTGGAGGTCACGCAGCGACTGGCGGCACGGGGATGGTTCAACCATCGGGGAGCTCGTTGCGGAGAGTCGACCGCCTGGGCTCCCGCGGGGGTCACGCGTATGTCCGCTCGTCTTCTTCCCGGCGCTCCGGTCGCCGAGTCCGTGCTCGCCGACGTCCGGCAGCGGGTCGCCAAGCTCAAGGAACGCGGCGTGCAGCCGAGCCTCGCCACCATCCTGGTCGGCGATGACGACGCCAGCGCCGGTTACATCCGGATCAAGCAGAAGCAGGCCGCCGAGCTGGGCTTCTCCTCCCCGCACGAGCACCTGAGCGGGAACGTCACGCAGGCCGACCTGCTCCGGGTGATCGCCGGGTTCAACGACGACAAGGACGTGCACGGCGTCCTCATCCAGTACCCGATCCCGGCCCATCTGGACTACGACGCGGCGCTGCAGACCCTCGACCCCGACAAGGACGTCGACGGCATGCACCCGCTCAACATGGGCCGGCTCGCGGTCGGGCTGCCCGGTCCGCTGCCGTGCACCCCGGCCGGCATCGAGGCGCTGCTCGCCTTCCACGGCGTCGAGATCTCCGGCCGCGAGGTCGTGATCCTCGGCCGTGGCGCCACGCTGGGCCGCCCGCTCGCCATGCTGCTCGCCCAGAAACGGCCGACCGCGAACGCGGCGGTCACTGTCGTCCACACCGGCGTGAAGGACTGGCCGCGCTACACCCAGCGCGCCGAGATCCTGATCGCCGCGGCCGGCGTGCCCGGCATCATCCAGCCCGAGCACGTGAAGCCGGGCGCCGTGGTGATCGGCGCAGGGGTCCGCTACGAGGGCCGCCGCCTGCTCCCGGACGTCGACGAGTCCTGCGCCGAGGTGGCCGGAGCGATCACCCCGCGCGTCGGCGGCGTCGGCCCGACCACTGTGGCGATGCTGTTCCGCAATGCCGTAACCGCCGCCGAACGCGCAAACTGACCTTTCGGCGTCCACGCCTTCCCGCCCTCACGTCTCCGCCTTCCCGCCCTCACGTGTCCGCGCCTTCCCGCCCCCCGCTTTCCCGCGATCTTGGCGAGTTCGCCAAAGACGTGGAGACAAAGACGTGGATGAGCAAATCGCCAAGATCCGCTGGGTGGGCGGAGGCGGGCGGGCGGGGGTTACGCCCTGTGCAGCAGGGCTACGCACTCCACGTGCTGGGTCATCGGGAAGCAGTCGAAGGCTCTGATCTCGGCCGGCGCCCAGCCCTCCGCCCGGAAGGTCTTCAGGTCCCGGGCCAGGGCCGCCGGGTCGCAGGCGACGTAGGCGATGGCTCGGGGGCCGGCCGCCGCGACCGCGCGGACGACCTTGGCCCCGGCGCCGGCTCGGGGCGGGTCGAGCACGACCAGGTCGACCGGGGCGGTGACCCGGCGGCGGGACAGCGCCACGTCCACCTTCGCCTCGACGACCTCGACCTCGGGCAGGCCGGCCAGGTTCTTGCGGGCCGCGGCCACGCCTGTCGGTGACGACTCGACCACGGTGGTCCGCGCTCCGGTGCGGACGGCCAGGGCGGCCGCGAACAGGCCGGCGCCGCCGTACAGGTCCCAGGAGACCTCGCCGCGAGCCGGGCGCAACATCGTCAGCACGGCCTCCACCAGCGTGTCCGCGGCGGCCGGGTGGATCTGCCAGAACCCTTCCGGGGGTACGGTCCACGCCCGCCCGCCGGCGATCTCGGTCACCTCGTCCGGACCGGAGAGACGGACCAGCGCGCCACCGGCCGGGGCGTCGCCGAGATCGTCCGTCGCCGGGCCGCCCGGTGCGCCCGCGGGGCCGCCCGGTGCGCCCGCCGGGCGGGCCAGCACCGCGACGTCGCCGCCGGTGGAGGCGACCGCCTGCAGCGCGTCCACCTCCGGCCAGGTCCGGGCCAGCAGGTCGAGCTCCTGGACGGCCGGGTGGGCGATCACACAGCGGTCGATCGGGACGACCTGGTGCGACCGGTGCTGGAGCAGACCGGGGCGGTCCAGGGCGTCGATCGCGTAACGGACCCGGCTGCGCCATCCGAGCAGCCGCGACGGTTCCGGCTCGGTCCGGTCACCGGGTTCTCCGGGACGGCCGGGTGCGGCCGGCAACGGCTCCACCCGTACGAAAATCTTGTCCTGATCTTCCGGGGTGATCCCGGCCAGGCGGGTGAGCTGGTCGCGGACGACGTCGGCCTTCCATCGCAGCTGCGCCTCGCCGGACACATGTTGCAGGTCACAGCCACCGCAGCCGCCCGGGTGAGCGAACGCACAGGGCGGGGTGACCCGGTCCGGCGACGGCTCGTGGATCTCCACGGCGTCGGCCCGCAGGTAACCCCGGTGCAGTTCGGTGATCTCCACGGTGACCCGCTCGCCGGGCAGCGCGTGCCGGACGAAGATCACTCGGCCGTGCGGGCCGCCGAGCCGGGCCACGCAGTGCCCGCCGTGCGCCGGAGCGCCCACGGTCACCTCGACCCGGTCACCCTCGACAAGATCGTCGGTCATCTCGCTGCTCTCGATGCTCTCGCTCATGAGGACTCGTCCGGTCCCGGCCGGTCGGCGGGCGGTTCGCTGCGATTGCGCGGGCCGCGCGCCGGCGCACGGGTCAGGCCGCGGTCCAGGCGGTCCAGGTCACGGTCCTGGCTGGACCGCAGCTGCCAGGGCACGCTGGTGACCATCACGCCGGGCTCGAAGAGCAGCCGGCCCTTGATCCGCAGAGCGCTCTGGTTGTGCAGCAGATTCTCCCACCAGCGGCCGACCACGTATTCCGGAACGAAGACCGTGACCACGTCCCGGGGCGAGGCCCGGCGCACGCTCTTCACGAAGTCGATGATCGGGCGGGTGATCTCCCGGTACGGCGAGTCGACCACGGTGAGCGGCACCGGGATCTGCCGGCGCTCCCACTCCTCCTGGATGTTGCGGGTGTCCTGGTCGTCGACGTTGACGGTGACCGCCGTGATCGAGTCCGGACGGGTGGCCTGCGCGTAGGCGACAGCGCGCAGCGTCGGCTGGTGCACCTTGCTGACCAGCACCACGGCGTGGTTGCGGGACGGCAGGATGGGCCGCTCGTCGGTCGGCTTGAGCTCCTCGGCGACCCGGGTGTAGTGCCGGTGGATGGCCACCATGACGCCGTAGATGACCACCATCGCCGCGATCGCGATCCACGCGCCGAGCAGGAACTTGGTGATCAGCACCACGATCAGGACCGCGCCGGTGAGCACCATGCCGAACGTGTTGATCGCCCGGGACCGGATCATCTGACGCCGGCGTTCCGGATCGCGCTGGGTCCGCAGCAGCCGGTTCCAGTGCCGGATCATGCCGGCCTGGGACAGCGTGAACGACACGAAGACGCCCACGATGTAGAGCTGGATCAGCTTCGTGACCTCGGCGTGGAACGCCACGATCAGCACCATCGCGGCGATCGCCAGGAACGCGATGCCGTTGCTGAAGGCCAGCCGGTCGCCGCGGGTGTGGAACTGGCGCGGCAGGTACCTGTCCTGGGCGAGGATCGAGCCGAGCACCGGGAAGCCGTTGAACGCGGTGTTCGCGGCCAGGAACAGGATCAGCGCGGTCACCGCGCCGACCAGGTAGAGCAGGATCGATCCGCTGCCGAAGACCGTCTCGGCGATCTGGGTGGTGACAGTCTTCTGCACGTAGTCGGTCGGGCCGGAGACGATCTGGAGGCCGGGGTCCTCGACGTACTGCAGGTGGGTGGCGCGGGCCAGCAGGATGATGCCGGAGAGCATCACGATCGCGAGACCGCCGAGCAGCAGCAGCGTGGTCGCGGCGTTCTTGCTCTTCGGCTGCTTGAACGCCGGCACACCGTTGGAGATCGCTTCGACACCGGTCAGCGCGGCGCAGCCCGACGAGAACGTCCGCAACAGCAGGAACGCGAATCCGAAGCTGGTCAGATGATGTTCCTCCGCGGTGATCACCAGGTCGGCGCTCGGCGCCCGCAGATCGTCCCCGAGCACGAAGACCCGGAACAGCCCGGTCAGGATCATGCCGACGATCACGACGATGAACAGGTACGTCGGCACCGCGAACGCGGTGCCGGACTCCCGCAGCCCGCGCAGGTTGAGCGCGCTCAGCACGAGCACCGCGGCGATCGCGATGCCGACCTTGTGCTCCGCGACCCAGGGCACCACCGAACCCAGGTTGGTCACCCCGGACGAGACCGAGACCGCCACCGTGAGGATGTAGTCGACCAGCAGCGCGCTGGCGACGCCGAGACCCGCTTTCGGGCCGAGGTTGACCGTGGCGACCTCGTAGTCGCCACCGCCGGACGGGTACGCGTGCACGTTCTGCCGGTAACTGGCGACCACCGTCACCATCACGACCGCGACCGCGAGCGTCACCCAGGGTGAATAGACGTAGGCGGCGGCGCCGGCGATGGAGAGCGTCAGGAGGATCTCGTCGGGGGCGTACGCCACGCTGGAGAGCGCGTCGCTGGCGAAGACCGGCAGGGCGATCCGCTTGGGCAACAGCGTGTGCTGGAGCTTGTCCGATCGGAACGGCCGGCCGAGGAGCAGCCGCTTGGCTAGAGAGGTGGTACTTGCCACGAGTGCCAAGGGTACGGCCGGACGCTGATCCGCGTACCCCGCCCCGGACACCGGCGGCGAGGGGCACATGGCAGGCTCACACCGAGCCTTTCTCACCGTGGCGAGGGCCGCGCATCCGGCGCCGGGCAACGGCCCCGCGGATCCGGGCCCGATGCCGGGGTGAGAATCGCTCGATGGCCGGCAGTCGATGGGAGGGCACGAACCGTGCACGTGGTGATCATGGGGTGCGGCCGGCTCGGTTCGACGCTGGCCCAGAAGCTCGACGCGCAGGGACACCACATCGCGGTGATCGACCAGAACGCGGACGCGTTCCGGCGTCTCGGCGACGGATTCGGCGGCGTCACGGTCACCGGCATCGGCTTCGACCGGGACGTGCTGCGGGCCGCCGGCATCGAGCGGGCGGACGCGTTCGCGGCCGTCTCCAGCGGCGACAATTCCAACATCATCTCGGCCCGGCTGGCCCGGGAGACGTTCGGGGTGTCCCGGGTGGTGGCCCGGATCTACGACTCCCGGCGGGCGCAGGTCTACGAACGGCTCGGCATCGCCACCATCGCGACGATCCGGTGGGCGGCCGACCGGATGTTCCGGTTCCTGGTGCCCGATGACCGCGTCGAGGTGTTCCGGGACCCGACGAGCGTGGTCAGCATCGTGGAGACCCCGCTGCACCGGGACTGGGTCGGCAAGCAGGTGCGGGCGCTGGAGGAGCGTACCGGCGCCCGGGTCGCCTATCTGATGCGCTTCGGGATGGGCACCCTGGCCCAGCCCTCCACCGTGCTACAGGACGGCGACCAGGTCTTCATGCTGGTCACCGACGAGACCGCGGGATCCGTGCTGGACATCGCGCAGGGCGCCGACAAGGAAGGGCAGTGACCATGCGGATCGCCATCGCCGGGGCCGGCAACGTCGGCCGGTCGATCGCTCAGGAATTGATCGGCAACGGGCACGAGGTGATGCTGATCGAGCGGCAGCCGCGGCAGCTCTGCCCGGAACGGGTCCCGCAGGCCCGCTGGGTGCTCGCCGACGCCTGCGAGATGAGCAGCCTCGAGGAGGCCGACCTCGCCTCCTGCGACGTCGTGGTGGCCGCCACCGGCGACGACAAGGCCAACCTGGTGGTGTCGCTGCTCGCCAAGACCGAGTTCGCGGTCGGCCGGGTGGTCGCCCGGGTGAACCGCGCCGAGAACGAGTGGCTCTTCACCGAGCAGTGGGGCGTGGACGTGGCGGTCAGCAAGCCGCGCCTGATGGCCGCGCTGGTCGAGGAGGCCGTGACGGTCGGCGACCTGGTCCGGCTCATGACGTTCCGGCAGGGCGAGGCGAACCTCGTGGAGATCACGCTGCCCCGCGACGCGCCGTACGAGGGTCACCCCATCCGGGACGTGCCGATGCCCCGGGACGCGGCCCTCGTCGCGATCCTGCGCGGCAAGCGGGTCATGGTGCCGACGCCGGACGACCCGCTGGAGGCCGGCGACGAGCTGATCTTCGTCTGCACCAGCGAGGTGGAGGAGCAGATCCGGGCCGTGGTGCTCGGCGCCGCCGCTTAGACGGCGGCCTCGGTCTCGCGCTTCTGCGCGCTCGTCACCCGGTGGATCGCCCACGCCGTGAAGGCGAAGGTGCCGGCGTAGATCGGCCAGCTCACCAGGATCCGGACGATGCCCAGCGCGTTCGCCTCGTTGATCGCGTAGAGGTAGTACTGGATGCCGGCGCGCACGCAGAGCGACACCACCCAGAGCAGGGTGAGCCACTGGAACGTGCGGAACAGCCGGCCGTTGCCGAACCAGTCCTGGTGGCCCTTGTTCGCCATGATGCCCCAGGCGTAACCGATCAGCGGCTTGCGGAACACCACCGAGAGCAGCAGCACCGCGGCCTGGCCGAACGTGAGCAGGATGCCCGGCAGGTAGAAGTTCTTCGCGTCGCCGGTGCGCCAGGCCAGCCAGGCGCCGATCGCGATGCCGAACAGGCCGTTGACGGCGTGCCGGACCGGCTGCTTGCGGGCCAGCCGGACCGCGCCGATCCCGACCGCCGTGGCGACCGAGCCGACGATCGCCCAGAGCAGCGCCTGGCGTTTCTCCAGGCCGGCCACCGAGTCGCCGAGCAGCACGTTGAGCATCACGAACGCCAGCACCGGCAGGCTCGACTCGATGAGGCCGCGGACACCGCCGAGCTGCTCGGCGATCTGCTCGCTCATCGACGGGAGGGGCTCCTCCTCGTCCTTGCGCTCGGCCTCCGAGGGCACCGGGTGGAGATCGAGCTCCTCGACGATCTCCTCAGCGATCCGCTCCTCGACCGACTCGTGCGCGGCGTGGCGCGGCTCGCTGCCATTCACCGGGGCGCCTCCAGCTCGTAGTACGGGTTGTAGATCACCTTACGGTCGTCCCGGATCGCGATCCGGCCGCGCGCGGTGAGCTGGCGACCCGGCTCGATGCCGGGGATGGACCGGCGACCCAGGAAGACCAGCGTGACCACGTCGCTGCCGTCCCAGAGGTCGGCCTCCAGCGTGGGAAGGTTGGTGCGAGGAGTGTACGCCACCGTCCGCAGCCGGCCGGACACCGAAACGACCTGCCCGCGCCGGCAGGCGCCGGCTGGGACCGCGCCGCACTTGGCGCTGTCCCGCTGCAACTTCTCAGCGTCCAGCTCGGAGTCACTGGCGGTGAGACGGTTGAGAAAACCGCGAAGACCGGTGGTCATGACTCCCACGGTACGTCAGGCGGGCGCGTCGGCTTGACCTTGCTGTGCCATCTCCTTGGGCAGCCGCATCGGCAGCGGCTCACGGACCGGGCGGGGCTCGTCGTCACGGACCACGACGAGGCCGGAGAGCACCTCGCCGAGCACGCCCTCGCGGCCCGGATCGGCGGCCGCGGCGCCCTGGTAGAGCGCGCGGATCATCCAGCGCGGGCCGTCCACACCGACGAAGCGCACGTCGGCCGGGCCCTCCGGGGTGGTGACCCGGGCGCGCAGCTCGGTGCCGTACTTGCCGGCGACCTCCTGCGGCGCGACGCCGTCCGAGGTCATCGCCGCGACGATCTCGGCGCGCACCTCGTCCCAGATGCCCTCGGTCTTGGGCGCGGCGAAGACGCCCAGCTGCAGGGCACTCTCGCCGTCGACGAGCACCACCTGCTCGACGCCACCCTCGGGGTTGGCCTGGA
Source organism: Actinoplanes sp. NPDC023936 (assembly GCF_040639325.1). NCBI lineage: Bacteria > Bacillati > Actinomycetota > Actinomycetes > Micromonosporales > Micromonosporaceae > Actinoplanes > Actinoplanes sp. NPDC023936. Next base: position 47,320 of record NZ_JBEZZR010000001.1, on the reverse strand, counting down.
CCCGCACCTCGACGCCCTCGATCGCGGGGATCTGCAGGCTGCCCAGGTCGAGCCGCTGCACACCCTCCGGCGCGTGCTTGGCGTCCCAGGGGCCGAACTCGGGCGCCGGTGCCTCCCCGCCCGCGGCCAGGCTGCTCGCCAGCGCCGCGGAGGGCGGCGCGTCGGCCGCACGGACGTGCTTCGCGGCATCGCGCTTACGGGAGAACATCACTGCCACCTTCCGTTTCAGTCCTGCTTCTGGTGCCCGGCCAGCTCCGCGTGGCCGCCGGTCGAGCCGTGCCCGCCGGCGCCCCGCGCGGTGTCGTCGAGGGTGTCCACACGGTGGAACACCGCCCGCTCCACCCGCTGGATCACGAGCTGGGCGATCCGGTCCCCGCGGGAGATCTTGACGGTGTTCGCCCGATCGTGGTTGATCAGGTTCACCTGAATCTCGCCCCGGTAACCGGCGTCGACCGTACCGGGCGCGTTGAGCACCGTCACCCCGAGGCGAGCGGCGAGACCGGAACGAGGGTGGACCAGGCCGACGAAACCGTCCGGCAGGGCGATTGCGAGGCCGGTCCGGACCTTCACCCGGGCGCCCGGGGCGATCTCGGCCTCCTCGGCGGCGACCAGGTCGGCGCCGGCGTCACCGGGATGCGCGTACGCCGGCAGGGGCAGATCGGGGTCGAGCAGGCGAACCTGGACGACGGGGTCAGTCACGTCGAGCCTTCCTGACGGGTCTACCGGGCGCACTTACCCTGCCATCCTGCCGCGCCGGGCATCGGAGGCGCGCCGTACCCTTCGAAGGGTGACACCCGAGTCCCCGGCCCGCACCCTCGCGGCCCATCGCGAACGGCTCAGCCTCCCGTGGTGGGCCTGGCCCGCCGCACTGCTCTCGGGCACCATCCTCGCCGCTGAGCTGACCTTCGGCCTCCCGGACATCCCCTGGTGGCTGCCGTTCGTGGTGCTGGTGCCGCTCAGCGTCCTGCTGCTGCTCCCGCTCAACCGGCTGCGGATCGCTGTCACCCCCACCGAGTTCCAGGTCGACGACGCCCGGCTGCCGGTCGCGGTGATCTCGGACGTGGTCGCGCTGGACGCCGCCGGCAAGCGGGAGGCGCTCGGCGTCGGCGCACATCCGTACGCGTTCGTGGTGCAGCGCCCGTGGATCCCCACGGCCGTGCAGGTCGTCCTCGACGACCCGGCGGACCCCACGCCGTACTGGGTGGTCAGCACCCGCAAGCCGGTCGAGCTCGCGACACTGCTGCTCGAGGTCAGCCGCCGGGAGCGGGCGGAGCGGTCTTCCTGAGGTCGGCACGGACCTTGTCGCCGACCGCGCGGGTGGCCCGCCGGTTCAGGTAACTGGCGACCGCCGCGCCGGTGAGCATCGGGCCCATCGTGGTCAGGTTCCGGCCGAACCGGGTCAGCAGGGTCTTCTGCAGCTCCTTGCGGGCGGCGGTGCCGAGCACCGCTGCCACGCCCACGCCGGGCAGCATCGGGTTCACCCCGCGCTGGCCGGACCAGGACTCGACGAGTTTCATGGCCCGCTCGGGCACCCCGCCGGCGATCGGCTGCCGGTACACGGTGTGCAGCTCCCCGATCAGCTTGATCTCGATCGCGACCACGGCGACCGTCTCCGCGGCCAGCAGCACCGGGGCGGAGAGCAGCGTCGGCGTCGCCACCCACTCGGCCGAGGCGACCCCGCCGCCCGCCGCGCCCACCCCGGCGGTGGCCCGGGCGGCGTTGCGGATCAGGCGCTCGGCGAGCTCCTCGTCGTCCAGGGCGGGGAAGTGCCGGCGCAGCGTCTCCAGGTCGCGCACCGGGATGCGCGGCGCCACGTCGACCACCGCGTCGGTCATCCAGCGCAGCGCGGTCCTGGGGCGGAACAGGCGGCCCACACCGCGGTCGCGCACCTCGCCCACGAGGCGGCCCAGCAGCTGCCGGCGGCCGGCCGGCTCCAGCTCGTCCGAGGTCAGGGCCGCGACGGTGCGGCCCAGCTCGACGTCTGAGCCAGGTTCTGCAAAATTTTCCGTTATTTCGGACTTGTCAGGCGATTCTCGGACAGCGTCGAACTCGGCTCCGGACCCAGCCGCGACTGCGGGCTCGGTCGCACGATCCGCGTGGTTCATCGTCGTCCTTCCCGTCGGGCGTTCCCGGTATGAGTTCCCGGTCACGCCCCAGGGTCAAACCCCGGATCAAACCCCCGTGGCGAACGCCTTGGGCCCGACCGCGTCATACCGCGATCGGGTGCCGGCGGACTTGCGGCGAGTGCGCTCAGGCGCACTCGCGGCAGATCAGCTCCCCGTTGCGCTCCGTCGCCAATTGGCTGCGGTGGTGCACCAGGAAGCAGCGAGAGCAGCGGAACTCGTCGGTCTGCATGGGCAGAACCTTGACGGTGAGCTCCTCGTCGGCCAGGTCGGCGCCGGGCAGCTCGAAGCTCTCCGCCACCTCGACCTCGTCGACGTCCACTGCGCCCGACTGGGAGTCGGCGCGACGGGCCTTGAGCTCCTCGAGGCTGTCCTCGCCGAGGTCGACCTCATCGCGACGCGGGGCGTCGTAGTCGGTGGCCATCGGTTTTCACTCTCCTGTATCGATGTGTCGCTTGTGCGTTTGTAACGCCAAGGACAGGGTTTCGGTTCCCGGTTCCGCTGGACGATTTCTGACACCCGGATCAGGTCCGGCGAGCGCGGAACCTTACCGCTGTTGCGGCAGGCTTGTACGCGCTACGGCGGCACATTGTTCCCGATGTGACTGAGGCGACATCAAAGTAGGGGCACCGGCCTCTGGATCATTGTCGGCGCGCCGGAAGCATTCCCTGTTTCCGCGCGCCTGGCGGACAGACGCTAACCTCTCGACAGGCCCGGCGACCTTACCCGGGCCCGTCGTCCGACCCTGGAGCCAGCCCCATGAGCTTTGCCCGCGTCCGAGCACTCGTCCTCGTCGGCGTGCTCGCCGTGGCAGCGGTGGTCTTCGTCGTTGTCGCGCTGGTGCGCGACAGCCAGGGCGACCTCGCCGACGGCAGCGACTGCCCGGCAGGCGCCCCGCTCGCCGACGTCCTGCTTCCGGACGACCCGGCCGAGGTGACCATCAAGGTCCTCAACGGGACCAGCCGGGCCGGCCTGGCGGAGAGCGTCACCAACGAGTTCAAGAACCGGCGCTTCACCGTCAAGGACCCGGCCAAGAGCAAGACGAAGTTCAAGGAAGTCGCCGAGATCAAGTACGGGCCGGAGACGGTCGGCCGGGCCCAGCTGCTCCGGGCGTACTTCCTGGCGCAGTCCAAGATGACGTACGACCCGAAGCGCAAGGGCGCCGTGATCGACGTCGTCATCGGTGACCAGTTCCAGCAGCTGGCCACGACCACCGAGGTCAACCAGTCGCTGGTCGAGATCGGTGAGCCGACGCTGCCGCCGGGCGCCTGCCTGAAGCCGGCCGCCGAGGCCGCCAAGGACGGGGACTGACCCCGGCCTAGGGACCGCCGGCCGCGTCCAGCTCCACCAGGACGTCGTGCAGCGCACCGAAGAGCGCCGGGGGCGCCGCGACCAGCATCTCGTTGCCGGCCGGCGCACCGGACAGGCCGCCCACGACGAGCCCCGCCTCCTCGGCGATCAGGCCGCCCGCCGCGTGGTCCCACAGGTTCAAGCCTTTCTCGAAGTAGGCGTCCAGACTGCCCTCCGCGGTGAGGCAGAGGTCGAGTGCCGCCGCACCCAGCCGCCGAATGTCACGCACACGGGTGATCAAACGGGCCAGAACGGCGCCCTGGTGCTCGCGCCGGCGGGCGTCGTACCCGAATCCGGTGGCGACCAGCGACTGGTCCAGCGTCGTCCGGGCGGAGCCGGCCAGGCGACGCCCGGCCCGCCACGCCCCGCCGCCGCGGGTGGCCGTCCACTCGTCACCGGTGGCCGCGTTGATCACCACTCCGGCGACCACCGCGCCGCCGACCTCGGCGGCCAGCGAGACGGCGTACTGGGGCAGGCCGTAGAGGTAGTTCACGGTGCCGTCGATCGGGTCCAGGATCCATCGCACCGCGCCGGGCGCGACAGTCGCCGAGTCCCCGTACTCCTCGCCGAGCACGCCGTCTCCGGGGCGCTCGGCCAGCAGCGCCTCGATCACCTGACGCTCGACCGCCTTGTCGGCCGCCGTGACCACGTCGGTGTCGGTGCTCTTGGTCTCCACGTCGCCGATCGCCTCGTCGCGCATCCGGCGGGCCGTGACGGCGCCCTGCCTGGCCACGCGGACCGCGATCGTCAACAACTCGTCCGTCGAAATCTCACTCACGAATGGGTCCTTTCCGCCGTTAGCATTCTCCTGCCGAGCTCTTCCGGGCGCGCAACCGGCGTCTTCGGCGAGGTCGTCGGGCGTCGGCGGCGTGCTGTGGGCGGAGGATCTCGGTCGGCGGCGCTACAATTCACCCCTGCCCACGCTTCACGGACACTCGCCTGCGGGACGGTCCGGGTCCCGGGGGCTCCCAAACCGACCCCAGCAACTCTCGCCCCCGCGTGCTGCGCTGGACCCTGGCCGTGCCCAACCTCATCGCCTCCGGAAGGTCATTCGTGACAGAAGCCCACCAGAACGGTGCCGACGTTCGCTCTCTCACCGAGGCCCTGATCACCCATGCTCAGGGTGCGGGCGGGCAACTCACCTCGGCCCAGGTCGCGCATACCCTCGAGTCAGCCGCGGTGAACCCGGCTCAGGCGAAGAAGATTCTGCGCGGCCTCGTCGACGCCGGCATCACCGTCGTCGTCGACGGCTCCGCCAGCACCCGCCGCAAGGTGTCCGCGGCCCGCTCGGCCACGCCGGCGTCGAAGGCGACCACCGCGAAGACGGCAGCCGTCAAGAAGGCGGCGCCCGCGCCGAAGCAGGCCGCACCGGCCGGTGACGGCGGCACGCCGGCTCCCGCCAAGAAGGCCGCGCCGGTCCGCAAGGCCACCGCGGCCGCCAAGGCCACGCCGGCCAAGAAGACCGCCACCAAGGCCGCTCCGGGTCAGCCCGGCGAGGGCCCCGGCGAAGAGATCGACCCCGAGGAGCTCGCCGCCGAGATCGAGGACGTCGTGGTCGAGGAGCCGGCCGCCATGGTCGCGGCTGCCGCCACCGACGCCGCCAGCTCGGCGACCGACGGCGACTTCGAGTGGGACGACGAGGAGTCCGAGGCGCTCAAACAGGCCCGCCGCGACGCGGAGCTCACCGCTTCCGCCGACTCGGTCCGGGCGTACCTCAAGCAGATCGGCAAGGTCCCGCTGCTCAACGCGGAGCAGGAGGTCGAGCTCGCCAAGCGGATCGAGGCCGGCCTCTACGCCGCCGAGCGGCTGCGCGCCGCCGACGAGGGCGAGGAGTCGCTCGAGCGCAACTTCGAGCGCGACCTCAAGTGGATCAACCGGGACGGCGAGCGGGCGAAGAACCACCTGCTCGAGGCGAACCTCCGGCTCGTGGTGTCGCTCGCCAAGCGCTACACCGGCCGCGGCATGGCCTTCCTCGACCTGATCCAGGAGGGCAACCTCGGCCTGATCCGCGCCGTCGAGAAGTTCGACTACACCAAGGGCTACAAGTTCTCGACGTACGCCACCTGGTGGATCCGGCAGGCCATCACCCGCGCCATGGCCGACCAGGCCCGCACCATCCGCATCCCGGTGCACATGGTCGAGGTCATCAACAAGCTCGGCCGCATCCAGCGCGAGCTGCTCCAGGACCTGGGCCGTGAGCCCACCCCGGAGGAGCTGGCGAAGGAGATGGACATCACGCCGGAGAAGGTGCTGGAGATCCAGCAGTACGCGCGTGAGCCGATCTCGCTGGACCAGACCATCGGCGACGAGGGCGACAGCCAGCTCGGTGACTTCATCGAGGACTCCGAGGCGGTCGTCGCTGTCGACGCGGTCTCGTTCTCGCTGCTGCAGGACCAGCTCCAGCAGGTGCTGCAGACGCTCTCCGAGCGTGAGGCGGGCGTGGTCCGGCTGCGCTTCGGCCTGACCGACGGCCAGCCGCGCACGCTGGACGAGATCGGCCAGGTCTACGGCGTGACCCGGGAGCGGATTCGTCAGATCGAGTCCAAGACGATGTCGAAGTTGCGACACCCGTCCCGGTCCCAGGTCCTCCGGGACTACCTGGACTAGGGCGTTCAGTCAACATTACGTGTCCAAATGGTCACCACCCGTACATCAACGGGTGGTGATCAGACCGTTGTGCAGAAGTGATCGTTGACGTGGCACCCTTGGATCACGGCACACTAGCCAGAACGAACGGTGTGACCTCGGTCCCCCCGGGGCACATCGGGAAGGCTGCAACGGTGCAGGGTGTTGCACGATGAGTGAGCAGTAGCCGAGGAACATGTTCATCGGTGACGAACAGAGGAGGAAGGCGATGACCCCGACCCTCACGCCGCCGGCGGGAAGCCTGGCCGGTCTAGCAGCCGATGAACGGTGCGACCGCTGCAATGCAGCCGGGAAGCTCCGTTTGACCCTGGCAGGCGGTGGCGATCTTGTGTTCTGCGGCCACCACGCCAACCGGTACGCCGAGGACCTGGTGAAGATCGCCGTGCACTATGCGGCCGATCCGGACTTCACCTGGCGCGGAGCCGGAATGATGTCGAACTCCACCAACTAGCAGCAGCGGTCCCCCACAGAGACGCGCAAGAAGGGCACCTCCAGCCAGGAGGTGCCCTTCTCTTGTGCCTAAAACCCGCTGAGCGGCCCGCTGCGGGCCGTAATCCCTCAGAGCGTCTGGATGGTGGCGATCCGCTCCTCGAGCTGCTCGATCGTGGCCTGAGCGCTCGGCGGGCCCCCACAGAGCCGGCGCAGCTCGGCGTGGATCTTGCCGTGCGGCAGGTTGGTCCGGTGGTGATGCGCCGCCACCAGGGTGTTCAGCTGGCGGCGCAGGCTGTTGCGCCGCTCCCCCGCGCTCATCGGGACCACCGGCTCGCGCTGCTCCGGCACCGGCGCCGCGGGCTGGGCCTGCTGCTGCCGTTTCTGCGCCGCGAGCTGCTCCGCCTGCCGCTTGTTCAGCAGGTCGGTCACCTGCTCCGGGGTGAGCAGGCCGGGCAGGCCCAGGTAGTCCAGCTCCTCGGCGGTGCCGCTGCGCGCGCCGGTGCCGAACGACGTCCCGTCGTAGATCACCTGGTCCAGCTCGGCCGTGGCGGAGAGCGCCTCGAACTGCTTGTCCAGATCGCCGAGGGCGTCCTCGGACTTCTGCGCCCGCTCGATCAGCTCGTCGTCGAGGCCGTCCTTCTCCTTCGGCGCCCCGAGGACGTGGTTGCGCTGCTCCTCCATCTCGCTGGCCAGCCCCAGCAGGTGCGGCACGCTCGGCAGGAAGACCGTGGCGGTCTCGCCCTCCACCCGGGAGCGGACGAACCGGCCGATCGCCTGGGCGAAGTAGAGCGGGGTGGAGGCGCTGGTGGCGTAGACGCCGACGGCCAGACGCGGGATGTCGACGCCCTCGGACACCATCCGGACCGCGACCATCCAGCGCTGCTCGGAGGCGGCGAAGGCGGCGATCCGGCCGGAGGCGCCCTCGTCGTCGGAGAGGACGATCGTGGCGGACTCCCCGGTCACGTCGTGCAGCAGCTTCGCGTACGCCCGGGCGGACTGCTGGTCGCTCGCGATCACCAGGCCACCGGCGTCCGGCATGCCGTGCTCGCGCAGCTTGGAGAGCCGGGCGTCGGCCGCCCGCAGCACCTGGGGCATCCAGTCGCCGCGGTGGTCCAGGGCGGTACGCCAGGCCTGCGCCACCAGATCCTTGGTCATCGGCTCACCGAGGCGGGCCGCCAGCTCGTCGCCGGCGTTGGTCCGCCAGCGGGTCTCCCCGGAGTACGCCATGAACAGCACCGGCCGCACGACCCGGTCCTTCAGCGCGTCGCCGTACCCGTAGACCGAGTCGGCCCGGGACCGCTGGATGCCGTCGGGACCCCGCTCGTACGTGACGAACGGGATCGGGTTCTCGTCGGATCGGAACGGGGTTCCGGTGAGCAGCAGGCGGCGCACCGCCGGCTCGAAGGCGTCCTTGACCCCGTCACCCCAGCTCCGCGAATCGCCGGCGTGGTGGATCTCGTCGAGGATCACGAACGTGCGCCGGGTGATGGTGCGCCGCTTGTGCACGGCCGGCGCCATGCCGACCTGCGCGTACGTCACCACGGCCCCGTGGAAGTCGCGGGACGAGTGCACGTCGGCGTTGCGGAACTTCGGGTCGAGCTGGATGCCGACCCGGGCCGCGGCGAGCGCCCACTGGGTCTTCAGGTGCTCGGTCGGGCAGACCACGGTGACCGCGTCGCAGGTGCCGTCGGCGAGCATCTCGGCGGCGATCCGCAGCGCGAACGTGGTCTTGCCGGCGCCGGGCGTCGCGACGGCCATGAAGTCCTCGGACTGCCGGCGCAGGTACGTCACCATCGCCCTGCGCTGCCAGGCACGCAGCGGCGGGAAGATCTCCAGGTTCGGCAGGGGCGGGCTCAAGCTGCGAGGATCCCTTCAGTCACGGAAAAACCCCCGCGATCTGGGGCGCGGAGGCTGCGGACCAGCATAGCCGCGGACGGTTGCCGGGAGGGTGTCGGACGACTGCGACCAAGGGCTCAAAACCGGGGCGCGGCGACCGGCGCGGACCACTTGCGGTAGAGCGCGAGGAGGCGTACCCCGGTCATCAGGCCGGCCGCGCCGACCAGCGGGAGCAAGCCGGTGAAGCCCATCCGGTGCAGGACCGTGACCAGGACCGCGCCGCCCAGCGCGACCACCGCGTAGATCTCGCGCCGGAGCACCACCGGGATCTCCCCGGTGAGCAGGTCACGGGCCACACCACCGCCGATCGCGGTGAGCATGCCGAGCAGGCAGGCGCCGACCGGTGGGACACCGGCGGCGATCGCCTTGAGAGTGCCGGTCGCGGTGAACAGGCCCAGCCCCGCGGCGTCCAGCAGCAGCACGGTGCGCCGGAGCCGGTTCAGCGTGGGGTGGAGCCAGAACGCGGCGAGCGAGGCCACCACCGCGGTCACCGCGTATCGCCAGTCGGCGAACGCCAGCGGCGGAACCGACCCGATGGCCAGGTCCCGCAGGATGCCGCCGCCCAGCGCGGCCACGAAGCCGACGAACGCGACCCCGAACAGATCGAGGCGCTTCGCGACGCCGGCCGTGGCGCCGGAGGCGGCGAACACCGCCACACCGATCAGGTCCGCGACGAGCAGGCCGTATCCGCCCGTCACGCCTCGATCAGACCTTCATGGATTCGTAGATCTCCTTGCACTGCGGGCAGACCGGCGAGCCCGGCTTGGGCGACTTGGTCACCGGAAAGGTCTCGCCGCAGAGCGCCACGACGAGGTTGCCCATGACGGCGCTCTCGGCGATCTTCTCCTTGCGGACGTAGTGGAACATCTCCGGACCGGTGTCGGCGTCCTTGGTCTCCGGACGCTCAAGGATCTGGGTGCTCACGGTTATCTGCCCTTCAGGAATGCGACGCGGGACCAATCCAACGCAGGACCACTTCAACGCCGGACCACTTCAACGTTAGGACCTCAGCCAGCAAGTCTGACACCTCACGCCGGGTCGGTCCAACGACAAGGCGATAACCAGGACCCGTACGGTGATCATGTGACTGACTTCGCGATTCGATACGGCGACCACGTGACCCGGGCTCGCCGCGACGGCCGGCCGGTGGTGGCCCTGGAGAGCACGATCATCTCGCACGGTCTGCCGCACCCCGACAACCTCCGGGTGGCCCGGGAGATCGAGCAGACCGTCCGGGACAACGGCGCCGAGCCGGCCACCATCGGCATGATCGGCGGCGAGATCGTCGTCGGCCTGGACGACGCGCAGGTGGAGCACCTGGCCCTCGCGCAGGACGTGGCGAAGCTCTCGGTTCGTGACCTCGCGATCGCCGCGGCCCGGCGCGCCGACGGCGCCACCACCGTCGCGGCCACCAGCGCGATCGCCGCGGCCGCCGGGATCGGCGTGTTCGCCACCGGCGGCCTGGGCGGCGTGCACCGGGAGGCCAGCGTCACGTTCGACGAGTCGGCCGACCTGACCGCGCTGGCCCGGACCCCGATCGTGGTGGTCTGCGCCGGCGTGAAGTCGATCCTCGACGTGGGCGCCACCCTGGAACGGCTGGAGACCCTCGGCGTCTCGGTGGCCGGTTACCGGACCACGCGGTTCCCCGGCTTCTTCATCACCGACGGCGGCTTCGACGTCGACTGGCAGCTGGACTCCCCCGAGCAGGTCGCGGACTTCATCCGGGCCCGCGACGAGCAGCGGGTCACCGAGGGCGCCCTGGTGCTGGCGAACCCGCTGCCCACCGGCGAGCAGCTCGACCCGGAGCTGCACGACCGGACCCTGGAGTCGGGCCTGCGCCTGCTGTCCGAGCAGAACATCACCGGCAAGGCGGTCACCCCGTTCCTGCTGTCGCACTTCCACTCCAGCACCGAGGGGAAGAGCCTGGCGACGAACATCCGGATCATCCTGCGCAACGCGGCGCTCGCCGCCCAGATCGCGGCCGCCTCGAACAGCGCGTCCGCCGGACCGGTCGGCTTCGCAGCGCCATGATCATCGTCGTCGGGGATCTCGTCACGGACGTCCTCGTCGAACACGACGGTCCGGTGCGGGCCGGTTCGGACACCGACGCGGCGATCCGCGTCGGCGGCGGCGGCCAGGCCGCGAACACCGCGGCCTGGCTGGCCCACGCCGGGCATCCGGTCACCCTTGTCTCCGCCGTCGGTGACGATGCCGCCGGACGGGACCGGGTCGCGGAACTCTCCGGCGCGGGCGTGCGCTGCGCGGTGCAGGTCTGCCCGGGCGCGGCCACCGGCAGCGTCGTCGTCCTGACCAGCGCCGGCGAGCGCACCATGATCACTGATCGGGGCGCGTCGCTGCTGCTCGGCCCGGCGCACGTCACATCGGTCATCGACGACGCCCCGGCCGGCACACACGTGCACCTCTCCGGCTATCCGCTGCTGCACGCCGGGTCCCGGGACGCCGGCCTGGCGGCCTTGGCGGCCGCCGCCCGGCGGGGACTTCCGGTGAGCGTCGACGCGGCCTCGGCGGCCCCGTTGCGGTCGGTGGGCGCCACCGCTTTCCTGGCGTGGGTACGGGGTGTCGCGCTGCTCCTGTGCAACGCGGACGAGGCAGACGTGCTGGCCGGTCCGAGCGTCGCCGATCCGGATCCTTCCGCGCTGCCGGGCGGCCCGGATCCTTCCGCGCTGCGAGGCGCCGGCGCGCAGGCACGGCGTCTGACGGCGCACGTGGCGAACGCGGTGGTGAAGCAGGGGGCGGCCGGGTCGGTGTGGGCCGGGCGGGACGGGTCGGTCTTCGCCGGGCGGGCCCGGGCCGTACCCATGAAGGATCCGACCGGCGCGGGTGACGCCTTCGCCGCCGGCCTGCTCGCGGCATGGTGTTCCGGTGCGGCGCCTGCGGCGGCGCTCGCCGCCGGCGCCGAACTCGGTGCCCGCGCGGTCTCCGTGCTGGGAGCGCGCCCCTAACCGGGCTTGCGATCCTCCACGATCTCGGCATCGATGACGGTCGGTTCCGGGGCCTGCCGCTGTTCGGCCTCGGCGGCCGCGATCAGCGCCCGGCGGTAGTCCTCCCGCGCCGCCGCATCCGCCGCCCGCTCGGCCTTCGATTTCGGCGGGCGATCGTTCGCGATCAGCACGGCGGCCCAGGGCAGGAAGACCATCCCGGCCGCACAGAGGACCAGCCAGAGCGCCAGCAACGGCACTCGCAGACTGATCAGGACGCCACCGAGGATCAGGCAGAGCGCCCGGATCCCCATCATCGTGACGTAGCGGATCTCCCGGCTTCGGAGCTGGTCGCCCTGGCTGCGAGCGGCATCGGTGATCAACACCGGTTGCTTTTTCACGCGCGGACTCCGATCGACTCCGCCATCCTCCCACCGCCCGGGCGATTCCGGCCAGCCGGCCTGCGATTCAGGAGCCCTTCGCCGCTTTCGCCTCGGCCTTGACCTGCTTCTTGTACGCCCGGACCTTCCCGAGCGACTCGTCGTCGACGATGTCCGCGACCGACCGGTACGCGTCCGCGTCGCCGTAGCCACCCGCCGCCTCCCGCCAGCCGTCCGGCTGCACGCCGCACTGCTTGCCGAGCAGAGCCACGAAGATCTGCGCCTTCTGCTTGCCGAACCCGGGCAGCGCGAAGATCCGCTGGTACAGCTCGGCGCCGGTCTCGGCACCGGCCCAGAGGTTCGCCGCCTCGCCGTCGTACCGGTCCACCAGCACCCGGCAGACCTCCTGCACCCGGGTGGCCATCGCCTTCGGGAACCGGTGCAGCGCGGGTGGCTCCGCGAAGACCGCCAGCAGCGCCTCCGGATCGAACTCGGCGAGCTCGGTCGCGGTCGGCACGTGCCCGAGCCGCTGGGCCAGCACGTGCGGCGAGGTGAACGCCTTCTCCATGGTGATCTGCTGGTCGAGGGTCAGACCGATCAGCACGGCGAGCGGGTCGCGGTCCAGAAGCGCGTTGGCCTCGGCGTCGATGGGCAGCGAGAATGACATGCGCTCATCTTCCTACCTCACCGATGCCTCGGGGCAGCGGTCCCCCGGGACGGGCTCACGCATCCGCCACCGGAGAGGGTGGAGCGCTGCCGGGCGTGCCCTATATCGAGCGAAGTACCGGGTTGCCCCGGAGGCCGATGTCGTACCCCGGCGATATGGTCGCCGCACTCCAGCGGACAGCACGAGGGCGGGTGGGTCGGACAGCATGGCGGGGGATGGGATGACGACGCCGGCTGATCGCTGGCTCTACCACTTCACACACATCGACAACCTTCCTTCGATGTCCGCGGTGGGCCATGTCAGCTGCGACGTCAGCGCACGCACCGGGCTGATGACAGTCGAGGTCGGTGCCACCGACATCAAGGAGCGGCGACGGCGCCGGGCCGTCCCGATCGCTCCCGGCGGCTGCGTGGGTGACTACGTGCCGTTCTACTTCGCGCCCCGCTCACCCATGCTCTACCGCATCGCGTGCGACCATCGTGACAGCGTTCCCGGCCGCTACCAGGGCGGCGACCGCCCGCTGGTGTACCTGGTCACGTCGATCGGCGCCGTGCTCGGCGCTCACCTCGACTGGGTGGCGACCGACGGCAACGCCGCCACCGCCACCACCGAGTTCACCTCGGACCTGGCCTCGCTGGAGGCCGCGGTGGACTGGCCGCTGATGGAATCGGAGCGGTGGAACAGCACCGAGGACGATCCGGACCGGCAACGCCGGCGGCTGGCCGAGTTCCTGGTGCACCGACGCGTACCGCTGTCGTTGATCCGCTGGGTGGCAACCTACGATGAAAGGCACAAAGAGCAGGTCAAAGAGATGATGTCCGGCAACCCGCTCACCGAGCGGATCATCGTCAGGCCGGGTTGGTACTACGGGTTCGAGCGGGGGTGATGAAGATGATCGAGGAAGGCCACGGCAACCTCCTCACCGCGGAGGTCGAGGCGCTCGTGAACACCGTGAACACGGTCGGTGTGATGGGGAAAGGCATCGCGCTGCAGTTCAAGAGGGCGTTCCCCGCCAACTTCCGCGCCTATCGGGCTGCCTGTGCGCGCGGAGAGGTCCGGCTGGGCCGGATCTGGACCTTCGACACCGGAGTGCTCGGGCCGAGGCGTTACATCCTCAACTTCCCCACCAAGGACCACTGGCGCAATGCCTCACGCGTCGCCGACATCGTCGCCGGGCTGGACGCGCTGGTCGACGAGGTCCAGGCGAACCGCATCACATCCCTGGCCATTCCGGCCCTGGGTTGCGGCAACGGCGGGCTCGACTGGAACGAGGTTCGCCCATTGATCGAGGCGGCAGGCGCGCGGATGCCGGGTGTGCGCGTGGTGGTCTTCGCTCCGGAAGGTGCTCCACGCCCGGAATCGATGCCGAATGCGACGCCTCGACCGGCTTTGACCACGAACCGAGCCCTGCTTCTGACCGCTATCGCGCGATACCTCGACCGCGCGGCCACTCATGAGATGCGCGAAGGCATCAGCGAACTGGAGATCCAGAAGCTGGCGTATTTCCTCCAGCTTCTCGGCCGGCCGCTCCGGCTCGACTTCGTCAGAGGCCGGTACGGCCCGTACTCCGTGGGTCTCAGCCGGGTTCTGGACACCCTCGAGGGTCATTACCTCAGCGGAATCGGCGACCGATCAGCAGCGGTTTCCGACCTGTCGCCGGTGAATCTGACGCCTGGCAGCGCGGCGGCGGCGGAAACCGTGCTCGATGATCACCCGCAGGACCGCGACGTTCTGGCGAAGCTGGCGTCGCTGGTCGACGGATTCGAGACCCCCTACAGCCTCGAACTGCTTGCGACGGTGCACTACGCCGCGAATCTCGGTACGGCGACGTCGGATGCGACGGTCCTGGCTGAGCGGGTGAACAGGTGGAGCATCCGCAAGGCGCGGATGTTCACCGATCGCCACCTCCGGCTCGCCGCCGAGCACCTCGAGCAGCACGCCCTTCTTCCCTCCTCACCGAGACGGGATGCCACCGTGTCCTGATCGCATCCCGTCACCTAATCGGCGAAGGAGGCGGCGTCGGCCTCCAGCCGGCGGGCCACCTCGGCGGCCAGTTCCTGGACGAGACGCACCTGCTCGTCGCCGAAGTCGCGGGGCCGCACGTCCAGGCCGCAGACTCCGCCGACCACCGCGCCACCGGCTGAGATCACCGGGGCGCCGATGTAGGACCGGAGGCCCTCGACCGTGACCAGCGGGTTGTTCCGGTACGCCGGGTCTGCGGTGAAGTCGTTGACGCAGTGTGCCGACTGGTTGCGCAGCATCGGGACGCAGAACGCCCACTCGATCGGGGTGCCACCGACCTCGGCGATCCACTCGGGCATCGGCCCGCGTCCGGCGAGGAAGACCTGCGCGTCGCTCAGCATGCAGGTGACCACGGCGAACGGCATGTCCAGCTCGACGGCGACCCGCTCCAGCAGCTCGGCCAGATAATCCCTGGGCATCTCCCGGTCCACCCCGAGCCGGGCCACCTCGCGCAGCCGGGCGGCGTCGTGCAGCTCGGGATAGTGCGTGGAGGTCACGACGGCACCGTGCGGGCCAGGGCCTCGTACGTGATGATTCGGACCTTGAGGGAGCGCCCCGCCACCCGGCTGAGCTCTCCCACCTCCATCACGTGCTCGGCGACCCGGCGCAGGTCGGCCGGAGAGGTGACCGGCCGGCGCATGCCGAGCGCCTGCACCGCCAGGCCCCACAGGCCCTCGGCCATCTGCGGGCCGATCAGGTCCGCCAGGGCCTTGACGGCGTCCTGCTCGGTCGGCATGTCGTGGCCGTAGTTCTCGATGCGAGCCATCGCCGGGCACCTCTCGCTGACAGTCTCGTGGTTCAGAAGAGTTCGATGAGCGGTTCGGCAGCGGACTGGACCTCCTGACCGGTCTGCTGGGCGTGCGTGGTCCGCTGACGCGACATCACGTGTTTGGCCCGCAAGCTCTCCACGCTGATGGCGCCGGCTCTCAACTCCTCCTCGGTGAGGTCGCCGCGCGCGTACGCGCTCACCTCGGCGGCCTGCCGGGAGACGTCGGAGACCGCCTCAGCCACATGTTCCAGCATCTGGCGGCTGATGTCCTGGAACTGGACGTGACCGACAGCGCCGGTGGTCTCCGAGATCAACGCGTCGGAGCTGCGCTGCACCTGGCTCGCCGCGCTGATGGTGTCCTTGAGGATGCCGGTCACCATCTCCGACATCTCGCGCTGCGCGTTGGCGATGCCACCGAGACGGCGGGTCATCGCCGTCTCCTCGGTGTGCGCCGGGATCTGCTCGTCGCGGTCGAAGTGGCTGTCGTCGGAGAGCACCGCGTCGAGCTTGGCGGTCAGGTCGGCGATGCTGCTGCCGATGCCGTGCGCGGCCTCGGACGATCGATGGGCCAGCTTGCGGACCTCGTCGGCGACGACCGAGAAGCCCTCGCCGGCCTCGCCGGCCCGGACCGCCTCGATCATGGCGTTGAGCGCGAGGATGTTCGTCGCCCGGCTCACCTCTTCGATCTGGGTGACGTGCTGGTTCAGCTCCCGCATCTGGTCCACCAGATTCCGGATCTGGAAGTCGCGGTGCAGGAAGTACGAGACGAGACGGCCGACCAGCTGGTCGTTGGAGGAGCTGACCTGGTTGAGCTCGGTCTCGGTGCGGGACAGCGTGCCGGCCAGCTGCGCGACGTCGCCGGACATCACCTCGGCCAGGGAGTCGACCTTCACCAGCTGTTCGACGATCGCCTGCGCCGCCTCCCCGGTCTGGTCGATGACGTCACGCACGTGAGCGTCGACCACCTCGCAGTACGCCGGGATCGGCTCCAGTGCCTCGGCCACGACGTCCCCGCGCACACCCTGCTGCACCGGCTCGGCCGGAGCGGAGGTGAGCTTGCGGAGAAGGCTTGGCATGCGGGATTACCTCCATTGCGAAAAGACCACCACAGCGAGAAGAACGGGACGATCAGGCGCCGGGCAGAACCTGCTTGATCACGCCGAGCAGCTGGTCCGGTCCGACCGGCTTCACCAGCCAGCCGGTGGCGCCGGCGTTCTTCGCCTCGGTCCGCTTCGACTGCTCGGACTCGGTGGTCAGCATGAGGATCGGGGTGAAACGCATGCCGGGGGCCTTGCGCGCCTCGCGGGCGAAGGTGATCCCGTCCATCTGCGGCATGTTGACGTCGCTGATGATCAGGTTCGGCTTGACGCCCTTGCCGAGCTTGTCGAGCGCCTCCTTGCCGTGTCCGGCGGTCTCCACGGTGTAGCCGGCCTTGGTCAGGATCGACTTGAGGCTCATCAGCATGGTCGCGGAGTCGTCGACGAGCATCACGGTGGTCATGGTGGTTCGCTCCCCTTGTTACTGGCTGTGCCGCTGCCCGCGTTGAGCAGTGGCAGCACCTGCGCCGCCAGGAAGGCGTCTTTCGGTGCTGCGGAAATCTTCGGTTTGAAAAGCAGCAGGGCCTGGAGCGCGCCGGTGTGCAGATGGTTGCATCGGCTCAGGCTGACCCGGGGCCGTTTGGCGGCGCGCAGCCAGCCGGCCAGTTGCTCCACCTCGTCGACGGTGACCACGCCGACGAGGGTCGCGCTGTCGTCATGCAACTCGAGCGGCAAGGCCGAGCACCTCCTTCATGTTGAGCACCAGCAGCACCAGGCCGTCGCCGAGCAGTGCGGTGCCGGAGAACTCGTCGGCGTACGCGAGCAGGCCCTCCATCGGTTTCAGGATCACGTCCACCTCCCGGTGGAACTGCTCGACGAGCAGGCCCACCCGCTGGCCGTTGACGCTGACCACGAGGATCGCCCGGTCGGCGTCCGGGTTCGCGGTCCACGGCATGTCCAGGGCCCGGGCCAGATCCAGCACCGGCACCACTTCGCCGCGCATCACGACCACGTCCTGGTGCAGCACCCGGCCCATCTCGGCGGCCGGCATGCGTACCGTCTCGACCACCAGGTCGACCGGGATGCCGAACCGCTGCCCGGCCACGCTGACCACCATCACCTGGGTCACGGCCATCGAGAGCGGCAGCCGCAGCCGGGTCGACGTGCCCTGACCGAGCTTCGACCGCATCGTCACGGTGCCGCCGAGCTTCTCCACGCTGGCGCGTACCGCGTCCATCCCGACTCCCCGCCCGGAGAGATCCGAAACCTGATCCGCGGTGGAGAATCCCGGGCGGAACACCAGGTCGACGGCCTCGGTGTCGCTCAGCGACTCCAGCTCCTCCTCGCTGATCAGACCCTTTTCGTACGCCTTGCGCTTGACGCGTGCCGGGTCGACGCCACGGCCGTCGTCGGAGACCTCGACGATCACCGCGTCGCCGTCGGCCACGGCCGCGAGGGTGAGCCGCGCGGCCGGGCTCTTGCCGGCCGCGGTCCGCTCGTCGGACGGCTCGATGCCGTGGTCCAGGCTGTTGCGGACCAGGTGCACCAGCGGGTCACCGAGAGCCTCGATGACGTCCTTGTCGGCCATCGTGTCCTCGCCCTCGGTGACCAGCTCGATGGTCTTGCCGAGCCGGCGGCTGAGGTCGCGGACCAGGCGCGGGAACCGGCCGAAGGCCACCGAGAGCGGCAGCATGCGGACGTCCATCACCGCGGACTGGAGCTCTTCGGCGATCCGGTGCAGGCCCGCGTACTGGTCCTTGATCCGCCGGCTGAGCACCCGGCTGCCGAACTCCTCCTCGGCCGAGTCGGCCAGGAAGGTGAGCCCGTTCTTGGCGACGTTCAGCTCCCCGACCAGCTCCATCAGCCGGTCCACCTTCTCCTGGTCGACCTTGAGCACCCGGGTGCCGACCTGGCCGCCGGGGTCGTCGGCCCGGCCCGCCGGCTCGGCGGCCGGTGCGGCGGCGGCCACCGGCGCGGGCGCGGCCCCGGCAGCCGGCAGGACGCCGACCGGCGCCGGCGCCGCTTCGGCGAGGAGACGTTCCACCGCTTCGCTCACGCTTGCGCGGTCGGCGTCGGTCAGATCTTCGGGTACGCCCAGAGCCCGCGCCGCCGCCGTGACCGCCCACGCCACGGACCGCAACTGGACGCCCTCGACCGGATTGATCTCCAAGGTCCGCAGGGCCGCCGCGAGCACCGCCCGGGCGTCCGCGGCCACCTCGGAGTCGATCACCCGGGTGACAGCGATGGTGACCTTCTCCTCGACCTTCAGCGGCGGCTCGCCGCTGAGGTGCCGGGTGATCGCGCCGCCGTCCAGCTCGACGATCTGCACCTGGTCCGGCACGTACCGGAACAGGTATTCCAGCTCGCCGATGCCGGCCCGGGTGGCGAGCACGAAGGAGAGCAGGCAGACGTACTCGTCGTACTCCTCCGGCGCGGGCCACTGCTCGGGCTGCACGATCCCGAGCTTGTCCAGGCCGGGCACCTGGCGTACCAGATGGATCGGGTCCTCGGCGCGGAAGAAGCAGTCCGTGTCCGGGGTGTAGCGGACGAACCGCATGGTCGAGGCGGTGGTCTCCAGCCAGGCCGCGGTCTCGGTGAGCCACTCGGCGTCGAACCACGCGAGCCACTCCGGCGCCGCGTCGATCACGGCGATGCCGGCGGCCGCTGTCGCGGCGGTGTGCGCGACCGGCTCACCGCCGAGCGGCGCGCGCAGCTTGGTGATCAGCCCGGCCGCGTCGGTGCCGGCGCTTGCGGGCAGCCGCTCGTGCGTCGTGACGTGCGCGAGCCAGCCGCGGATCAGGTCGAACGCGGCGAGCAGGTCGTCGGTCATGCCCGAGTCAAGGGCGAGACGGCCGCCGCGTACCGCGTCCAGCAGGTCCTCGGCCGCGTGGGTGAGCCGGGTCAGCTCGGGGAAGTCGAACAGGCCGGACGAGCCCTTGAAGGTGTGCGCCGCGCGGAACACCTCGTTGACCAGCTCGGCGTCGCCGGGATCACGCTCCAGGTGGAGCAGGCCTTCGTCGACCGAGGCGAGCAGGTCGTTCGCCTCGGCCAGGAACTGTGCGAGCAGCGGGTTCATGCCGGCGTGCCCCTCCCGGCCGTGAGCATGGTGGCGATCCGGATCAGCCGTTCCCCGGCGACCGGTTTGACCAGGTACAGGTTGGCGCCGGCCGCGTACGCCCGGTCGGCGTCGCCGGGCCGGTCCTCGGTGCTGATCATGAGCACCGGCGACGCGGTGCCGACCGTCTCCGAGCGCAGCGTCTCGACGCAGGTGTAGCCGTTCATCTTCGGCATGTTCACGTCGACCACGAACAGGTCGAACGCCGTACCCATGGCGGCCTCGACCGCCTCCAGGCCGTTCGCCGCCTCGTCCACGTGGAAGCCGGCTTCGAGAAGCAGGCTGCTGTGATAGAGCCGCACCGTGGCGGCATCGTCGACGACGAGCACCCGGGGCGGCGCCTCGGTATCGGTCATCACTTCGCTCCGGTCGGTCGCTGGTAGACGATGCCCTCCGCCAGGCGGGTGGGTGTGAAGATCGGCGAGATCCGGCTCATCGACTCGGAATGGCCGAGGAAGAGGTAGCCGCCGGGGCGCATCGCCCCATACAGGTTCTCGGCTGCCCGGCGGCTGGAGAGCTCGTCGAAGTAGATCAGCACGTTGCGGCAGAAGACCACGTCGAAATCCCGGAAGGCACGCATCGAGAAGGTGTCGCAGACGTTCACCCGGTGCAGCGTCACCGCGCTGCGGATGCCCTCGTCGACCTGGTAGCGCCCGCCGCCGACCGAGGTGAAGTACTTGTTCATCCAGGCCTTCGGCACCCGTTGCACCGAACGCTCGCCGTAACTCGCGTGCGCCGCCTTGGCGAGCACCTCGCTGTCGATGTCGGCGCCGTGGATCTCCACGTCGACGTGGTCGATCTGGTCCCACTCCTCCAGCAGGCGCAGCGCGATCGAGTACGGCTCCTCGCCGGTCGAGCAGGGCAACGAGAGGATCTTCACCGGCCCGACGATCCGGTTCACCCCGCCCCGGTCGCGCAGCACGTTCGGCAGCACCGTGCTGAGCATCGCGTCGAACTGGTAGTCCTCGCGCAGGAAGTACGTCTCGTTGACGGTCAGCTGGTTGATCAGGTCCTGGAGCATCCCGGAGTTCTCGTTCACCCGCAGCGCCGCGAACCAGCCGGTGAACGTGTCGTACGGCGACTCCCGTACGCAGGTCTCGATCCGCTTGTCCACGAAGTACCGCTTCGCCGGGGTGAAGTGGATCCCGGTGCGTTTGTAGAAGTACTCGGTGAACCGGGTGAAGTCGGCGTCGGAGAGGCCGGCTCCGGTGGCAGGCGCGCTCGCCATCACGCCGTCCCGGTCAGACGGGGCAGGGCCGCCTGAACGGTGAATCGCAGGAACGGGTCGTCCGGGAAGCGGTGCACGGCCTCCTCCAGCACGGCGGCGTGCTCGGCGCCGGCCACCGGCAGCAGCGCGTCGATCGCGGCGGTCACCACGTTCGGATGCGGGTCCTCGCTGATCATCTGAACCAGCCAGGCGGCCGTGTCCGGATGGTTGAGGTCGGCCAGCACCATGGCGGTCATCACCCGGACGTCGTGATCGGGCGCGGCGAGCAGGCTGGGCAGCAGCGCCGGCATCGACCGTGGCATGGCGGCCAGCGCCTCCGCCACCGCCGTGCGCAGTGCCGCGTCGTCGCTGGCCAGATGCACGGCGAGGTTACCGGCCACGGTCTCGGTGTCGTGCGCGGAGAGGGTGGTCAGGATCGCGTCGCGGACGTTGGTCTCGGTCTCCACCGCGACCCGGGCGAGCAGCGCGGGCACCGCTTCCTCGTCGCCCTCCAGACCCAGCGCGGCTTCCCGCCGGCAGTCCGGGTCCGGGTCGTCCAGCTGAGCTCGCAGCGCCTCCGCCGAGGGTCTCTCCGGCGCGACCTCCTCGACCGGTTCCGGGGCCTTCTTGCGGACGAGTCCCATCGTGATCACCCTTTCTCGGCGTTCAGCGGACCCAGTCGGCCAACTGGTCGGCGATCTCGTACGAGGGCAGCACGGCCGTGGCCCCGCCGCGCCGGGCGAGCTCGCCGGGCATTCCCCAGACCACCGCTGTCTCCTCGGACTCGGCGATGGTCCTGCCACCGCCCTCCTTGACCGCGGCCATCTCGGTGGCGCCGTCGTCGCCCATCCCGGTCAGCAGGGCGCACACCAGCCGCTCCGGGTCGATGTAGCGCCGGGCCGAGCCGACCAGCCGGTCCACGCTCGGATGCCAGCGGTACTCGGCGGCAGCCGGCACGCTCTTGACGATCAGGTTGTCGGTACGCCGGGCCACCACCACGTCGGCGTTGCCCCGGCCGATGTAGATGTTGCCGCGCTGCAGGTTCATGATCCGGTCCACCTCGTGCACCCGCAGGGCGCAGATCTCGTCCAGGCGCCGGGCCAGCGCCGCGGTGAACGACGCCGGGATGTGCTGCGCCACCACCACCGGGGCGCCGAGCGTGCCGGGCAGCTTCGGCAGCAGCTCGGAGAGGAGCGCCGGCCCACCGGTGGACGAGCCGATCAGCAGCAGGTCGACGGTGCCGACCTTGCCCAGCGCGCGGCGTTCCGGCGGTGCGCCGGACGCCTGCCGGGTCTGTGCGCGGATCCGCGCGGTCAGCCCGCCGGCCCGCTTGAGGCGGGCCTTCGCCGCTGCCCGGACCTTGGCCACCAGTTCGCCGCCGACGTCCTCGATGTTGAGCGAGACCGTGCCGCCGGGCTTCGGGACGTAATCCACCGCGCCCAGTTCCAGCGCCTCCAGCGTGACCAGGGCGTTGTGCTCGGTGAGCGAGGAGACCATGACGACCGGGGTGGGCTGCTGCTCCATGATCTTCGCGAGGCAGGTGAGGCCGTCCATCTCCGGCATGTTGATGTCGAGCGTCACCACGTCCGGCTGCATCCGGCCCAGCTGTTCCAGCGCGTCCACGCCGTTGCGCGCGGTGTGCACCTCGAACTCGCCGGTGTCGGTGAGTATCCCCTTGAGCGCCCGCCTCATCAGCGCGGAGTCGTCGACGACCAGGACGGAGGTGGATGGCACGGCAGGCTCCGATCAGACGCCGACGAGCGCCTCGTCGACGATCGCCTCGCACAGCTCGGCGGCCTGATCGGCCTGCTCGGCCGCGAGCAGCTGGTCCACCTGGACGAGCAGGAGCATCCGCTGCTGGTCCGGCAGGTTCGCCACCCGCGAGACCACCCGGGCCTGCTCCGCCGACAACTCCGGCGCCGGTTCCAGCACGTTGCGCCCGACCCGGGCCACCTCGGCGACCGAGTCGACGATGAACCCGGTGCGGACCCCACCGATGATCAGCACGACGATGCGCTGCCGCTCGTCCCGCTCGGTGCGGCCCAGGCCGAGCCTGGTCCGCAGGTCGACCACCGGGAGAACGGTTCCGCGCAGATTGACCAGACCTTCGACGAAATCAAACGACTTGGGTACGCGGATCAGCGCCTCGGGCACTCGAATGATCTCCTGCACCGCGTCGACGTCGACCGCGTACTCCTCGTCGTCGAGGCGGAACACCACGAACAGTTCCTCGTCCCCGCGCCCGTCGTCGGCGGTCCTGTCCTCGTCCACAGCCATCTCCTGGTCGTCGTCGCGGTAGTCGGCGATCTCGTTGCGTACCTCCGGCGAGTCGAACATCCGGTTCACGCTGAGCACCGAGACCAGCCGCTTGCCGTCCTCCAGGCGGCACACCGACTCCACCTCGGACTTGCGCCCGTCGCCGGCCACCACGCCTGGCAGCGGCGCGACCAGCTGGTGCGGCACCCGGAGCACCTCGCGCACGGTGTCCATCACCACGCCCACGACGCCGCCGTCGATCGAGACCACGACGATCCGGTTCTGCGGGGCGAGAGGGGTGACCGGCAGGCCGAAGACCCGCCGCATGCTCACCACCGGCAACAGCCGGCCGCGCAGGTCGATCACGCCGAGGACCCGGCTGCCGGCGTTCGGCACGTGGCTCACCGACTCGGGCGCCTGCACGATCTCCTGCACCTGGTCGATCGGGAGCGCGTACTCCTGGCCCTCCACCGCGAAGCTGACCAGCTCCAGGGTGTCGTCCGAGTCGGCGTCGGCGTCCGCCTCGGACGGTATCCGCGCCGTCGCCGGGTTGTCCCGGCCGGTCCGCTCGGAGAGCCGGGAGAACTGGCTGCCGATCAGCTGGTCCACGTCGAGCACGGTGGTCATGTCGCCGTCGTCCGACTTGATCACACCGACCAGCACGTCGGAGTTGACCGTCGCCTGCACCGACTCGGCCGGCTCCATGGCCTGCGGGTCGATGCTGATGACGCTCGCCACCCGGTCGACCACGAAGCCGAGCGGCACACCGCTGTCCACCACGATCACCCGGGTGGTCTCGTCGTGCGGCGCCTGTTCCATGGCGCAGCACTTGCGCAGGTTCACCACCGGCAGGACCCGGCCCCGCAGGTTCGCCAGCCCTTCCAGCGACGGCGGGCCGAGCGGAACCTTCACCAGCGCGGGCATCCGGATGATCTCCTGAACCCGGCGCATCGGGAAGGCGTACCGCTCCCCCAGCATGTCGAACGTGACGTAATCGGCGTCGTCGTCGAATTCGTCGGGGGTGAGATCCTCGTCGGTGTCCATGTGGCTGACCTCCCCTTCCCGGCGTCAGCCGGCGTTCTGGAGCTCGTCGGCGAGCGCGGCGATCTCCTCCACCGCGGCGGCGAGCTCCTCGGCGCCCTGTGCCTGTTCCCGGGCTGCGGTGGAGGACTGGGCGGCCAGCTGCTCGGCCTCGTTCGCGGCCGAGGCGATCTGCTCCAGGCCAGTCTTGACCTCGCCCAGCACGCCGACGATCTGCTGCGCCGATTCACGGACCTCGTCGTTGCCCCCGCGTACCTGCTGCATGTCCCGCTCGATCTCCTCGAGCCGGGCGGTGGTGGCCTTCGCCGCCTCCACCTCGGCGAGCGAGAGACGGCTGGTCTCCTCCAGGTCGGCGCGCACCTCGACGATCCGGTCCTGCACCGACTTGACCAGGTCCTTGATCCGGTCGGCGTTGTCGGCCGAGTCGCGGGCCAGGTTCCGGATGTCGGTGGAGACGACAGCGAAACCCTTGCCGAACTCGCCGGCCCGGGCCGACTCGACCGAGCCGTTGACCGCGAGCATGTTGGTCTGGATCGAGACGTTGGCGATCGCATCCACGATCTTGTCGATGCGACGGGAGATCTGCTCCAGCTCGGTTACCTTGCGGACGTTGTCGATGCCTTCCCGGGCAGCGGTGCCGATCGCCTCGATCATCGAGTCGACCGCCTGCTTGTTGCCGGCGAGCATCTCGAGGATCACGTCCGACCGCTCCACCGCCGATCCGCCGCGGTCGGCCGACAGCTGCGCGCCCCGCTCGATCTGGCTGACCGCCTCCGAGGTCTGCTGGCCCTTCTCCGCCGCGGTGCGCGCGCCCGTGTTGATCTCGTTGATCGCCACGTTGATCTGCCCGGCCGCGCGGGTGATCTCCTCGACCGCGGCCGAGAGCTCCTCGGCCGCGGAGGCCACCTCCTCGGCGCTCTTCGCGATGTCGGTGCTGCTGCGCAGCGTCTCCGACACCTCGGACAGCGACTCGGCCGCCTGCTCGCTCTGCCGCAACGCCTGGGTCTGCTGGCCGACCGTCTGCAGGGACTCCTCACAGGCAGCGGACTGCTGCTCGGCCGCGGCCGCGATCTCCTCCGAGCGTTGCTTGGCGCCGCTGGCAGCCACCTTGGCCTGCTGGGCCGAGGCGGCCATCTCGACCGCGCCGGCCATGATCGTGCCCATGTCGGCACGGATGGTCTCCAGCTGCGACGTGATGGTCTTGCCCTTCTCCACCTCGCCGCGCGCCGCCTCGGCGGAGGTCTGCACCGCTCCGGCGATCTCGGTGACGCTGTTGCGCACCTCGTCGATCAGGTCGCGGATCTGGCGGGCACTGCGTTCGCTGGTCTCGGCCAGTGTCCGGACCTCGTCGGCGACCACCGCGAAACCCTTGCCGTGCTGCCGGGCCCGGGCCGCCTCGATCGCGGCGTTGAGCGCCAGCAGGTTGGTCTGATCGGCGATGTGCGCGACGGTCTTGACGATCTCGCCGATCTCGTCGGCCTGTTTCTCCAGCTCGGTGATGGTGACCACCGAGGAGGTCTGCCGGGCGGAGGCGCTGTCGACGTTCGCGAGCAGATTGCTGATCCCGTTCCGGGTCTCGTTCAGCAGGTTCTGCAACGCCTGGCTCAGCTCGGCCACCTGACGGGTGGTCTGCTCCTGGCGGCCGACCCGTTCCTCAACCTGGTTCATCGCGGCCAGGCTCTGCTGGGTCGCGCCGGACGCCTCCTCGGCGCCCGCGGCGATCTGCTGCATCGACTCGGTCAGCTGGCGGGAGGCCTCGGCCGCCTGGGCGTTCTGGGCGGAGATCTCCGCAGTCGCGGTGGCGATCCGCTCGGCGGCCTGCTGCTGTTTCGCCACCGAACGGGCCTGCCGCCGGTTGGCGTCCGGATCCGCGCCCCGGGCGGCGGGCCGGGCCGAAGCGGGCCCAGCGGCCGGCCGGGCGCGGGCCGCGTCAGTGGCGCGCCCGGAAGAGGTGCTGGTGAGGGGCATGGGTGACTCCCATCTGAGTACGGTCGATCCGGCGCAAGCAGAGTGCGGAACGAGTCGCCGTGATCGGGAGCACGCCGTCCGGTCAGTGCCGGAGCAATCAGTCGGCGGCCCCTCCGACCAGGAAAATCCTGGCACTGGCGGAGGCCGTAACACGGCAATATCTACGCAGTTCATTGGGGCTGCGGGCGGGCCCGGTTTGCGGCCCGGCTCAGCGGGCACTCCGGCCCCATGAGCGACTCTCGAAGCGACACCGAAGCGGAGATCACCGGCAGCGATTACGCCCCTGACGCGCTTCACGAGCCCAGCACGTACCGGCCGGAGAAGGGTTCCGACGGCGATCCGGACCTGTCCAGCACCTACGACGCGGGCACCGACACCGAGCAGCTCCGCGACGGCGGTCCGCCGCCCGCCGGTGGCGGCATCATGACCACGACCGGGGGCACCGCCGGGCCGGCCAGTTTCCCGAGCCACCCGCGCACCGGCCCCGGCGTCGCCAACACGACGACCGGTGACGCCACCACCGGCGCGCTGCGCACCGAACCGGACGAGTACACCAGCGACGCGGCGGGCTGAGCCGGTCGGTTACCGTCATCCGGCCGCCGCGACCCCGCGGCGGCCGGGACGACGGGGAGTTCGATGCGCGCACTGGTGCAGACGGTCAGCCGGGCGAGCGTGACAGTCGGCGACGAGGTCGTCGGCGAGATCAAGGACGGCCTGCTCGTCCTGGTCGGCGTGACGCACGACGACACCCCGGCGACAGCGGCCGAACTGGCCCGCAAGACGTGGGAGCTGCGCATCCTCGACGGGGACCGGTCCGCCTCGGACGAGAACGCGCCGGTGCTGGTGGTCAGCCAGTTCACCCTCTACGGCGACGCGCGCAAGGGCCGCCGGCCGACCTGGAACGCGGCCGCGCCGGCCGAGGTGGCCGAACCCCTGATCACCGCGTTCGCCGACGCGCTGCGCGCCCGGGGAGCGACAGTCGCCACCGGCCGCTTCCGGGCGCACATGCTGGTCGAGAGTGTGAATGTCGGACCGCGCACGGTCCTGCTCGAACTCTGAGGTCCAGAAAACTCTGAGGTCTAGAACAGGCCGCGGCGCTGCGCGGACTGGCGCAGCCACTGGTCCAGCCGGCTCGTCCAGTCCACCTGGTCGGCGGTGGCGTAGTCGACGTCGAAGCTGCCGAACGAGTCGCGCCCCTCGGTGAAGAGGCCGCCACGCTTGTCCAGCTCCAGCACCACCTGCAGTTTCTGCGGCGTCGGCAGGAACGTCAGCTCGAGCTGGTTGATGCCGCTCGCGTACGCCGACGGCGGGTAGAACTCGATCTCCTGGTAGAACGGCAGCTGCTGGTCCACACCGTAGACCCGGCCCTTCTCCACATCGGCCCGGCTGAACCGGAAACCGAGACGCAGCAGCGCCTCCAGGATGCGCTCCTCGGCCGGCAGCGGGTGCACGGCCACGGCGTCCAGATCGGACTTGTCGACGGCGCGGGCCACCTCCAGCTCGGTGGTCAGGCCCATCGTCATGCCGTGCAGGTGCTGCCCGTACACCTCGGTGATCGGGGTCTGCCAGGGGACGTCGAAACGGAACGGGACGTCGTGCCGGGCACCCGGCTCCAGCCGGAACGAGCCGGTCAGCCGCTGGCGGTGGAACTCCTGGTCGGACTGGTACTCACTGTCGCCGCTCTCCACCTCGACCCGGGTGATCAGCCCGATCGCGAGGTACTCCACGTCGACCGCGTGGTCGCCGCCGACCACGTGAACGGTGCCCTCGAGGGAACCGCCGGGGTAGGTGTTCGGGTTCGCCAGCACGGTGTCGACCGAAGGCCCACCGACACCCAGCGCCTGCATCATGCGTTTGAAGACCACGGTGATCACCCTTTCTCGGTGCAAGAACAGTATCGGCGCCCGGCAAGCTCCGCTTGTCGGCTTCTCGACGTCAGGGTTCTCCCTGATTCATGCCACCTGGAGGCTGGCCTCACCTCCGCTTAACGCGCCACCGGCGAAGCTTGCTCTCACCGGTACGGAAAGCGGCTGGTACGCACGAGACGTTAATCGCGGGGAGGGGACTCAAGTGGTCCTGGAGATGAAGGCGTCGGAGCAGGTCATGGTCGAGGAGACCGACGGGGTCGAGGCACTGGCGGACCTGGACGCGACGGACGAGCGCGGTGTCTCCGCGGACCTGGTCCGGGCTTACCTCAACGGCATCGGCCGCACACGGCTGCTCACCGCCGTCGAGGAGGTCACCCTCTCGAAGCGCATCGAGGCCGGGCTCTACGCGGAGGAGAAGCTCTCCGCCGCCCCCGCCGACCTGGCGCCCCTGCTCGCGATCATCGCCGCCGAGGGCAAGGCCGCGAAGAACCACCTGCTCGAGGCGAACCTGCGGCTCGTGGTGAGCATCGCGAAGCGCTACACCGGCCGTGGCATGGCCTTCCTCGACCTGATCCAGGAGGGCAACCTCGGCCTGATCCGCGCGGTCGAGAAGTTCGACTACACCAAGGGCTACAAGTTCTCGACGTACGCCACCTGGTGGATCCGGCAGGCCATCACCCGCGCCATGGCCGACCAGGCCCGCACCATCCGCATCCCGGTGCACATGGTCGAGCAGGTCAACCGCATGGTGCGCTGCCGCCGCGACCTGGCCGTCTCGCTCGGCCGGGAGCCGAGCATCGCCGAGATCGCCACCGCGATGGACGTGCCGGAGTTCCAGGTCATCGAGCTGATCTCGTACGACCGGGAGCCGGTCAGCCTGGACCAGGCGGTCGGCGACGACGGCGAGAGCGCGCTCGGTGACTTCGTCGCCGCGGTCGACCCGAACCAGCCCGGTGAGGGCGTGGCACAGGGCGAGCTGCGCAGCGAGGTGGAGATCGTGCTCGCCACCCTCTCCGAGCGGGAGTCGGCGGTGATCCGGCTGCGCTTCGGCCTGGACGACGGCCGGCAGCGCACGCTGGACGAGGTGGGCCGCGAGTTCGGCCTGAGCCGCGAGCGCATCCGCCAGATCGAGAAGGTGACGATGCTCAAGCTGCGTGACCCGGAGCGGGCCTCCCGCCTCGAGGCGTACGCGTCCTGACGTTTCCGGCACCACGGGGCCCGTCCGGTCCGCTTCGGGGGAAGCGGCGGGGCGGGCCCTTTCCCGTGCGGTGATGTGGTGGGCGCCGGACCAGCGCGCGGGCCGGTCGCAGCTGGGAAGGTGCTCCGTGGCCGCTGGCGTCCGTAGCCTGGCCGGCGCACCACGCCCACCTGGCCACGATCGACCTCGCCGCGATCGATATGGACACGACGGACGTCGACCTTCCTGCGGACGGCACACTGGTGTTCTTCGCGGTGCCGGAGATCGGCTCGGACGAGGGGCGGGTCGTCTACGTGCCGGCCGGCGAGGAGTGCACGGAGGCCGAGCCGCCCGACGACTTCGCGACCCACCTGCTGCTGGCCGAGTTCTTCCTGGACCGCGGCGACGTCGGCGACGACTTCGGAACCGACTACACCACGGTGTTCTACGTGTGCTCCCGGGAGGACCTCGCCGCGCGCAGGTTCGAGGCCGTGGAGATGGTGTCCGACTTCCTCGGGTGACCTCGGGCCTCAAGCGCTGCGCAACCGCCGGGGGCCGGTGTCCGGGCGGACGCCGGCGTCGCCGAACTCGGCGGCCGCGTGCAGCACCGAGTAACCGTCCGGCCGGGCCAGCACCGGGTTCAGCGTGAGCGAGCGCACCCGGGGGTGTTCGTCGGCGATCCGCCCGACCCGCAGCAGCAGGTCGATCAGGCCGGCCCGGTCGACGGGCGTCGAGCCGCGGTAACCGTGCAGCAGCGGCGCCGCGCGCGGCTCGTCGACGAGCGCCTCGGCGGCGCGGTCGGTGAGCGGGGCGGCCCGCCAGGCGAGGTCGCCGAGCAGTTCGCTGGCCACGCCGCCCAGGCCGAACCCGACGACCGGGCCGAACGCCGGGTCCTCGACCACTTCGATCCGGCAGGCCACGCCGGGCGGCACCATCGTCTGCACGAGCACGTCCGGTCCGAAGGCGGCGGACAGCTCGCGGTACGCCACCCGTACGTCGTCCTCGTCCCCCAGCGCGAGGCGCACCGCGCCGAGGTCGATCCGATGGCGCAACCCACCGCCGGCCGCCTTGAGCGCGACCGGGTATCCCAGCTCGTCCGCCGCCAGGACGGCCTCGTCGGCGGACCGTGACACGGTGGACGGGACGACCGGTATCCCGTAGGCGTTCAGCAGTCCGGTGGAGTCGCCGGCCGTCTCGGCCGCCACGGGGTCCACACCGGACAGCGCCGGCATCACCCCCGGCGGGCGCCGCAGCCAGTCGGCATAGTTGACCACCCGGGCCAGCGCCCGCACCGCCTCCTCCACCGACGGATAGGTCGGCACCCGCGGCGGGACCTGGCCGAACACCATCGTCGCGACGGTCGGTTTCTCCCCGGCGAGCGCGACGCTCGCCAGGGCCGCGGCGAAGTCGGCGTCCTCGTCGGCGTGCTGCCCGGGCACGGGCGGGGCGAAGACCACGACGAGCGCGTCCACCCCCGGGTCGACGGCCGCGTCGGCGAGCGCGTCGGCCAGATCGTGCGCGGTGGCGAGCGGGCTGACGTCACGGGGATAGCCCTCGGCCACTGTCAGACCGGCGGCGCGGCAGGCCACCACCGCGAGCTGGGCGAGCGCCGAGGAGTTGCCGACCACCGCGACCCGGCGGCCGGACGGCAGCGGCTGGTGGGCCAGGATCATGCCGACGTCGAAAAGTTCCTGAACGGTGTCCACGCGAATGACGCCAGAACGCGCGAAGAGGGCAGTCACCGCGTTCGCGTCCGGTCCCGGCGCATCACCCGCCAGCCCCGGCGGCCGGGTCGCCGACGCCACCGCCACCACCGGCTTCACCCGGCTCATCCGGCGGGCCAGCCGGGCGAACTTGCGCGGATTGCCGAACGTCTCCAGATAAAGCAGGACCACGTCGGTGCCCGGATCGTCCCGCCAGAACTGCAGCAGGTCGTTGCCGGAGACGTCGGCCCGGTTGCCGGCCGACACGAAGCTGGACAGACCCAGGCCGCGCCGGTCCGCCTCGGCCAGCAGCGCCACGCCCAGCGCGCCGCTCTGCGCGAAGAAGCCGACCCGGCCGGCCTTCGGCAGCCGCGGCGAGAGCGTGGCGTTCAGCCGGACACCGGGGTCGGTGTTGGCGATCCCGAAACTGCTCGGGCCGATCACCCGCAGACCGGCGGCGCGCGCCTCCTCCACCAGGCGGCGCTGCTGGGCGGCGCCCTCCGGGCCGGTCTCGCCGAAACCCGCCGAGACCACCACCACGCCGCCCGCGCCGGCGCGAGCCGCGTCCGTCCCGGCCTCCGGAACCGCCTCCGCCGGCACGGCGATCAGGGCAAGGTCGATCGGGACACCGGCAAGCGCGGCGCTCGGGTACGCGGGGAGCCCGGCCACCCGGTCAGCGGTGCGATGCACGGGGACGATCGCGCCGGAGTACCCGCCGTCCCGCAGATTGCCCAGCATCGCGGCGCCGATGCCCTGCCCGCTGGCGCTCGCGCCGTAGATGGCGATGCCCCTCGGCGCGAGCAGCCGCGCGATCGAGCGGGCCTCGGTGAGGTGCTCGCGGGACTCCTGCACCTCGCGGGACTTCTCGGTCGGCGCGATCGGGAAGTCCAGGTGGACCACGCCGTCCGCGTACTGGCGCTGCACCTGGAAACCGGAGTCGCCGAAGACCCGCAGCATGCCGCCGTTCTCCGGCAGGACCTCGGCGACGAACCGGGTCAACCCGTTCTCCCGCGCCGCCTCGGCCAGGTGCTCCAGCAGCACCGAGCCGATGCCGCGGCCCTGGAGCGCGTCCTCGACCACGAACGCGACCTCGGCGTCCGGCGAGTCGGGGCCGAGCCGCTCGTACCGGCCGACAGCGGTGATCCGGCCGTCGGCGTCGACGGTCACGAACGCCTCCCGGTCGCGGTGGTCGACGTTGACGAAGCGTTGCAGGTCGCGTTCCGGGATGCGCGGGTACGGCGAGAAGTAGCGCAGGTAACGGGTGCGGTCGCTCATCCGCGAGTGGAAGTCCACGATGGCCGGAGCGTCCTCCGGGCGGATCTGCCGCAGGTGCGCGGTCGAACCGTCGGCCAGCAGGACGTCCGCGCTTCGGTGGACGGCGGAGTTCTCCACGTCGTCAGTCCCTGGGGTCGTGGGGGTCCAGGCCGTGCAGGGGGAAGACAGCGGTCCGCGTCGCCTGGATCGCCCGGTCCACCGGGTCGGTGGTCCCCGGCGACCATTGTTCCAGCACCGGCGGCACGCCGTCGGACATCGTCTCCGGTACCGGCACACCGGGGCAGCGCCGGGCGGCGAACTCGCGCCAGCCCGCCGGCGTCCGCGTCCGCGGGTCGATCGGCTCACCGCTGGCCACCGCGAGCAGATGCGTCCAGGCCCGCGGGACGACCTCGACGAGCGCGTACCCGCCGCCGCCGGTCGCCACCCAGCGGCCGTCGCAGAGCTCGTCGGCGAGCGCGCGGATCGCCACGTACGCGGCGCGCTGGCCGTCCACCGACAGCTTCAGGTCGGCCAGCGGGTCGAGGACGTGCGCGTCGGCGCCGCACTGGCTGATGATGATCTCCGGGGCGAACGCGCGGACCACCGACGGCACGACCGCGTGGAAGGCGCGCAGCCAGCCGGCGTCACCGGTGCCCGGCGGCAGCGGCACGTTCACCGCGGTGCCCTCGGCGTCCGGCCCGCCGATCTCGTCGGCGAACCCGGTGCCCGGGAAGAGCGCGAGCGGCGTCTCGTGCAGGCTCACCGTGAGCACCCGCGGATCGTTGTAGAACGCCACCTGCACGCCGTCGCCGTGGTGCACGTCGACATCGACGTACGCGATCCGCTGGGCGCCGTGATCGAGCAGCCAGGCGATCGCCACGGCCGGGTCGTTGTAGACACAGAAGCCGGCGGCCCGGGCCGGCAACGCGTGGTGCAGGCCACCCGAGACGTTCACCGCGCGCCGGGCCGCGCCGGTCCAGACCGCCTCGGCCGCCGCGATGGACGCGCCGCAGATGCGCGCCGACGCGTCGTGCATGCCGTCGAAGACCGGGTTGTCCGGGGTGTTCAGGCCCCAGCCGGTGAAGAATGGATCGATCGGGGCGAGGCGCACGGCGTCCAGATAGTCCGCCCGGTGCACGCGCGTGAGATCGGTCTCACTTGCCGGCCGGGGCGTGACCATCCGGACGTTCGGACGGTCCAGCACGCCGAGTTCCCGGGCCAGCGCCATGGTCAGTTCGACCCGTACCGGATTGAGCGGATGGTCCCCCATGTCGTAGTCGAGCAGGGCACTGTCCCAAACGACCGCCGTCGTCTCGTCCGCCATGTGGACATGGTCCCATGACCGATGTCCCCCGGTCGGGGACGACGTGTCGTTAGCACACCTGTTCCGCGGTCGGGTAGGGTCACCGGGCACTTGCTCGGGGCGGATGTCAACCCCCCGCCGCGCGGTATTATCGCTGCTGGGAGGACCGCATCGTGAACGATCTCGTCGATACCACCGAGATGTACCTGCGCACCATCCTCGAACTCGAGGAAGAAGGTGTGCCCGCACTCCGAGCCCGCATCGCCGAACGCCTGCATCAGAGCGGTCCCACGGTCAGCCAGACCGTCGCCCGGATGGAACGAGACGGTCTGCTGACCGTCGAGGGTGACCGTCACCTGGTTCTGACCGACGCGGGCCGCGCCAACGCCGTCGCCGTCATGCGCAAGCACCGGCTGGCGGAGCTTCTGCTCGTCAACGTCATCGGCATGCCCTACGAGGAGGCCCACGAGGAGGCCTGCCGCTGGGAGCACGTGATGAGCGACTCCGTGGAGAAACGCGTCTACGAGCTGCTCAACAAGCCGACCCGCTCGCCGTACGGGAACCCGATTCCCGGGCTGGAGGAGCTGGGCGCGCCCGACGAGAGCCAGCTGGACGAGGTGCTCAGCCACGGCGAGCGCAACCTGGCCTTCCCGGGCCTGACCGGCAGCGTCGTGGTCCGGCGGATCTGCGAGAGCGTGCAGACCAACGCGGACGTCCTGCGGCAGCTGCACGCCGCCGGCATCGATCCGGGTACGACGGTGACCGTCGCCCAGGAACGGGACGGCGTCACCATCGACAAGTCCGGCGACAAGATCCGCCTGCCGCGTGAGGTGGCGTCCCGGGTGTTCGTCGCGGCGCGCTGAGGCTGTCCGGCCTTTTTCGGGGCCGGCCTTTTTCGGGGCCGGCCGTGCTCGGGGCTGGCCGTGTTCGGCGGAGAAGCGCCCAGCCCTTCGGGGCCGGGCGCCTATCCGTCGGTGGTGTTCATCGCCTGGGCGAGGGCGAAGAGCTTGCCGTTCATGGCCTTCACGGTCGCCGCGTCGGCGCCCTTCTCGAAGGTGAACTTCAGCGTCTGCAACTGTTTCGCCTCGCTCAGCCAGCCGATCTCCACGGTCGGCCCGTGGCCGTCCTTGGCCTTGCCGGTGAGCCGATAGGCGGCCTTGCCCAGTTTCTTGAGCTTGGTCGCCTTCTCCGGCATCCGCTCCTCGAGGAAGATCTCGGCGTCCGCCTTCGTCGTCTCGACGACGGAGAGTGACAGGTCTGGCCACTCCTTGTCGATGTTCTGCACCACGCAGGTGGACGTCTCGTCGACCTGGTCGGAGGCGGCCACCGAGAAGGTGACGCCGATCTTCTCCGCGATGAAGTCCCAGTCCCAGAGGATGCAGGCGCCACCGGCGGAAGCGGCGGGAGGCGCCACGATCTGCACCGGGGGCAGTGAGGCCGCGGCGGGTTTCTCGTCGCGCGGACCGCACCCGGAGACGACGAG
Organism: Actinoplanes sp. NPDC023936; assembly: GCF_040639325.1. Taxonomy (NCBI): domain Bacteria; kingdom Bacillati; phylum Actinomycetota; class Actinomycetes; order Micromonosporales; family Micromonosporaceae; genus Actinoplanes; species Actinoplanes sp. NPDC023936. Next base: position 12,684 of record NZ_JBEZZR010000001.1, on the reverse strand, counting down.
CAGCACGGCGACGGCCGGCACGGCGAAACGCGTACGCACTGAGATCCTCCCGAGTCCGCGCACACCTTATTGGGCGCGGGGCGGGAGCGGAAGGGCCGGGTTCGCGATCACTGTCCGTTCAACTTGACGGCCACTGTCAAGTGGCGCAGGATGGGCGCATGGACGCCCTCGCCGAGCAGCTGCTCCGCCTCGTCGACGTGCGCCTGCTCGACCCGCTGGAGATCCTGCTGGAGGACGACGCGATTCCCGGCGGGCTGCGGACCGTGCTGCGCCACCGGGCAGCCGCGTGGGCCGACACCATCGAGCACAGCGACGACGCGACAGCCGTTCGCACGCTCGCCCGGCTCATCGCGACGCTCTATCCGGAGGAGCACGCGTTCGCCCCACCGGCCGACTGGTGGCGCACACCGCTCGGCCAGGCCGTCGTCCGCCGGGTCGGCCATCCGTACGTGGAGTCGGTGTCCTACGCGACGGCCGGCGCCATGCTGGGGATCAGCCGGCAGGGGGTTCATGATCTGGTACGCCGTGGCCGCCTGCCCCGGCATCCGGACGGCGGTGTTCCGGTCAGCGCCGTCCGCGACCGCCTGCTGAACACGCCTCCGCCGTCACCTGATCCGCCCCCGATCGACTCGCCCGCGATCGACCCGCCTCCGATCGACCCGTCACCCACCGATCCGCCACCGACCGATCCGCCGCCGCTCTGAGGGCGCGGCCCGGCACCGCTTCACAGGCACTGGGAGCCTCAATGATCAACGACCGCCTCATCGACGCGGGCGAGCTGCCCATCGCCGTCCGCGACTTCGGTGGCGACCAGCCGCCGCTGCTGCTCCTGCACGGCGCCGGCGCCAACCTCGCGCACATGACCACGCTGGCCCGCGCGCTGCGGCCCCGGAACCGGGTGATCACCGTCGACCTGCGTGGCCACGGCCGCTCCGGCGACGGGCCGTGGACCTGGGACGCCGCGCTCGGCGACCTGGCCGCCGTGTGCGTACAGATGGAGCTCGACCGGCCCGCGGTGGCCGGGCACTCCCTCGGCGGGATGCTCGCCGCCCTCTGGGCCCAGCGGCATCCGGAGACGCCCGGCGTGGTGAGCCTCGACGGCAACCCGCCGCCCACCGCCCCGGCGCACCTGCCCGGCATCCCGGAGGAGAAGGCGCTCGGCGAGCTGGCCCGGCTGCACGCCGTCTTCGACGCCGTCGAGGCCGCGGCCGGCCAGGTCATCCCCGCCGGCCAGCTGCCCGACCTGGTGGAGCGCCAGCAGATGGCGGCCCGCGACATGGGCGCCAACGAGAAGGTGTGGATCGAGGGCTTCCGGCGCAACCTGGTGCATGTGGACGGTGAGACCTCGATCCGCCCGTCCGCGCAGGCGACGGCCGAGCTGCGGGCGCTGATGAACTCGCTGGACCTGGGCCCGGTGTACGCGGCGACCACCTGCCCCGAACTGGTCGTGCTGCCCACCCGCAGCCTGCCCGAACAGGAGCCGTTCGCCGAGCTGTACGCGGCGCACCGCCGGTTCCTGGTGGAGCAGGCGCGGTCGGTGCCGCACCTGCGTTACCTGTCGCTCGCCGACGCCTCGCACGCCATGGTGATCGAGCAGCCGACCGTGCTCGCCTCAGTCATCAGCGACTTCCTGGCCGAGCATCGCTGATCGATTCCGGTCGCCGGCGGCAGTCGCGTCGCCGGCGACCGCGTCGCGTTCGCAGGCCTTGCCGGTCCCGGGGCTCGCGCGGCCACGGCGGGCACTTCCGGATCTACTCGAAATCGGACAGTGACATCGAGACGATATTGATCGCTGCGATGGCCAGGCCGATCAGCGCCGGCCAGAGCACCGCCCCGGTGAAGGCGCCGACCGCGCTGTCCCGCCGGGACTGCCGCTGGTGCCACTGACCGAGCAGGATCACTGAGAGCAGACCCGCGCCGAAGAGCGCCCAGGCGACGGCGGCGTTACGCACTAACGGCATCGCCAGCAGCACGGCCAGCCAGACCACGAGTGATTGCCCGAGGCCGCCGGCTACCGCATCGCTTTTCCGCACGTGGTCGCCTACTTCCCCGGCTTCTTGGTGGCCGCCTTCTGGGTCGCGGTCGTCGCAGTGGCGGGCTTCGCGGTGGCGGGTCCGGCGGTGGCGGGCTTCGCGGTGGCGGGCTTGGCGGCGGGCCACGGGCTCGGGGTGTGCGGCTGCGACATGGCATGCAGTCTGCCGCAGTCGATCAACTCGCAGCGATAGACCGTACGGTCCACCGCTCGGACGACGAGCGGCGGGTCCGAGCCCGCCCCCGACGGCAGGATGCCTCCCACCCGGTTGCGGGTGGGAGGCATCCGTCAGTTGTCTCAGCTGCAGCCGGAGGTCGAGCCGCAGCCCTCGCAGACGTAGCAGGAACCGGCGCGGCGCATCTTCGTGCCGCAGGTGAAGCAGAGCGGCGCGTCGGCCGCGTGGCCGGTGACCACCTCGAGCAGCTCGGTGGACGAGCCCACCTGGTGCGCCGGAGCCGGCGTGGCCTTCGACTCGGCGACCTCCGCCACGGTGACCGCGGACGAGGCGACCGGGGTGGAGGCGACCGGCGCGGCCGGAGCCGGCGCGGCCGGAGCCGGAGCGGACGCGGCCATGCCGGCCAGGTCCACCGTGCCGGCCTCGGCGGCCGCCTCGGCCTGCGCCTGGGCGGTGCGCTCCTTCGCGGTGAAGATGCCGAGCTCCGCGCGGGTGTCGTACGGCAGGAAGTCCAGCGCCAGGCGACGGAAGATGTAGTCCATCACCGAGGAGGCCATCCGCACGTCCGGGTCGTCGGTCATGCCGGCCGGCTCGAAGCGCATGTTGGTGAACTTCGCGACGTACGTCTCCAGCGGGACGCCGTACTGCAGGCCTATCGAGATGGCGACCGAGAAGGCGTCCATCACGCCGGCCAGCGTGGAGCCCTGCTTCGACATCTTGAGGAAGACCTCACCGAGGCCGTCGTCCGGGTAGGAGGACGCGGTCAGGTAGCCCTCGGCGCCGGCGACCGAGAAGGACACCGTCTCCGACGGGCGCTTCTTCGGCAGGCGCTTGCGGACCGGCCGGTACTCGATGACCTTCTCGACGACCTTCTCGACCGCCTTGGGCTCCTCGGCCGCGGCGGGCGCGGTGGCCTTGGCGCCCTTGCCGGCCGAGAGCGGCTGGCCGACCTTGCAGTTGTCGCGGTAGATCGCGAGCGCCTTGAGGCCGAGCTTCCAGCCCTGGTAGTGGATCTCCTCGATCTCCTCGACGGTCGCCGTCTCCGGCATGTTGACCGTCTTCGAGATCGCGCCGGAGATGAACGGCTGCACGGCCGCCATCATCCGGACGTGGCCGATCGGAGCGATCGCCCGCTCGCCCATGGCGCAGTCGAAGACCGCGTAGTGCTCCGGCTTGAGGCCGGGCGCGTCGACGACGTTGCCGTGGTCGGAGATGTGCTCGACGATCGCCTCGACCTGCTCCTCGGGGTAGCCGAGGGTGCGCAGCGCGCGCGGGACGGTCTGGTTGACGATCTGCATCGAACCGCCGCCGACCAGCTTCTTGAACTTGACCAGGGCCAGGTCGGGCTCGATGCCGGTGGTGTCGCAGTCCATCATCAGGCCGATGGTGCCGGTCGGGGCGAGCACCGACGCCTGGGCGTTGCGCCAGCCGTTCTTCTCACCGATCTTGTTGCCGTTCTTCCACTGCTTGGTGGCCTCACGGACGATCTCGGTGGCGACCGCGCCGGAGGGGCGGATCTCGTCGTTGGCGGCGGCGTGCTTGCGCATGACGCGCTGGTGGGCGTCGGCGTTACGGGCGTAGCCGTCGTAGGCGCCGACGATGCCGGCCAGCTCGGCCGAGCGGCGGTACGCCGTGCCGGTCATCAGCGAGGTGATCGCGGCGGCCACGCCACGGCCGGCCTCCGAGTCGTACGGCAGGCCGGACGCCATCAGCAGGGCGCCGATGTTCGCGTACCCGATGCCGAGCTGGCGGTAGGCGCGGGTGGTGACCCCGATCTTCTCGGTCGGGAAGTCCGCGAAGCAGATCGAGATGTCCATCGCGGTGATGATGAACTCGACGCTCTTGACGAACTTCTCCACCTCGAAGCCGCCGTCGGAGCGGAGGAACTTCATCAGGTTGAGCGAGGCGAGGTTGCAGGACGAGTCGTCCAGCGACATGTACTCCGAGCAGGGGTTGGACGCGGTGATGCGGCCGGTCTCGGGGTTCGTGTGCCAGTCGTTGATGGTGTCGTCGTACTGCAGGCCGGGGTCGGCGCACTCCCACGCGGCCTTGGCGATGTCGCGGAAGAGCTTCTTGGCGTCGATGGTCTCGATGACCTCGCCGTTGAGCCGGCCGCGCAGGCCGAACTCGGTGCCCTCCTCGTACGCCCGCATGAACTCGTCGCTGACCCGCACCGAGTTGTTGGCGTTCTGGTACTGCACGCTGACGATGTCGGCGCCGCCCAGGTCCATGTCGAAGCCGGCGTCCCGCAGCGCGCGGATCTTGTCTTCCTCGCGCGCCTTGGTCTGGACGAACTCCTCGATGTCCGGGTGGTCCACGTCGAGGATGACCATCTTCGCGGCACGCCGGGTGGCGCCGCCGGACTTGATGGTGCCCGCGCTGGCGTCCGCGCCACGCATGAAGCTGACCGGGCCGCTCGCGGTGCCGCCGGAGGAGAGGAGCTCCTTGGAGGAGCGGATCCGGGAGAGGTTGACGCCGGAGCCGGAGCCACCCTTGAAGATCAGACCCTCTTCCTTGTACCAGTCGAGGATCGAGTCCATCGAGTCGTCGACGGAGAGGATGAAGCACGCGCTGACCTGCTGCGGCGACTTGGTGCCGACGTTGAACCAGACCGGCGAGTTGAAGCTGAAGACCTGGTGCAGCAGCATCCAGGTGAGCTCGTGGCCGAAGACCTCGGCGTCGGCCGGCGACGCGAAGTAGCCGTGCTCCTCGCCCGCCTTGCGGTAGGTGCTCACCACGCGGTCGATCAGCTGGCGGAGCGAGACCTCGCGCTCCGGCGTGCCGACCGCTCCGCGGAAGTACTTGGTCGTGACGATGTTCGCGGCGTTCACGCTCCAGAACGCCGGGAACTCCACGCCGCGCTGCTCGAAGTTGATCGAGCCGTCACGCCAGTTGGTCATGACGACGTCGCGGCGTTCCCACTCCACCTCGTCGTACGGGTGAACGCCCTCCGTCGTCCACACCCGCTCCACATGCAGCCCCCTGGTCGCCGCGCCCGCGCCGTTCGTCCGGCTGCGCTGGCGACCTGCTGTGATGCCGTCTCCGGCCATAAGGATGTGCTCCCCCTCGTAGTACCCGCGGAAAGGTGTAGCTGAATGTCGGCCGTGATCAGCCGTTGAGCTTTGGCGCCCGCGTGCCGGACCGCGGCGCGACGGCGTGTCGCGTCCCGGGTTCCCTGACGGCGGGTGCTTCGCGAAGCGCGGCGATCTCTTTCTCGAATTCGTCCAGAGAATCGAACGCCTTGTAGACACTCGCGAACCGGAGATAGGCCACCTGATCGAGCTCACGCAGCGGCGTGAGGATCGCCAGGCCCACCTCGTGGCTGGGGATCTCGGCGGCGCCCCGGGCCCGGACGGTCTCCTCGACGCGCTGCGCGAGCAGCGCGATCGAGTCCTCGTCGACGGGACGGCCCTGACAGGCCTTCCGGACGCCGCTCATGATCTTGGTCCGGCTGAAGGGCTCGGTGACGCCACTGCGCTTCACCACCGCGAGAACCGCCTCCTCGACCGTGGTGAACCGCTTGCCGCACTCGGGGCACGACCGGCGGCGACGGATCAGTTGACCGTCGTCGGCCTCACGCGAGTCGACCACGCGTGAGTCGGCGTGCCGGCAATACGGGCAGCGCACCGCGAACCCCCTCCGGATTCCCCCCGAACCGGCTCGCGGACACGCAGAAGCACAGCTTCGCCTTGGTCGGAACCGATGCGAGGCTGTGGACGGCATGTGGATAACCGGGGAGAGGGAAACCCAACCTGTGGATGACTTACATCCGTGTAACCACTAGATGTTGGGGTCAACGCTATGCCCCGGCGGACGGCGGCGCAAGTTCAGCCGCATGCCGACGCGCCGGGTTTTTCAAGCTCACCACCAGGGGTGATGCCACGATCACTCGGCGCAGCGGGCGGGGGTGACGCGACGCGCCGGAGATCCGGACACCCCACTCGTCCGGTGACCACGAAGGGACAGCGAACGGCGCTGGTCAGCCCTGCGACGCGGTAGTGAACAACACGACACTCGCCAGCACCGCGAGAAGGAGATAGACACCGAGCAGAACGGCGCGGCCACGCCGGGTGAGTCGCACGGGCGGCGCCGCGTGTCGCATCCCACTGGAAACCATGACGACCCCTCTCTCGGACACCCGTTCGATAGAACGCCCGTACGACGGTCTATCAGAACACGCGTACGGAAGTCGAGTCCTCGGGCGCGACACGCCGGAGAAAGATCGTACAGATGTTTGAATATGTCGCATGTCCCTATTACGGTTTGCCGTCAAGAGGGGTCAGCCGGGCAGACGTCATCCCCACAGCGTGGGTCCGGCTCCGCGACGCACCACGTGCCGGATGGCACTGGCCGACAGGGAGGGCGGACGTGTCGACCGACGACCGCACGAAGCAAACACCCGGGCAGCAGTCCGTCAAGAGGGCCGAGGCCGCCGCCCCGGCCAGCATCCGCCGCCGCTCACCGAACCGGGCCCGCAGCGGTGACGCGCCCCAGCTGCGCTCGGTCACCCCGGTCGGGCACGCCCCCGAGGTCGTCGCCCCGGACCTGACCGCACGGCAGCGCCGCATCCTGGAGTTCATCCGCGACTGGGTGGAGCGCTACGGGTACCCGCCGAGCGTGCGGGAGATCGGCGAGGCCGTCGGCCTGGTCTCCCCGTCCAGCGTGGCCTACCAGCTGAAGGCCCTGGAGACCAAGGGTTATCTGCGCCGCGACCCGAACCGGCCGCGCGCCGTGGACGTCCGCATGCCCGGCGAGATGGTCGACGACGAGGCGCTGCGCGCCGCCCGGCCGCAGCCGGCCTACGTGCCCCTGGTGGGCCGGATCGCCGCCGGTGGCCCGATCCTCGCCGAGCAGACGGTGGAGGACTTCTTCCCGCTGCCGCGCGAGCTCGTCGGTGAAGGCGACGTGTTCATGCTCGAGGTCAAGGGTGACTCGATGATCGACGCGGCGATCTGCAACGGCGACTGGGTGGTGGTCCGCCAGCAGCCCACCGCCGAGGCCGGCGACATCGTGGCCGCGATGATCGACGGTGAGGCCACCGTGAAGAGCTACCGCCAGCGCGACGGGCACGTCTGGCTGATGCCGGCGAACCCGGCGTTCGACCCGATCCCCGGTGACGACGCCACCATCATGGGCCGGGTCGTGGCCGTCCTGCGCCGCGTCTGAGCCGAGAACGGCGAGAAGGCCGGCCCCGGTGAGGGCCGGCCTTCTCCGTGCTTCCTGACGCCTTACGGCGGTGCGCCGCCGTGCTTACTGGTGCCCTGCGGCGGTGCGTCGCCGTGCTTCTTGCCGCCCTGCGGCGGTGCGTCGCCGTGCTCGCGCGTCAGCGGTGGTAGTCCGGGTCGTCCGGGCGACCGCCACCGCCGTAGACGCCGCCACCACCGCCGCCGCGACCGGGCGGCGGCTTCGGGCCGCGGCTCGGCGGCGGCTGCTGCGGACCCCGCGGAGCGCCCTGCTGCGGGCCACGCGGCGGAACCTGCTGGGGACCACGCGGGCCACCACCCTGCTGCGGGCCACGCGGACCAGCGCCACCCTGCTGCGGACCACGCGCGCCGCCACCCGGCTGCGGACCGCGCGGCGGAACAGGCTGCGGACCACGCGGGCCGGCGCCCCCCGGCTGCGGACCGCGCGGCGGAACAGGCTGCGGGCTACGCGGGCCACCACCCTGCTGCGGACCACGCGGGCCGGCGCCACCCGGCTGCGGACCACGCGCGCCGCCACCCGGCTGCGGGCCACGCGGCGGAACAGGCTGCGGACCACGCGGGCCGGCGCCACCCGGCTGCGGACCGCGCGGCGGAACCTGCTGGGGACCACGCGGGGCGGCGCCCCCCTTCTGCGGCCCCCCCTGCTGCGGACCACGCGGCGGCTGCGGGCCGGCCGGCCGGCCGTACTGCCCGCCACCACCGGCGGCTGCTCCGGCCGGCGCGCCCGCCGGAGCACCGCCGTAGACGCCGGTGCCACCCCGCTGCGGGCCCGGGGCGCCCGGCGGCGGACCGGCCTGGGCGCCGCCGTAGACCGGGCCGGCTCCCCCGCCGGGACGCCCGTACGCCGGGGTCCGCTGGGGCAGTCCGCCGACCCCGATCAGCTCGGTCTCCGGGTCGTCGGTGTTCAGGCCGCCGGGCAGGTCGTCGGCCTCGGCGGCCGCGATCGCCTGCGGGGACTTGCGGAACCGCACGATGCCGAAGACACCGGCCGCCACCAGGAGAAGGCCGAGTCCGCCGACACCGGCGACCAGGTAGGTCAGATTGTCCAGATCGGTGTACCACGCGGCGCCGGTGGTGTCCTGACCGGACTTCTTCGAGATCGCGGCGACCTCGGTGGCCGGCGTGTACTCCCGGATGTTGTTGGCGGTCTTCTGGTCGCCGTTCATGTCCGAGACGGTGACGAAGGACTTGCCGTCCGGGCTGTACGAGATCGCCTCACCGAACGGCTCGTTCGGCAGGCCGGTGGTCCGTGGCTCCTTCTTCAGGGCCGCCACCACGTCACCGTTCTCCACGTCCCACTCGAGCGCGTCGGTGTAGGTGCGCAGCGCGACCTTGGCGCCGCCCGGGGCCACCGCGCCACCGGTGATCGTCTTGTTGCCGATCCGGGCCAGCGCGTTGCCGGCCGTCTCGGTGGCGTTGACCTTCAGGTCGGCCACTTTCGTCATCGGCACACCGTCGGTGCTTTTCGCCACCAGGGCGGCGGACGGCTTGTAGACCCCGGCCGTCGCGCCGATCTCCTTGGTGATCACCATCGGCACGCCGTCGCCGTCGATCAGCAGCGCCTCGGCGTCGTGGTTGTCACCGTCCGGGTAGGTCATCCGGTACAGCGTCGGCTTCTTCTCGCCGTCGGCCGCCATCTTCCAGACCGCGACCGCCTTGCGGGGGTCCGCGCCCTCGGTCCGCACCGCGTTGTCACCGATGTCGGCGATCCAGATCGTCTTGCCGTCCGCCGACAGGACCATGTCCTCCGGGTCCAGCGGACCGGCGCCGCTGTACTCCTGCTCCTTGGTGACGACGCACTTCTTGTTGAGGAAGAAGATCTTGCGCTTGGCTTCCTCGGTGGTGCCGTCGTCGATCACGACGTAACCGGTGTCCGTCGCGACCAGACCGGAGATCTCGTCCAGCCGCTTGTCGACGATCTTGCAGAGTTTCTTGCCGGGTGTCGCCTTGGCACTCACCGTCGGCGCGGGTGTCGGGTCCTCGGCGGACGCGCTGGAGGAACCGACCATCACGAAGCCCATGGCCACGATGATCGAGAAGACGAGACGCCGCATCCGAACAGTGTCGCACGCGGCGTCGTCCCCCGGTATTACGTGTGGATCAACGCTGGTGAGAGCGATCTCGAAGGTCTCCCCTCAGAGCCGGAAAGCCTCCAGCTCAGCGGCGATCTCCTCGCTCACCCGGACCCGGAGCTCGGTCCCGTCGTCCAGGTGTCGGGACTGCAGCACCTGACCGGACCGGTGCACCCTGGCCACCAGGTCACCCCGGTCGTAGGGCACCAGGACCATCATGTCGACGGCGGGGCGGGGCAGCCGCTCGGCGATGGCCGCATGCAGCTCGTCGATGCCCGCTCCGGACCGCGCCGACACGAAGACGGCGTCCGGCCATGTCCGTTTGAGTCGCAGGATCGTCTCTTCGTCGGCGGCGTCGACCTTGTTGACCGCCAGCAGCTCGGGAATCCGGTCGGCGCCGACCTCGCTCAGCACCTCACGGACCGCGCTGACCTGACCCTCGGGGTCCGGGTGGGCGCCGTCCACGACGTGCACCACCAGGTCGGCCTGGGCCACCTCCTCCAGCGTGGAGCGGAACGCCTCCACGATCTGGTGCGGCAGGTGCCGGACGAAACCGACAGTGTCGGACAGCGTGAAGACACGGCCGTCCTCCGCGGCGGTCCGCCGGGTCGTCGGGTCCAGCGTGGCGAAGAGCGCGTCCTCCACCAGCACGCCGGCCTGGGTCAGCCGGTTCAGCAGGCTGGACTTGCCGGCGTTGGTGTAACCGGCGATCGCCACGGCCGGGACACCACTCGCGGAACGGCGGGACCGCTTGGTCTCCCGTACCGTCTTCATGGCTTTGATCTCACGCCGCAGTTTGGCGATCCGGGTGTTGATCCGGCGGCGGTCGGTCTCCAGCTTGGTCTCACCGGGACCACGCGTGCCGACACCGCCCCCGCCCGCGCCGCCACCGGCGCCGCCGCCCTGACGGGAAAGCGAGTCACCCCAGCCGCGCAGTCGCGGCAGGAGGTACTGCAGCTGGGCCAGCTCGACCTGGGCCTTGCCCTCGCGGCTCTTCGCGTGCTGGGCGAAGATGTCGAGGATCAGCGCCGTACGGTCGACGACCTTGATCTTGACTTGTTGTTCGAGGTTACGCAGCTGGGACGGGGAGAGCTCGCCGTCACAGATGACCGTGTCGGCGCCGGTGCTGAGCACCACGTCGCGCAGCTCGTCGACCTTGCCGCGACCGATGAACGTGGCCGCGTCGGGTTGCTTACGTCTCTGGATCAAACCCTCGAGCACCTGGGATCCGGCGGTCTCGGCCAGCGCGGCGAGCTCGGTCAGCGAGTTCTCCGCGTCGGCGACACTGCCCTCGGTCCAGACGCCGACCAGCACCACTCTTTCGAGTCGCAACTGGCGGTACTCGACCTCGGTGATGTCGGTCAGCTCCGTGGAGAGACCCGCCACACGCCGCAGCGAATGACGCTCTTCCAGCTCGAGCTCACCGGTGGTCAGGTCGGGCTCGTCCAGCACGGGTGCCTGGTAGGTGTTTCGCAAAAGTGACCTCCTCCGGCCCGATCGTGGCACGTCGCGCCGCTGGGCGCATCCACATAACCGACCCGGACGCTCTGACAGTCGAAATCCAACTCTCTGGTAACCACCGCAACGGTGCACGCTATTCCGCAAGAGCGACAATGCGGAGACTCACCCACCAACGTCGGAGGGAACACCGTGGTGACCACCCGCCTGCCGAGCGCAGGATTCTCGATCACGATTCGCATCGCCGTAACCGCGGACGCCTCGTCCATCGGCCGGCTCACCACCTGTGTGGGTGAAGCCGGGGCGATCGTGACGGCGCTGGACGTGGTGGATTCCGACGCCACCCACGTGATCGTCGACCTGACCTGCGACACCGCCGACGCGGCGCACGCCGACCAGGTCGTCAAGCAGCTCGAGGACCAGGACGGCGTCGACGTCCGCAAGGTCTCCGACCGGACCTTCCTGCTGCACCTCGGCGGTAAGATCGAGGTCAACTCCAAGGTCGCTCTGCGTAACCGGGACGAGCTGTCCCGGGCGTACACGCCGGGCGTGGCGCGCGTCTGCATGGCGATCGCCGAGAACCCGGCCGACGCGCGCCGGCTCACCATCAAGCGCAACACCGTGGCAGTGGTCAGCGACGGCTCCGCGGTGCTCGGGCTCGGCAACATCGGGCCGGCCGCCGCGATGCCGGTCATGGAGGGCAAGGCCGCCCTGTTCAAGCGGTTCGGCGGCGTGGACGCCTGGCCGGTGGTGCTCGACACCCAGGACACCGACGAGATCGTGGCGATCGTGAAGGCGATCGCTCCGGCGTACGGCGGGATCAACCTGGAGGACATCGCGGCGCCGCGGTGCTTCGAGATCGAGGCCCGGCTGCGGGAGCTGCTGGACATCCCGGTCTTCCACGACGACCAGCACGGCACAGCGATCTGCGTGCTGGCGGCGCTGACCAACGCGCTGCGAGTGGTCGGCAAGCGCCTCGAGGACGTCCGGGTCGTCGTCTCCGGCGCGGGCGCGGCCGGCACGGCCATCATGAAGCTGCTGCTGCGCCAGGGCGTGGGCGACATCATCGCGTACGACCGGAAGGGCGCCCTGCACCGCGGGATGCCCGACATGTCGGAGACGTGGCAGTGGCTGGCCGACCACACCAACAAGAGCAACTACTCCGGTGACCTGCCCGGCGCGATCGTCGGCGCGGACGTCTTCATCGGCGTCAGCGCCCCCAACCTGCTGACCGGCGAGGACATCGCCAAGATGGCCGACAAGTCGATCGTGTTCGCGCTCGCCAACCCGGACCCCGAGGTCGACCCGCGCGAGGCCCGCAAGCACGCCGCGATCGTGGCGACCGGCCGCTCCGACCAGCCCAACCAGATCAACAACGTGCTGGCGTTCCCCGGCGTGTTCCGCGGCATGCTCGACGTGAGCGCCGAGGAGTTCACCGAGGAGATGGCGCTCGCGGCGGCCCGGGCGATCGCCGACGTGGTGGGCGAGGACAAGCTGAACCCCACCGTGATCATCCCGAGCGTCTTCGACAACCGGGTGACGCCGGCCGTGGCGGCGGCGATCCGGGCCGTGGTGCGCGGGGTGCCGGCGCCGTCGAACCCGGCCGCGACCCCGGACTCGGAGCTCGACAAGGCCCCGGACGGCGCCTTCTAGCCCCGTACTTCGCACATGCTTTGGAGTGAACGGCCGTCACTCTGATCAAGATCGATGTGTTGGTCGGGTATGGGTGTAGCAGGTGCTCCT